>NZ_JANNYP010000253.1:0-1577 GCF_031410135.1 Armatimonas sp. | reverse complement strand
AGCAGAGATGCTAATATTACGGACGTAACCATGATGATAGCTGGTCGTCTGTAAAAATTTAACTGCATTTTTTGTGATGGTAATGGTTCCATTAAGTAATAATAGGATTGTTTATACTTTGTTACGCGTTGCAATTATCTCATAAAATGAGAAATATAAATACTGTGAATTTCTTTCTCTCATGGTTAAGTAATTGAGTTATGAAAAACCCGCAGCGTGAATACTGCGGGTCAGTGATGTGTCTCTTTTATTCTTGAAACGGTTTTCCGATGAGCTTCTCGACCTCGGCGTGGGGGATTCTCCGCCACGTTGGTTTCTCGAAACTGCCATCAGGCTTCTTGTCGAACTCAACAAAGTCGAAGCTCTCAGGAAACTGCCAGCGATCTGTGTGGGTGTTGTGCACTCCTCGGTTGGGATAGTGCTCGATGACTACAGGAGCCGCATCAGGCTTTTGTAAGAACTGCCAGGCGAGCGTTGCTAGAACCTCGACCCTGTTTGTAATCGAAGTTCCAGGATTGGACTCGATTTCAGTGAAGATCGCGATGGCCGGTCTGGGTTCTTTAGGCTGCCCATCTGATTCTTTAGGCTGGTAAAGCCTCAGGTAGCAGACCGACTTCACGCCATGGTATCCCTGATAGTGCCAGGGGCCATCGTAAACGATCTCAGCAGGAGTGGTTCCTTTCAAGCTGTCACCAGCCTTTCCTTTATGGAGTAGACCGGATCGAAATCCGAAGGCTCATCCGACTCTAGGACGGGAGCATCCAGGCTCTCGCCCACCACATCCTCCACGGCCTCGCGACACAAGGGGAGCCAGTACACCGAGCGGCGCTTACGAACCACAGGCGCATTGTCCGCCGCCTTTGGCTTGCGCTTGCCTGCTCTCAAGTTCGCCGCCGCACTGTTACAGCTTGGCATCAGATCCTTGAAGAGCACCAGACCTATCTCCTCCTCGAAGTCTACGATGACACTGCTCAGTTTGTAGCAGCGCGCTTCGTACCACTCGATGAGGAGAAACTCCAGGTCAGACTGAACATCCGCCAATCCCTCACGAAAGCCGGAGAGAATCGTTTCCATCCAAGGGCCGGTAGCGAAGTCAGGTATGGCGGGCGACCATCCCAGTAGCACGACGGCATCGTTCATTTCTTCTTCCGCTTGTGGGAGGAAGACTCGAACACGGCAGTCTGCTTTTCTGCCCTTGTCATCCTCCATCTCGAAGCGCTGATCCATACTCTTTTTCACGATTCTTCTCCTTCTGGTGTCTCGGGTGTCAGGTGAAAGACCAAGCAGCCTTCCGCATCCTCGGCGTTGAGCCAGTAAGCGGGAAGCTCGGTGACTCCATCCCTGACTGCTTTGAAGAGTCGCATCCAGCAGCACAGAATCACGGTGCGATCTTCTAGGACAGCGACGATGTGGGGTACGGTGAGGTCAAGGCGCATGGCCCGCTCATCATCCATATCCGGTCGCCACTGCCTGCAAAGCTCCTCGGTGATCCCGTAGTCCGCTAGAACCAGTGGGCTCTCTGGCCTTGTACTTGTGGTGACGATGTGGGCAGCGTGCCCGACGTTCCACAGGTAGGT
>NZ_JANNYP010000252.1:0-13193 GCF_031410135.1 Armatimonas sp. | reverse complement strand
GTTCTGAAAGCGCACGGGGGCGGCAAACTGCCCCGTCCCTGAGTAGCCCAGTGGTGCCACCACAAGGCGCAGGGTGTGGTTGTCATTAAGAGGGCTTAGAACGGTAACACGGCCATAGCCAAAGCTCCCTTTGCCGATTAGATCGCGCAGGGAGAACTTTGTGCCTGTGTCGCCAAAGATGCGTGCACTGTTGTAGGGCTGGCGCACGGTGCCTAGCTCTAAATGAATACTGGTTGTCTGAGGAAAATCCATATCTCTCTAACCCCTTTCCCTAGGCATCGGTTCCGTGAAATAGGCCGTTTGGCCCATGACTGGGACTCGGGCTCTATGATACCAAGAGGCAATCATTATGCTACGCAGCCACGAAGACGACGAACTCAACGCACGGCAGAACGCCACCACCGAGCGCTCTGCCGCCGCGATGCTCGATAAAGAGACCGAGCGGGAGCTCTACGCACTCTACAAAGCGCACTTCGCCCGCGCCGATGCGGAGCGCCTGTGGAACCCATGGAGCTCGGTGGTCTGGCCAACAGAGGCAGAAGCCGAGGCAAGTGCGCCCAGCACCGCGCTAGTTGAGGCGACCCTGGCACTCTGGCGGGATGCGACCCTTCTGCCCGACTACGCGGCGATCAACCAGAACCTACTACGCGCCAGCCGAGGCCGCGCGTGGTTCTGGACCCACTGGACCTATGAGAAAAGCAAGCATCTGGTGGCATTTCTGGAGTGGCTCCAGCGGCGGGGTGGCTGGGACGAAGACGCACTGAGCAGTGCCGCTGAAGAGCTTCTGACCCAGTACCGCTGGGAGCCACCGTGCGACGAAGCCACGGGGGTCTGTGTGGATGCTTACCTCTACGAGCTAAGCCAGTTAGAGAAGCTAGAAGCGCTGAAAATACAGGCGCAAGCTGAGGGCGAGAGCACTCTGGCCGAGCTGGTAACCTGGATTATCCGCGACACCCAAGCCCAGCGCGACTACTTAGCTGAGGCACTCCGCATTATCGGCAGCCACTACCCCGAGCGCCTTACCGAAGCACTCAACACCGTCGCCGCCAGCCACGAAGCCCCCGAGCTGGCTACAGCACTAGCGACCTATCTTCAATAAGGCCACTTCCCTCTGCAAAGAGCTGGGCGAATCTATCGTCGCCCAGTGCCGCTTTTGTGGCGTTTATGGCAGGCTCGCTTGGGCTTGCAGTGTCCATGCCCGCAGCGACGCGGGCATGGAATGCGCCCCCAAAGTAGGAAGCCGCAGCTGCGAACTCTCCCATCGCCACTTTAAGCTCGGCAAGCCCTTCGAAAGCATTCGAAAGCATCGCTTGGTCGTTGAGCATGCGGAACTCGGCTAGCGCGTGCTCGTAGTGTGCCTGGCTTTGGACATACTCTTCTCGCTCACGAGCTAGCTCACCAAAAATAAGAAAAACAATCGCGATCCCACGTAGGTCTCCCAGGCTCTCACGGAGCGCCAAGGCATCGTGAAGGAGTGTCGCTGCCTGCTCCAAGCGCCCCTGTCTCAGCGCGGCAAGGGCAAGGTTGCCCATCACAATGCTCAGCCCCCGCAGCTCCGCAGCCGACTTCAGAAGAGGAACCGCCTGGGTAAAGAGCTGCTCCGCCTTCGACCAGTCTTGATGCTCCATGGCAATATTGCCCAGGTTAATCAGCGCCATCCCCGACTTTCGATAGTCCGCAATCACCTGATAAGTACGAAGCGCCGCATGGATATGCTCCTCAGCTAGCGCAAATGCACGGCGCTGTGCGAAGATAGCTCCCAGGCGATTGTCAAGATCTGCCATGGTGTGCGTGCCGACAAGATCCGCTTCTTGCCCCGCAGCATGCGCCTCAGTCAGCAGCTCCAGTCCCACCGAGCGCACGATGACGTAAATTGCTAAAAAACAAGCCAGACGTAGCTTCTTTTCTGGCACAAGCTGCGCCATCGCGAGCCCGAGATTGGACCAGTCGGCTGCCGTGGAATCCAGTGCAAGCGACTGCTGGCGCTGGGCTAGCTGAGGCTCGTGCTGCTCCGCCCAGGCTAAAAAATAGGTAGCATGGCGCTCACGCAGCTCCTGTTTCTCCTGCTCGGTGAGGGCTTGAGCGCCAAACTCACGAACCGTCTCCAGGAGGGTAAAGCGGCTACCTTCCCCGTGAATCAGAGAAAAGGCTTCGAGCTGCTCTAGAAGCAATAGTGTCGCAATAGGGGTTTCGAGCTGTAAGAGAGCTTGCGCCGCTGCTAGAGTCCAGCCTCCCTGGAAGGTGCTGAGCGCAAAGAAAGCGCGGTCAAGACCCGGGGGAAGAAGTGCAACCGTGGTCTCGATTGCACTCCAGACACTCTGGTGACGCTCGGGGAGGGCGGCACTGGAGCCTGCGAGGAGCGAGAACGTACTACCCGCGATGTAGCTCTCCAGTGTCTCCGGGGTGAGCAAGCGCAAGTGCGTGGTGAGCAGCTCCAGCGCCAGAGGAACGCCCTCCGTGTGACAGCAGAGCGCCGCAATCGCCGCCATGTTCTGCTCCGTGAGCTGGAAGTCGGGGCGCACGGCACGGGCACGGTCTTCGAAGAACTGGACACTGGGAAACTCACTCAGGCGCTCGGGCTTGCCCGGCTTTTCGGGAACAGCAAGCGGTGTCAGTGTGAGGAGGCGCTCCCCCGTCAGCTGAAGTTTTCGGCGCGAGGTCACCAGGCAAGTCAGGCTTGGCACGGCCTCTAAGAGCTGCTGCAAGAAACGAAGGGAGAGCTTTCCCACAAGCTGCTCAAAGTTATCCAACACCAGCAGAGGGGTATTTATCCCATCAAGCCTCATGATCAAAGAGCGCAGGGGATCGTCGGTGGCCTCCCCCGGTGCAATCGCCTGCCAGAGAACCTGAGGTAGTCGCGCCGCCTCTGTCAGCTCCGCGAGGGGAATAAACCAGAGGTCTTTATGGTCGGGTAGCGACCGATGAAGCACCTCTAAAATCAGCCGCGTCTTGCCGATTCCACCGGGGCCGGTGAGGGTAATCAAGCGGGCAATAGGGTCGGTGAGAAGCTGCACCAGTGCCTCGCACTCCGTCTCGCGGCCAAAGAAGCGCGTCAGGGGAGTGGGAAGGGTTCGGGGAGCCGGAGACAGAGAAAGAGAAAGAGACTTGGGGCGCTCTAGCTGGTTTAGGACTTCTTGCGTCTCCGCAGACGGCTCCCCAAGCCGTGCCTCCACCAAGCGCCGCCGCAGTGCTCGAAAGACCTGCCGCGCTCCCACCAAGTCACCTTCGTCGGCGAGGACTTGCATGAGTAGCTGTACCACGAGCTCACGCAAGGGCTCTCTGGCCAGTGCCTGACGCAGGTAGCCTTTTGCCCGCTCTCTCTCCCCGTTTTTGCGTGCTTGCTGGGCCGCTCGCTCTAAAGCCACAAGCAGGCTCTCTTCACGCAGACCGCGCTCCTGAGCCAGCCACTCAAAGTCGGTATCGGGCCAGAGTGCGCCTAAGTACAGCGCAATGGCATCGTCCCAAGCCGCCTTTGAGATAGCCTGGTCAAAAGCAAGCATATCGCAGAAGAATGTCGGCTCGGTCGCAAACGCAAGCGTATGGGCGGTGGGAGTACACACGCGCGTGGCATGCAGGCCAAGGCCACGGCGAAGCTCGGAGAGAGTGCGGCGCAAGTAAAAAAGCCCAAGGGAGTCATCGGCCTCCGGCCAGAGCTTGGCAGCAAGAGCAAGGCGCTCACGCGGCTCACCCTGTGCAAGAACTAACAGCACCAGAAGTGCACGCGCCGCTTTTGAGGACAGCGAGATCGCCGCTCCCTCTGTGTCCGCGACCGTATAGCTCCCCAGAAGGCAAATCCGCAGCATCTCTACACCACTTATTGCACACCAATCACCAAAAATCCTCTGTTTTTGTCACGCCTCTTGTCACGCCTGGTGCGGATAATAGCGCTATAGAAAGGTGGACTCACCATGAAACTATCTCGTTTATTTCTGGCTCTCGGAGCGCTCTCCGCTCTCACACTAACGGCGCAAGCCATGCGATTTCCTTTTGTTCAAGTTGCTCAAGACGAAGCTCCGGCCAAGCCACAAAAATCAGGAGCAGCAACGGTGCTCACTCTTGGGACAACACTCTTGGTAGAGCTAGACAAAGACGAATCCCAGGACTTCTCGATCGAGCTTCCCGCCGGGGAGTACACGGTTCTAGTAGACGGCAAGGGGCTCAATGCGCGGCGTGTCTACGGCGGACTCTCCGTTCTCAAGCGCAATGGCTCTAGCCTGGCAGGCTTTAACGGTGAGTTTCTCTCGTGGGCAGAAAACATCACCGAGTGGCGTACCGGCAAGACTCTCTCCCTCAAGAGCAATCTGGCGGCACGGCTCCGGCTGAAAAACGGCGACGAGACCGAGACACACTACTGGCTCACGATTGTCCCCACTACGAAGAAAGACTTTGTCCCGCTTGGCTACTCCGCCACCATCAAAGATGCGGTGATCGGCACCGATGAGGGAGTCGGGGGCGAGCTTGAGCACAACCAGTCCGCCTACTACAAGGCGGTAATTCCTGCGGGCAAGTGGAGTATCTCCGTGGGCGCAAAGTCAGCGGGGCGCCCCTTTGTGAATGTGTTCTTGAAAGATGCACGTGGGATCTTGCTCAACCCCTCGGGGGATCATCTGATGATCAACGGCGAGCCCAACACGCAAAAACGGGAAGAAAAAATCATCACGCTCTTAAAGCCCAAGACATTTCTCATCCAGATCTGGAGCGAGGGCACAACCGATACTTCTGAAGAGCGCGTCACCTACGATCTCACGATCGAGAAAGCAGACAACTAGATGAAAGCACGAACTCTCACTCTCGTCGCTCTCTCGATGAGCCTGGCCGCGTTTGCACTGGCGCAGCCCCCCAAAGTCCAAGTGATTCCCCGATTCAAGCCGTTTTCCGTCGGGCCGCTCACCAACCTAGGGACAGCCGTGCCGCAAAACGCGGTTCGGAAAGGTCGCATAGATCTCAGCCGTGAGAAGCTCGGGCTGGTGCGACGTACACCAGTCACGAAGTTCCAGGCCCTGGAGTTCAAAGAAAATGGGCGGCCTGTAGAACCAAACCGACGGATCACCACAGCGGATCGCCAGAGCATCACGGTACAAGAGGCGCAAGACGGCCAAAATGAGCTGGAGCGCACTCTCAACAAAGATGGCTACTCGCTCTACACCGATGACGAAGAGACCAAGCCGCTTTTCCAGGTGCGTCCGACGCTAAATGCCTCGCGGCTTCGTCAGCAGTCCACAAACCTCAAGAATCTTCGGGACACCAAGCTTGCTACCCTCACTCCCAAAGTTAAAGGCATTCGTGAGAGTGCCAGCCAGCTAGAGGCTCGCCTCCAGACCCTGATAGATAACCAGCGGAAATTGGCCGCCGCGATCTGGGAGCAGGATCGCTACAAAGGCCCCGAGACCTTCCAGCGCGAGAAGTCCGTCGCCCTAGAGCTTGGCAGCAACGAGTGGTTTGCCGTCGGGCTACAAGCGGGTGTGGCCGTGAAGGGAGCCGGTGATGAGCGCGTCGCACGGGCAAGTGCCGATCTCAACGCCACGATTCTAGGAAATAATGCCTCGCTGGTGCACGGCCTCGTGGAGGCAAAAGATACCCGTCGCCTTTTCACGGGGCGACCCCGTATCCGTATACCAGGGAGCCGCTACAAGCTGCATGCGGAGGTCTCCGTGCTGGGTGTAGATCTGATCGCCCCGATTGACCAGGCTGGCGACACTCTAAGCCTTACCCAGACCTACTCCAAGGCCATTGACTTTCGCTACGATATCGAAATTCCCATCATCCCCGGCATCAGCGCTGTTGGCACTATCGGAGCACACGGCGAAGGAGGACTCAAGGTAGGGATTAGCGCGGACGCCAGCTCGGGGTTGAGCTTTGGGGTCTCGCCCTTTATCACCAGTACGGTTTTTGCAGAGGCCAGTGTGGCAGTCGGCTTCCCCATTGCCAAGATTGAGGGAGGTGTGGGAGCCAACCTGACTCTGGTGAACTACCAGATTGACTTCACCGCCGCGATGCAGCCCACAATCGAGAGCCACAAGGGAATCGCGCACCATGCGATCCGCACCCCTCTGCAAGTTAGCCATAGCCTCACCGCGCTCCAGGGAAATGTCCATGCCTTTGTGCGCCTCGGCTACTGGTCCCCGACCTTTACCGACCCGTTTCGGATCAAGCGCAAGACTCTCTGGGATGCCGATCTCTTCTCGTGGGAAGGCTTCAAAGAAAGTGGTGTGATCGCCTCGTTTGGCGACGATCCCGTGCTCCTGCCCATCCCCGTGCTCCCCGCAGGGCAGTGAAAGATAAAGAAATGAGAGACATGCGCTTTCTTCTTCGCTACGAGAGCCAGGGTGAGGCCAATGGCCAGCGGCTCACTCTGGGGCTCTTGGTAAAGCTCACACTCGAACCACAACAAGGACAGAAGACACTTACTCTAGCTCTATCTGCTCCGCAAGTCACTTTTCAGCAAGGAGAAACGAAGCAGCACGAACAAGAAGACAAGCTTGAAAAAGCACTCGCGCAGAGCCTACTCAGGCTTCAGCTGGATGCACAGGGGCGCGTCGCGCAGCTCTTTCTGCCACCCACACTTCCCCCCGCAGCCGCGGCGCTTCTCCGGATGGCACTGAGCCCCGCCGTTTTTGCCGCTCCGAGTGCAGGCACTTTTACTGAGGACGAAGCCGGGGGGCGCTACGAAGTCCGTTATGAAAAATCGGAGGAGCGTCTCTGGCTACGGCGCTACCAAAGACGCCTCAGCGGGGCTCAAGCGCTCATAACGCGGCCCGGACAGCGCGGAGTCGCCACTCAGACGACCGTGCAAGGAGTTGGGAAGCTGACACTGGCGGCAAGTGGCTTCGTCCAGACACTTCAGCACACACGAAGCCAGCAGACACTGCTTGGAGGAAAGCAAGTCGGCACCTCGCAGGAGACACTCCAGCTCACAGCCCTGCCGACAATAGTACACTCTCGACGCCCCGTCGCGCTCCAAAACCTTGTGGCGACAGGCTTGTTAGTCTCGCTTGCCCCTGAGGTCTTTGAGAGACAGCTTAAGGCGAAAACTCTCGGAAGTGAAACCTACACCAGCATCAACGCTCTGCTTTCTGGGCCACTTCGGGATGGTAAAGCACGGATGTCGGCTCTGCTGAAGCTACAAGCACTCCTCTATCTCCACCCCGAGCTCTGTATGCGCTTTGTGGAGTCTTTGCAACCGAAGAGTGCAAGAGAGACTCGCTTTGCCCTAGTCACCGAAGCACTCGCCAGTATCGGCACTCCTGAGGCACAGCGTGCCCTCCTAGCCCTTTTGGGGCGGTATTCTCGAGATTCCAACACAACCCTACGAATTTTGGGATGCTTTGCCAACCTATCCAACCCCTTACCGGAGAGTACTAAGGCACTAGAGACCATTGCCTATAACCCACGCCACTGCGCCAACTCAGGAGCACTCCTCGCGCTTGGTGCACTGGCCCATGCTCTAACCGGGGTACAGCAAGAAGTGGTTGTAGATCGCCTGGAGGCGCATCTGGCTCGAACCAAAGATGAGAGTGAGCAACGCCTAGTGCTACTCGCTCTCGGAAATGCCGGATCTGTGCGAAGCCTAAGAACAATCACACGATTTTCCGTGCATCCCACACCCTACCTCCGGGCAGCAGCAGCACATGCCCTACGCCGCCTCCCTCACGAGAAAATCCGAGTGCTCCTCATCAGGCTCTGCCAAGACCCAGATCCTCATGTTCGTCGGGAAGCAAGATTCGCTCTGAATAGTACTTCCTAGGCGATAGGCTACTGGCCTTGCCGCCAAGATGCAGTCAGGGATGCTATCAAACGGGCAGGAGATACCCACGCCGACCCACTCGTTTCAGGCTCATAGTTGTGGTATAGCGAAGCGAAGGACGATGTAATCGCTATGAGATCCACCGGGCGCTAGAGTGCGCCTTTGGCACGAAGGAGCTTTTCTACTCGTGCGTGGCCGTTTTGCTGCGCTGCCTTCAGCGGCGTAGAGCCATCGGCCTGCATCGCGTTCGGGTTCGCTTTTGCATTGAGCAAGAGCGCCACAATCGGCGCAACCACTGCTCGGGGTTTATGGGCGTGATGCTCGATAAAGAGACCGAGCGGGAGGTCTACACACTCTACAAAGCGCACTTCGTCCGCGCCGATGCGGAGCGCCTATAGAACCCGTGGATCTCGGTGAGCTGGCCGACAGAAGCCGAGGCCAGTGCACCCAGTACAGCACTGATTGAAGCGACACTGGCACTCTGGCGGGATGCGACCCTCCTGCCCGACTACGCCGCGATCAATCAGAACCTACTACGCGCCAGCCAAGGCCGAGCGTGGTTCTGGACCCACTGGAGCTACGAAGAGAGCAAGCATCTTCTGGGACTCCAGGAGTGGCTCACCCGCAAAGGCGGCTGGGAGGCTTGCCACGGCTGCCAAGAGCCCCCCTGCGAGGAAGCCACATGCGTCTGCGTAGACGCCCTTCTCTACGAGCGCAGCCAGCTCGAAAAGCTCCAAGCACTGATAGCCCAAGCCTATACGGAGGGCGAGACCACGCTTGCCGAGCTAGCAGGCTTTCTACTCGCCGACGACCAAGCCCAGCGCGACTACCTCGCCGAAGCCCTACGCGTCATCGGGAAACGCTAACCCGAGCTTCTCGATAAAACCTTCCAGATCATGGCGCCCCATCACGAAGCCCCCATACTCACCACACAGCTCGCGCGGTACTTGCAGGATGCTTCTGGTAAGACCGTCTTACATGAACTATAATACGGCGTGAATGAGAGTAGCATTTTGATTAGTGTCGTGATTCCCACACGGCACCGCAACGACCTTCTGAAGATATGCCTGGATCAGCTAACTCCAGGCGCACAAACATTTCCCGCAGATCAATACGAAGTCATCGTCACCGATGATGGCAGCGAATCCACTGCCGAAGCCTTCCTCAAAGAGGACTACCCCTGGGTTCGCTGGGTGGCTGGCCCGCGAAAAGGCCCTGGAGCAAATCGAAACTTCGGTGTAGAGCATGCGCACGGCGAGTGGATCGCCTTCACCGATGACGACTGCATCCCCAAACCCAGTTGGCTCGAAGGCTATGCCAACGCACTCAATCCTGATACTCTCGTCTACGAGGGACAGACCATCTGCGAGGAAGAGTACTGCCCCCTCACGCATGAAACCCCAGTGAATATAACTGGGGGAGTTTTATGGCCCTGTAATTTTTTGGTGCAAAAAATTTTTTTTCAACAGTTCAAAGGATTTGATGCCAGTTTTCCCTTTTCTCATGAGGACGCTGACTTCCGAGAACGTCTTCGCTCTCAAAGTATTCATTTTCCATTTGTACCAGAAGCGATTGTCATGCATCCGCCTAGAAAAAAACGTCCCGGTATTATCTCAGGAAAACTCCATGAAGGTTATGCAGTTCTATATTACAAGACTGGCAACAGGGGAATGTTCACTTTACGCCTAATCAAGATAATTCTGAAAAGTTGGTATTATTCCAACAAACTCTGGGGCCAACTATCTCTAGAAACCTTTATTTCCTTAGTAGAACTAAGTAAGGAGCTGGCCTGTGTAATAGTTTATGCTCCTCGCTGGAGCCGCAAATATTATCTGAAATATAAAGATAAGCAGCCCACTTATCATTTTCAAGGCTAGGAAAAACAGTTTCCTAAATAGCCCCCTTAGCTCGTAGAAGCTTCTCCACTTGTGCATGGCTGTTTTGCTGCGCCACCTTCAGGGGTGTAGAGCCATCTGCTTGCGGCGCGTTTGGGTTCGCTTTTGCATTGAGCAAGAGCGCCACAATCGGCGCAACCACTACCTCCTCTTTACCGGCAACGGCGGAGTGGAGTGGCGTCACCAGCATGGGGTTCTTACTCACCGCATTGGGGTTGGTGCGCTCTTCCAGCAACAGCTTGGCGCAGTAGTGGTGCCCAAAAAACGCCGCGAGGTGCAGTGCGGTGTAGCCATCCGACGAGAACTCATAGGCCCGATCCCTGTGTAAGTGCAACAGCACCGACACATCTCGAATCCGCCCGAGCGCAGCCGCCTCAAAGATCGAGAGCGTCTCGTGCCGAAGCTCGCCCATCGCCTCCGCAAGCGCCTTTCGTCCGTGGTAGAGCGCCAGAAGGGAGACAGGCGTGCCATCCACGCCTTTCAGATCCGCAAGCGCCGGATTCGCAACCAGCGCGGCTTGTGCTGCGGCTTCATCGCCCGTCGTGGCGGCTTTGAGAAACTCAGATTCAGTCATAGGTATTTGTATTCTACCCGGCTACTTGATGTAGGAACTCCGCATACGACTGGCGAACTATCCGCCATGGGATTCTACAATAACTTAGAGACGTGGCAGGGGCTCTCCGTTGTGGACTGGACACCGGAGAGTGGGCCACTGAGCGCAGAGACGGCGTATCGCATTCGGCTGGAGTGGGAAGATGAGGGAACCTGGGCAGATCGCTTTGCGCAGTTTCTGGAGCAACCTGGTGTGAAGACAATCACGACGCTAGTTGTGGGAGCCTGGGGAGCACTCACCGATGGCGATGAGACACTTACTAGCGTTGTCGAGGTTCTAGCGGGGGCGCGTGAGCACCTTCCAGCACTCACCGCACTCTTTCTGGGCGATATTACATCGGAGGAGTGTGAGGTCTCCTGGATCGCGCTGGCGGATGTCTCGCCGCTCTTTCATGCCTATCCCAAATTTGAGCACTTCGCCGTTCGTGGAGGCATGCGCGATGAGGTCGGGCTGACGTTTGGAGTGCTGAAGCACGCTCACTTAAAGTCACTTGCTGTCGAAACAGGCGGGCTGGCAGTGAGTGTTATCGAGGAAATCAGCATCGCGGAGCTGCCCGAGCTGGAGCATCTGGAGCTCTATCTGGGCACAGAGAGGTACGGCGGAGATGCCACGCCCGATGACCTGCATACCATCTTGACTCAAGCACACGAAAAGTGGCCAAAGCTACGCTACCTTGGACTGCGCGACTACGACCGTGCCGACGAGTTGGCGGGTCATCTGGCATCCAAGAGCAGCGAGCCTTTGCTGCATCATATCGAGACATTAGATCTCTCGCTGGGGACTCTAGGTAACTCTGGTGCAACCGCGCTTCTTGAGTGCCCTGCTATCACGACACTTAAAAAATTAGACATCCACTACCACTTTGTGACCGAGGCAACAGTTACGAAGTTAATGACACTCGGAATAGAACTTGATGCCAGCGATCCACAGGAACCCGATAAAGATGGGGATGAGGAATGGCGCTATGTCGCAGTGAGCGAGTAACCCGTGCGGCTGGTCGTGATTGGCAACCCAGGAAGCAACCGTGTTGGCTTTCTCAATGAGGCGCTCCAGCGCTATGGGCAGCCTGATGCGGTTCTCGTTCCCTGGCGGGAGCTGATCGAGGGCCGCACGGAGCTTTCCGCGCACGTTCAGCCGGGCGATCTGGTGCGTATCGAGTCGCTGGGGCGTGATGCGGCTGTCGAGGCGGCGCTGGTTGGGGTGGGGTACGTGGCGGAGCGCGGAGAGCTTTTCTTTCCCGCACGCTGGTACGCAGGTTTCTGCCGCGTTTTAGCGCAGCTCGCCGCGACACCCTGCCACTTCACCAGTGCCCCCTGTGAGATCATCACGCTTTTTGATAAACGCGCCACGCAGCAGCGCTTCGCCGAGGCGGGCCTGACGATTCCTCGGAGCCTGGGAGCGCACGGCTCGCTACCTGAGCTTGCAGAAGCCATGAGTACACTTGGCGTACGCCAGGCATTTGTCAAGCTTGCCCATGGCTCCAGTGCCTCCGGGGCACTCGCAATCCGCACCGATGGCAAGGGCCGCTGGAAAGGCTACACCACGGTCGAGCAAGTCGGGGGGACGCTCTTTAACTCTCGGCGGATTCGTGAGATCGAGAGCACCGACGCCTTGGATAGCCTCCTCTGTGCGCTTGCGCCACACACGCTCCATGCCGAGGAGTGGCTCCCCAAAGCGAGCCTGCAAAACAGTGCCTTTGACCTGAGAGCACTGGTAATCGGGGGAAAGCTCCATCACGTGGTCGCCCGCCTGAGCCAGAGCCCCATGACCAACCTGCACCTGCTCAATAAACGCGCCGATGCGGCCACGGTGCGAGAGCGGGTCGGAAGCGCGGCCTGGGATGCCCTCACCGAGCTGGCCGAGCGTGCGGCGCAGTGTTTCCCCAAGTGCCTACATCTTGGTCTGGATGTGATGTGGCTCCCTGGCTTTCGAAAGCTCGCGCTTCTGGAAGCCAAAGCCTTTGGTGACTTGCTCCCCGGCACGCTCCATAAGGGAAAGACCACGTATGAGGCGCAGCTAGAGGCGCTGGGTTTCCCATGCTAGATGCCGCCGCATTTTTGGGACAGGGCGATATCGTGCTTGTCACCTTTGATACCCTGCGCTACGACGTGGCAGTGGCCGAGTGGGCGGCGGGGCGCACCCCCCATCTTGCCTCGGTCTTGCCCCCGAGCGGCTGGGAGGAGCGCCACACACCAGGGAGCTTTACCTATGCGGCGCACCACGCTTTCTTTGCGGGATTCTTGCCGACTCCAAAATCCCCCGGCCCCCACCCGCGCCTCTTTGCCGCGCGCTTTGCGGGAAGCGAGACCAGCACGCACCAGACCGCTGTCTTTGATGCCCCCGATCTGGTGAGTGGGCTAAAGCAGCACGGTTACCACACGATCTGCATCGGGGGCGTGGGGTTCTTTAACCAGAAAACGCCCCTGGGCTGCGTGCTGCCCTCGCTCTTTGACGCAGCGCACTGGGACGAGTCTCTGGGAGTGACCGAGCCCAGCTCCACCGAAAACCAAGTGCGCCTCGCCACCGCATTATTACTCCCCCGCCCAGCGGGGGGCGGGGGGGAAAATATCTTTCTCTTTCTCAATCTCTCGGCACTGCACCAGCCGAACTATTTCTATCTGCCAGGCCAGACGCGTGAGCACGGCGACACGCTCGAAAGCCACGCGGCGGCTCTGCGCTACGTGGATAGCCAGCTCACACCGCTCTTTGACGCACTTCGAGCACGGGGCACGAGCCTCTGTGTTTTCTGCTCAGATCACGGGACGACCTACGGTGAGGAGGGCTACACGGGGCACCGGCTGGCGCACCCGGCGGCTCGTCGACCGTTGCCGGGGCGCCTGGATCGGCCGGCGGATCTGCGGTGGCAGCCGCCACGCAAGCGGCGGCCGGTGCATCCAAAGGTGGCGATATCGACAAAATACTGCAGACCTTGCCATCCGCC
>NZ_JANNYP010000251.1:0-8113 GCF_031410135.1 Armatimonas sp. | reverse complement strand
CAAAAATATGGGCGCTTCGAGATTCGCGCGAAGTTCCCCAAGGGCAAGGGGCTCTGGCCGGCATTTTGGCTACTTCCTACGAGTAAAGCCTGGCCCCCCGAGATTGATGTTTTAGAGATTCTGGGCCACGACCTCACTTGTGTCTACTTTACGAACCACTGGCGCGCAACCACCGCGGGAACGGTCAACGTTCAAGGGCAGCTACGTGGGATAGATTTCTCGGCGGGATTTCACACGTTTACCTTAGACTGGAAGCCCGATGTGCTGGTCTGGAGCGTGGACGGAGTCGAGCGCTATCGCACCCGTGAGCATGTCCCACAGGAGCCGATGTATGTTCTTGCAAACCTTGCAGTTGGGGGCAACTGGCCCGGCTTCCCCGATGCCAGCACCCCGTTTCCCTCGCAGATGGAGATTGACTATATCCGCGTCTGGGCGCTCTGAACTTTACGGCTTATTCTGATCGCGCCAGAGCCAGCGGAGCGCGTCGGGAAGGGTGGCACGCCCGTGACGGTCGCCGTGGAAGCCGTTGCCAAAGACGAACTTGAAATCGTACTGACCGAAGGCGAGCGCTTTTGCCATATCCTGGTTCGCGAGCGGCCAGCTTCCCGCCTTGTTGTCTAGGTCGTTGGCCCCATCTTGCAGATAGACGCGAATTGGCTTGGACTCGCCTTTCTGATCCCAGCCGCGTCGGTCTCGAATAATCGCGGGGTAGGTATTGCCTCCTGCGACACCGGTCGGGCCGCCCTGCAGATTGGTGAAGCTGCCCACCCACGAGAGCACTTTATGGAATTGGTCGGGGCGGAACCACGCCAGGGAGAAGGCACAGATGCCACCGCTGGAGATTCCCGCCACCATGCGCCCAGCCGCATCTTGTCGAAGGGAGTAGCTCTTGCCCACTTCCGGGAGGATCTCGTCCACGATGAACTTAGCGTAGCGATCCGAGACCGTATCGTACTCGACCGAGCGGTTGTTGCCATTCCAGCCGCTCTCGGGAGGTGTATCGCCCTTATGGCCGGGGGCAAGGAAGATCGCGATGGAGACGGGCAGCTCGCCTTTGGCGATCATGTTGTCCAAAACAACGGGCACGAAGTCTTTGTAGGAGTGACCATCCTGGAAGATCATCACGGCGGCAGGCTTTTTGGCGTCGTACTGTGCAGGGACATAGACCCACCAGTTACGCAACGTCCCTTCGTAGATCTTGCTCTTCCAGACCGGCATGGGGGTGAGCTTCCCCTCAGGCACACCCGGCTGGCGCTTGCTCTCGGGCGGGTTGGTATAGACTTCTAGCTCGCCGCCACCCCGTGGCTTGCCGCCGACTTCGAACTTCCAGCGCGTCCCAAAGCCCTCAGGCAGTGTAGTGGAGGCCACCCAGATCGTGGAGGCTTCAATGCGCTTGAGGGGAAGCGACCAGGTGCCGTCGTCGGAGAGTAGCTTTGGTTCGGGCTCGCCCTCAGTGAGCTCAATGGCAAACGCGACTTTAAGCTCGTCTGTCTTGAGGACACCGCGCTTGAGGTTCTCGGCTCCGAGCCACTTGCGGAGTGGTTCGGCAAGGCTGGCACTGGGCTTGGCCGTTTTCAGGGCAGTCTGGAGAGTGGTAATGTTCATAGGAGGCTGCACGGTTGCGCTGAGCGTGGCTAAGGGAAAGAGTAACATCCTACGAGCCTCCCCAAGTGCTCGCTTTGTACTCTTCCCAGACCCGCTCGTAGACAGCTCGGGTATCGGCGGCGATCACGTCCCAGTTGAAGATGCTCTCCACACGCTCATAGGCGTTCTGTGCCATCCAGCGGGAGTGGCCGGGATCACGCACCGCACGGGCGATTCCCCAAGCAAGAGAATCGGGGTCGCCCTTGTAGGTTGTGGTGCCAGTGATATTGTGCTCCACCACTTCCGCCAAGCCCCCCGCATCACTCACGACAACCGGTGTGTGAGCCGCCATCGCCTCTAGTGCTACGATCCCAAACGGCTCGTAGAGACTCGGAAAAACAGCGACATCGGCGATTTGGTAGAGATTGTCACGGTCTTCGTCGCTGACTCGCCCCGTGAAGTAGACATGTGGCCACATCCCAAGCTGCCCTGCCAGTGCCTCTAAGTGTCCTCGGACGCCGCCGCCTGAGATAATGAGCTTGGCATTGACACCCCGCGTCCGTACCAACGGCAGAGACTGCACCAGAACATGCGCCCCTTTCTCGTGGACGGGACGCCCGATAAAGAATACTATTTTTTCGTCGTCGTCGGCAAAGCGGCGGCGGAAGCTCCACCATGCCTCGCCTTCTAGCCCATCAAACACCCGTGTCTCAACCCCATTGGGAAGCACGTCCATCTTGTCCCAGGGAGTATTAAGCGCATACTCGACCTCCCCACGCATAAAGTTCGAGCACACAATCACTCGCCAGGACTCATCGGCAAGCTCCCACTCACAGCGGTTGATGTAGCGCTGTGCCTCGGTGCGAATCCCGGCGTTGCGACCGAACTCGGTAGCATGAATGGTCGAGATCATGGGCAGCTTGTAGCGGTGCTTGAGCGCGATTCCGGCAAACTGACCCAGCCAGTCGTGGACATGGATCAGGATCGGCGTTTTAATTTTCTTACGGGCTTCTTTTTTCTGCCATTCTCGAATGAGTGAGTCTGCCCGCTCATCTAATTTATCGTTGAGCAGGTGTACCCAGTGGACAAAGTTATCCGACGGGTCGGTGACAGTCACACGGTGAATAAACAGATTCGGGAGCGGGTTCTCTTCGGGCGCTCCGCCCGAGTCGCCACAGGTAACTACATGGGTTTCAACACCCGCCCGCGCCAGTGCAGGAGCCAGTCCCTCCAGCGCCGCCGCGATACCACCCACCCGCATGGGCGGGTACTCCCAGGAAAGCAAAATTGCACGCATAGCCGATTGTACCTGTATAATGCAAACATGAGAAACCCTATATTATTAACTGTTGTTGCAATCTTAGGTCTCACAGGCTGTGGGGCTAGTGGGGGCAATCCTCCGCCAGATAGTCCAGATTACTTTAGCGACCTAGGACTTAGCCTGCGCTGGTCACTGTCAAAGACGACTAACCCTTTCAAGGTTTTTATTGCAAATGATGGTGCCACGGATCGCTCTGCGGAAGTACTAGCCGCCGCAAATGTCTGGGCCAGTGGAACCGGCAACTTGGTGCGTTTCGAGCAAACCAGCAGTATGTCCGATGCCGATATTCAGGTCACGTTCAATAGTGCAGTGAGTAATGTGGACACGGGGTTGGGGTTTACCAACGTTACGTTTAACCAGGCACCGGGCAATGCAGCCGTGGATGGCACAATCACCAGAGCTAACATTGTTCTCAAAAGTGGGATTGAAGGGTCTCTGATTGTTCCCGCGACAGTTCATGAATTCGGCCATGCTTTAGGTATCGTGGGGCGAAACGAGGGTGATTCGAGCCATAGTAGCTTCAGCGGAGACATTATGTTTCCGTCGGTGAAGACCAGCTCGCAGCTGAGCTCCCGAGATATCGCCACCCTCGCCCGGCTCTACTCTCTCTCACGGGCACACTAGCGAGAGCGCAAGCCGGGCCGTGCGCTCCGCGCCGCCCGGCTCGCCCAGCTGCGTACGAACCTCAGCCAAGTCGCGTCGCATCCGCGCCATACGATCTGGATCGAGCAAAAGCCCGACGATTTCTGCGGCGATCTTCTCAGGCGTGGCGTTTTCTTGCAGGAGCTCGCGGCAGATCTCTCGGTCCGCGATGAGGTTGGGCATGCCGATAAACTTGGGGAGGCTCTTTCGTACCAGTGCGAGCTGGAGCAGGTTGGCCTGACTCAGCTTGTAGACAATCACCATTGGCTTGCCCAAGATCGCGGCTTCAAGCGTGGTGGTGCCAGACTTACAGATCAGGGCATCGGAGGCGGCGAGCACATCATAGGTTCCATTCTCCACGATCGCGATGGGAGGGAACTGTGGTGTGGCCGTGCGCGGAGACTGGGAGTGCTCGATCCACTGTCGCTGCCGCCGGGCCATCTCCTCTGGATTGCCTTCCGCGAGAATGGCGCGGGGAGTACTCTGGCGCGACGGCTTCTCGACCACTTTCACGACATGTAAGAGCTGTCGTGCGTGCTGGATCGCTGCCTCCACTTTTCCTCGATCCACGCTTGGAGCGAGGGCAATGAGGAACTGGACACCAGGAATGCGCTGGGCAATCTGCGCCGCCGCCGCGAGCTGGAGAGGCAGGATTGTCTCAATCTCCTGCGAGCGGCTTCCTGGCACGAGCCCGACGAGCGGCTTGTACATATCGAGGCCATACTGCTTGGCAAAAGTCTCCAAAGGCTGGCTAGGGTAGACGAGATCCAGCAGGGGATGGCCCACCAGCTCCGCACGAACCCCGAGCCGGTTTAGCTCGCTGGCGTTCCAGGGGAATGGCGAGGCAACAGCATCTACCAGACCCTTTAATGGCGAGTAGCGCAGGGTCTTGTGCCACGAGCCGGGGGGGAAGTAGTAGAGGATCTTGGTGCTCGGGAGGTTCTTGCGTGCCCAAGGAACCAGCCCCTGAATCGGGCCAATTCCCAGGTGAAATGCCCCCGCATCTATGGGAATCAGCACATCCGGAGGGCGGCTCTTAAGTTCCGCGATCAGGCGCTGGCGAGCGGCGAGCATCTTGGGCAAGAGCTTCAAGCCTGCTGCGAGCCCAATCACCCCAAAGGCACTCGCATCCACGATGACCTCGCCACCCGCCGCCCGTAGCCAGCTCCCGCCACTGCCGTAGATCTCGCACTCCGGGGAAAGGCGCTTGAGCTCTGATGCAAGTTGGCCCGCAACCCGATCTCCTGAGGCTTCCGCAGCCGTGATGGCGATACGCATGGGCTTTTCCGTCTACTTTCGGGGACGATCTTCTTGGCGGCCTGCGGTTCCGTCTTTCATGCGCTCAATAAACTGCACGAGAAAGTCTAGCTCCGGGTTGGAATCGAGTTCCTCAGCAATGGCTTCCAGTGCCTGAGTTCGGTTTAGGTTCGAGCGGTAGAGGAGCTTGTAGGCCTGCTTGAGGGAATTGCGCGTGTTGGCATCAATGCCCGCACGGCGCAGACCACGGATATTGAGATCCAGAATATCGGCAGGGCGGCCATCGGCAAGCATAAACGGCGGGACATCCTGAACGACTTTCGAGTACCCACCCACCATGGCGTAGCGTCCCACACGGACAAACTGGTGCATCCCCACAATACCGCCGATGACGACATTATCTTCGACATAGATATGGCCCGAGAGCCCGGCATACGACGAGAGCATCACTTTATTTCCCACGGAGCAGTTGTGCCCGATGTGGACATAGGCCATGATCAGCCCGTCTTCCCCGACCGTCGTGGCTTCATCCTCGCCTGTAGAACGATGAATGGTCACAAACTCACGGATCTGGGTTCGGTCTCCCACTCGCACAAAAGAGCGCTCGCCCTTGAACTTATTGTCCTGAGGCGGACCACCCAGTATGGCTCCGGCGCGTACCTGGCACTGTTTGCCCAGCTCTGTGTACTGCTCCAGGATCACGTGTGGGCCAAGGATCGTTCCTTCCCCGACAATACAGTCCGGCCCGATGACAGCGTAGGCCCCAATCTCGACATCCGCGGCGATCTGTGCGCTCGGGTCAATGACAGCCGTCGCGTGAATTTTACTTGTGCTCATAGTTCGTGAAGGTTCCCTTCCGCCAGTGCAAAGGAGATATCCGCCTCGGAAGCGATCTTGCCGTCCACTTTGGCTTCACAGTGGATCCAGCCCATCGGCCCACGGGTCTTGATGACAACAATCTCTATTTCGAGGACATCGCCGGGGACTACTTTTCTCCGGAAACGTGCCTTCTCAATTCCTGTCAAAAGGGCGATCTTGCCCTCGTTGCCGGGCTCAAGCAAAAGTAAAACGCCGCCTGCCTGCGCCATGCACTCAATCTGCAAAACCCCAGGCATAATCGGGATTCCGGGAAAGTGCCCGACAAAGAACGGCTCGTTTACCGTGACGTTCTTTCGGGCTAGGATACGCTTGCCTAGCTCTATCTCCAGCACCCGATCTACCAGTAAAAACGGGTAGCGGTGTGGCAGGATGCGCTGTAGCATTGCCGCTTCAATGGGCAAAGATATTTCGTTACTCAAAATCAATCCTCGATAGAAGAGAAGCCAGCCGACAGTTTAGCCCGTGGCTGGGTTTCATGGCGATTATATCCGCTTTTGGCAGAAAACCGGCGAGCCATATATCTCCGAGTAGGTCTAAAAGTTTGTGACGGGCCAGCTCATTGTCAAATCTCAGGGACGGTTCGTAGCGATCTTGGTGGACAATCACGGCATTGTCCAATGAGCCGCCCTTCGCTAGTCCCGCGTCCAGGAGCTTCTGAACTTCCTCTATAAAGCCAAAAGTGCGAGCGGGCGCGATTTCTTCAAGATAAGCGTCTCCCTCCCACCTTGCGACTTGGGTGCCGACAAGTGGGTGCTCGAAGGCAATGGCGCAGGTCACTGTGAGCGTCTCAGCGGGGTAGCAGGCGATAAACGCGCCGCCTTTGCCGGTGACAATCAGCGGCTCGGGGATCTCTCGTAGATAGAGCGGGCTCTGTGGCAGCACTTGGGCCCACCCCGCCGCGCTTCCATCGAGAATCGGCAGCTCGGGGCCGTCTACGGTTACTTTCAAGTCCCGTATGCCGTATCCCGCACAGGCGGAGAGCAAGTGCTCCACCGTGGAGAGCCGCGCCTCACCGCTCCCCAGCACCGTGCAACGCAGGGTTTCGGTGACGTTCTCGGCCTGAGCTTGGATTCTCCCCTGTGGGGTATCAAAGACGATCCCGGAGCCGGGGGGCAGCGCCTCAAGAGTTGCGGTGCAGGGTTGGCCGGTGTGAATTCCCACTCCGGTACGTGTCGCATAGATCATGGCCTAGATGATACAATATTCGCTAGCGAAATTACTCATGAGCCGCATTGTACATCGTCAGCCTAGCTGGACCTGGAGCCTGTTTGTTCTCTCCACCCTCCTGCTCACCCCGAGCACGGCAGCGGTGGTGCTTGCGGCGCTTCGTCAGGCGAATCTGTCCACCGCAACGGCTCCTGCGCCCGCCTCCGTCTCGCCGCGTCGTGCGACGACCGAGGAGGAACAGGCGATCAAGGCCGCTGCACAGAGCGGTCGCCTCAAAGTGGTGCGCCTCGAACCGGCAGCGGATCGGAGCACCCTTGCGATCCTCACTCCCACTCGAATTACCGTGGGCCTGCCTGAGCTTCGGGTTGCACCACAAACATGGGCACTCGTACGGACACACTTCCTGGCTCCCGTGCTACCTTCCGGTGGCTCCCGCGCACCACCGCTTGGGTAGAGACAACCCTACTTCATTTTTTCTCCCGGCCCTTCAGGGCCGGTCTCAAAGCTGCGCCGTCCTACGGACATTTCCGCTTGGATAGGCCCGAAGGGCCGCGCAGGGCTGAGACGGGGCGTTCATGCCTCGGCGTTTTGATTACCGATAACCAACAAAATAACTATGGATTTTCTACGAAAACTTTTTGATAACAACGAGCGCGATGTCCGCAAGTACCGCAAGGTCGTGGAGAAGGTCAACGCAATCGAGCAGCAGTTTAAGGCGCTAACCGATGAGCAGCTCAGGGCCAAGACCGATGAGTTTCGCCAGCAAGTGAAAGACGCCGTGGGCGACGAGAGCCAGTACGCGGATAATAAAGCCCTGCGTGCTGCGTATGACAAGGCGCTGGATGCGATTCTTGTCGAGGCGTTTGCCGCGTGTCGTGAAGCCGCCTGGCGCACCCTGGGGATGCGTCACTTTGATGTCCAGCTAATCGGGGGCATGGTGCAACACGATGGCCGTATCTCTGAGCTACGTACCGGTGAGGGCAAGACTCTCACCTCGACACTGGCGACCTACCTCAATGCCATCACGGGCAAAGGTGTCCATCTGGTCACCGCCAACGACTATCTTGTCAAGCGCGATGCGGTCTGGATGGGGCCGGTCTATGCCGCTCTGGGCATGACAATCGGGATTCTTCAGGGCCACTCCCCGGAGACGGGCGAGGGAGGCGGGACCTTTATCTACGACCCGACCTACGAAGATCCCTCAGTGGATGGGCTTGATGAGCGCTTCAAGTACTCCCGCCAGACCTACGACCGCCGCGAGGC
>NZ_JANNYP010000250.1:0-2629 GCF_031410135.1 Armatimonas sp. | reverse complement strand
CGAAGTGCTTCTAGCTCTGCGGTAGGGGGAGACATCTCTCTGATTATGGGCTACTCTTCTTTTCCTCTGGAGGGATAGAGGCGGATATAATAGCGATATGCTGAGACTCTTACCACTCTCGCTGCTGTTGCTAGCAGCGGCGGCCCCACAACCACCAGCAGATTTAGTGGCCCGTCATGAAAAAGAGGCGCTGCCGCTGCTGAAGCAGTACTGCCTGACTTGTCACTCCGGGAGCCAGCCCAGCGGTGGTGTCAATCTCGACCCTGCGGATGTGGCCGGGATTCATAAAAATTTAGAGAACTGGCGCAAGGGGCTGGCCCGTCTCAAAGACCGCTCGATGCCGCCGCGTGGTGCCAAAAAACTCCCCGAGCCGCAGCGTGATGCTCTGGGAGTAGCTCTGGCCACCGTGCTGGATGCCGCGCCGGTGAAAGCCGTGCCGGGGCACACGGTTCTGCGGCGCTTGAGTCGCCTGGAGTACAACAACACAGTTCGGGATTTGTTTGGTGTCACGATCAAACCTGCAGATAGCTTTCCCGCCGATGGTGGCGGGGGAGGTGGCTTCGACAACAACGCCGACACGCTCTTTCTACCTCCCGTGCTTCTGGAGCGCTATCTGATTGCGGCCCAGGAGGTTCTGGAGGCTGCCCCGGCAAATACGCTCTTTTTTGTCAAGCCCAGTGCCAAGCTCACTGCCCGAGCTGCCGCGAAGACCATTCTTGAGCGCTACGCCTCCCGCGCGTTTCGTCGCCCCGTCTTGCCCGAGGAGACGGCTCGCTTGATGCGCCTCTACGACTCGCAGAAAGTCCATGAGGCGGGAGTGAAAGCGGCGCTGAAGGCGGTGCTGATTAACCTCAGCTTCTTATTTCGGGTGGAAGAGGCTCCCAACAACATGGGAAATATCGCGCTTTCTGACTATGAGCTGATCAGCCGACTCTCGTATTTCTTGTGGTCATCACTGCCTGATGATACGTTGTTTACGCTCGCTCGAACAAAGAAGCTGAGGCAACCCGGTGTGCTCACCGCGCAAGTGCGCCGCATGCTGCTAGATCCTAAGGCCGGGAGCTTCTACGAGAGCTTCGTGAGCCAGTGGTTGCACACCCGCGACTTGCAGACTGGAGTCGCCGCACCCGATCGAGGCCGCTTTCCGCAGTACGACACCCGCCTGCGGGATGCGATGTACCAGGAGCCGGTGCTGCTGTTTGAGAGTCTTTTTCGGGACAATGCGCCGCTGACAAACTTACTCTCTGCCGACTACACGTTTGTGAACGATACGCTCGCCGCGCACTATGGTATGGAGCCCGTGACCGGCAGCGGGTTTAAGAGAGTCCTGGTGGATACCGCCAAGCGTGGGGGGATTCTGACCATGGCGGCAACCCTGACCGTCTCCAGCTACCCGCAACGCACGTCACCGGTCTTGCGAGGGAAGTGGGTTCTCTCCGAAGTCTTGGGGACACCGCCGCCACCTCCCCCGCCCGTGACCAAGACCCTGCCGCCCAGTGATCAGAAAGAGAACGGCCTGACCTTCAAGCAGCGGCTCGAAAAGCACCGGGACGAGCCCGCCTGCGCCGGGTGCCATGCCCGCATTGATCCGATGGGTTTTGGTCTGGAAAACTACGATGCGATTGGGCGCTGGCGCGACAAGATCAACGACGATCCCGTGGATGCGAGTGCCAAGCTCTTAACCGGCGAGGAGTACCATAGCCCGGTCGAGTATAAGGCGCTGGTTCTGAAGCAAAAGGATGCTTTTTTGCGCAACTTAGTCGAGAAGATGCTTGCCTACGCCTTGGGCCGTGGCCTGGAGCCGCACGATCAGCCTGCGGTGACGAAGATCCTAGCTGCGCTGCAAAAAGACGGCAACAAGTCCGAGACACTGATCCGCGAGGTGGTCTTGTCGCTGCCGTTTGGGTTTAAACAATAACGTCCGCCCCGTGAACGGGGCGTCCTGTAGCGCTTCGCGCTGGGAAGCCCGTGCCGGGCTATAGACCTGTGATTCCCCAGCCCGGCACGGGCTTTGCGGCGCTTGCGCCATTGCAGACGCCGGTTTTCAACCGGCGGCACATTTCCGCCCAATGCCCCCATCCTGTAGTATCATGACGACATGGACTGGCCGCTCTACGAACGTATCATCACACAACTTTTCGAGCCCGTTGCGGAGGGCGATGGCATCCCCGATGATGAGCTAGACACGGCAGAAGCGCAGCTCGGGCACCCACTCCCACCCCTCTTGCGCCAGCTCTACAACCTCTGTGGGCGGCGTGGGGATTTGCATCAGGCATCGGAGCTTCTCCTTCTCCCAACCACTTTACAGGTGCGCGAGGGCTACTTGCCTTTCTACCAGAGTGCGGAGCAAGTGCCGTGGGCTGTCTCTCTCAACCACGGCGACGATCCTCCGGTCTTTCGGCAAAACGGTTCTGACTGGGAGCCCGACTACCCGACTCTCTCACAGTTTCTGCTGGCGATGCTCTTCTGGCAAGCCGTTAATGGCGGCGTGGACTACTACGCACACGGGACGGTGCCCGTGGTGGCACTGAGGCAGCTACCAGCGGGCTGGGAGCGCATCCCTCTGGGTGGTGACTGGGACTTGGAGGCACTCTGGGGAGGCAAAGTAGCGCTTGTGTACAGTAAGCAC
>NZ_JANNYP010000249.1:0-9294 GCF_031410135.1 Armatimonas sp. | reverse complement strand
CGTAAATCGTGCCAGGCCTTTATCCGCAGCAATCTGCTTATCGGGAGCACGGAGGAAACGCGCCATTGCCTGACGGCCCACGGTAGGCGGATCGCCACTGGGATCAGCACTGCCTTGTTTGGACGATAAACTAAACGGCTCGTCGGTCAGGCTCTTGAACTGGACGACAAAATCCCCCGTATCGTTGCTACTATTTCGGAAGTGGTAGAAGATCGTGTAGCTCTGACCAGCCAGTAGGCGCGCATCGGCATACGTCCCCGCATCTCGAATCCGCTCGGGCTCGTTGCAATAAATGAGCTTATCCTGCGCCTGCGCCCCCCCGACAAACAGCCAGCACAACAACACCCCTAAACACCACAGCACTCGCATAATGTACAGTATACCCTTGCTTTTTTAAGCCTGCTCCGCGCACCAGTACATTGCCTGCACTAAGCACGGTTAAAAACCGTTACGGCGTCGCTGCCGCTTTGGGCTGCCGCTTTGATCATCAGAACAAAAGAGAGTGCTGATACCGGTGTTGCCACACTGCGACTGTGCTCAGGCCAGTGTACTGTCAGCTGCACTATCCGAAGGGTTTCGGAGCTGCTATCAGAGCCCCCGCCTCCACCACAGCCCACCAGAACTCCCAGGCCCAGCGCGAAACACAATAAAGAGCGTCGCGTCAACATCCTCTCTGTACCTTTCCCAGTGAGTGACTTTACCTTCACTCCATGGGACAGTTAACCGCAAGAAAGATGTTCCAAGGCGCTTTTTACAAAAAACCCGTGTTTTTACGGGTTAAGTTTTCAGAGCCATTAAGAAAGCAGCGGTGTGTCGCGCTCCTTGGAGTAAGTCCGAGACACGAAGATTCTCATTAGGAGCATGCACACGGGCTCCCGGGTAGCCGCAGCCGATGGTCACGATAGGCTGGCGCAGTCCTCCCACAAACGGGTGAACCGGGCCCGTAACGGGCGAGAGAGGAACAATACTGGGAGCCACACCATAGACCTCTTCGGCAGTTTGGGCCGCAAGCTGAACCATCGGGTGGTCGGGCGAGACCCTCCCCGGCTTCTGCCCACCAAGATAGTGGATCTCAATATCGGAGAAGCCTTGCGCGTCTAAGTGCGCCCGCAGGCTCTGATGGACAACTTCGGGATCCATGTCGGGAACCAGGCGAAAATCGAGCTTGGCGGTGGCTTCGGCTGGGAGGACGGTTTTTGTGCCTGCACCCTGGTAGCCACTGGTGAGCCCATTGATCGTGCAGCTCGGCTCAAAGCTGGCACGGCGCTGCAGCTCCGCGCCCGTGACCCCGCCCAGAAAGTGGGAGATACCAAACTCGGCGCGTAGCTCAGCCTCAATCTCAGGAGAGAGTTTTCCCAGCAGCGCAAGATCCGCGTCGGTGGCGGGCAAGACGGCATCGTAGTGGCCAGGAATGAGAATACGCTCGTCTTTGTCTTTAAGGCTTGCCAGAGCATGTACCAGCCGCCAGGCCGCGTTGGGTAAGATTGTCCCGCCGACACCGCTGTGGGCATCATGGTCAATCGTGCGAGCCCGTAGCTCAAACGTGGCGATCCCACGCAGGCCGCAGATCAGCTCGGGTTCTCCCGCCGCATTGATCCCTCCAAACTCCCAGAGTGTCACGTCGGCGGCGAGCAGGGCGCTGTGCTGCTCGATCCACTCAGCAAGGTGCACGCTGGCCGTCTCTTCCTCACCCTCCACCAGCACTTTGATATTAATGGGAAGCGCCCCGCCGTTAAGCGCCTTGAGCGCATCCAGGGCGAGCAGGCGGCAGGCAATATGGCCTTTGTCATCAGAGCTGCCCCGACCAAAGAGAAAATCGCCCTCGTGGCGCATTGTCCAAGGGTCGCTCTCCCAGAGATCAAAGGGCTCGGCGGGCTGGACATCGTAGTGGTTGTAGAAAAGCGCCGTGGGTGCCTCTACCCCCGCACTTCGATCCTCAGCATAGACCACGGGCGGGCCACCATTCGTAGGAACTAAGTGGGCCTCGAAGCCGCGCTTTCGGTAGAGCTGCGCCACTTTTTCCGCACAGAGCGCCATTGGAGAGTCCGGCTTGGCACCCACAGAAGCAAGAGCAACCAGCTCCGCCAGCTCGCCTAAAACACCGGGAAGCGCCGTTTCAAGCGCTTTTTGAAGACGCGAGGGGACAGGGGGATTCATACACAGATTCTACCCTGTTCAACTTTCCACTTCGTGCGGACGCAAGAAAGCCCTCTGCACCTCAGCGATGCGCCGGAGCAAGTGGGCCGTCATCTCCTCGGAGACCTCGTCGGTTTCGGGCGCACAAAGCAACAGGTGTAGCAAAGCATCCGCTTCATCTTGGCTGAGCGGTAGCATCACCTGAAAGATTTGTTCTGATTTATCGTTTTGCATGTCCCCTTACCTTTGTCGAATTAGACACTCACTATGTTCGGCTGGTATACGGAAGAGTGGAAAATTTCACAGGTGTTTGATTGGCGTGAAACAATTGTCAAAGTGCCGCCCAAAAGGATAAAAATCACGGTGCTTGTCTGTGTTTGGTTCGCCATAGGCCCATTGCACCATGCCACTCTGAATTATTCCTGAAATGGATAGAGGTATACTTTTTTTATGGCTCAGGTGAGATTGACAACGCCGGTGGATGAGGCGAGCATCCGGCAGCTCAAAGCAGGCGACGAGGTTCTGATCTCGGGGCGGATCTTTACGGGACGCGATGCGGTTCATAAGTATCTGGCCGATGGAGGTCCCCTTCCCGACGGCGTGGATTTGGCAGGTGGCATTATCTACCACTGCGGCCCCGTGGTGGTGGAGGGTGAGGAGAACGGCAAGAAGACCTACCGGATTACTGCCGCAGGTCCCACCACGTCAATCCGCGAGGAGCCGTATCAAGCCGCTCTCATCGCGAAGTTCGGCCTGCGTGGCGTGATCGGTAAGGGTGGGATGGGCCTCAAGACTTTGGGAGCCTGCCAGAGCGAGGGAGCAGTGTACTTGCACGCCGTCGGTGGTGCGGCACAGGTCTACGCGGAGTGTATTTTAGGGGTTGAGAATGTCTATTTCAAAGAGGAGTTCGGCTCCCCCGAAGCCATCTGGGTGCTGCAAGTGAAAGACTTCCCCTGCATCGTCACCATGGACTCCCACGGCGGCTCTTTGCATGAAGAAGTCCAAGCCAGCTCACTCGATAAACTGAAGGCAGCACTGGGATAACCGTGCAACAGCAACAGAAACACCCCAGCTACCACTCTCCCAGGCGGAATCTTAGCCTTGGGGAATGGGTTATTCTGTTACTCAATCTTCTGATGTCCGGGTTCTGCGGTTGGTTTGTATGGATGAACGGCAGTCTTAAGACCAACCCCAGTCCGCCCGCTGATACTCCACTCGTCCACCTCGCCTTACTCCTCGTCGCAGGAGCCACCGGTCTAACAGGTCTGCTTCTGGGCATACGTCAAACACGCATTGCTGCCTGGTTTGAGTGGCTAGCGGCTCTGGGGATTTGCCTGAGTGCAATCGTTAGCATTGTCATTGGTACATTTGGTTACTCGCAACCAGAGCTTTTGGCCATCGGGGTTGTACTGTTCGTAGCGACGCTTCTCTTCGCATCGGGTTGGTTTCTGCGGAAGATCGAGACAGAAAAATAGCCCCCCTCCCTGCGGTCCCCCCGCCGGGCAGGGGTTAGGGGGCTGGCTTTTAGTCCCAGATAGGCCGACCGTTGCGTGGCCACTTGGTCAGCTCGCTCAGGCGGCTCTGCTCCTCGGGTTTGAGGCGGTAGCCTGCCGCGCCTAAGCTATCCTTGAGCTGCTCAGGGTTGTTGGCTCCGATGATCGGCGAGGTCACGACGGGGTTGATGAGCAGCCACGCAAGAGCGGTCTGTGCGACGGTCTTGCCGTTGTCGTTGCCGATCTGCTCCAGCGCCTCAATCACCGCCCAGCCACGCTCGTTGCCGTAGCGGTTTAGGGCACCCTCGGCGCGGACACTGTCGGGCTTGTCCGCTCCCGCGCGGTACTTGCCCGTCAGAAAGCCCCCAGTAAGCTCCACATTTAAGAGTCCCAGTCTCGGCTCCGGTAGGCATCCTGACAACAACTTCCCCCTGTGCATTGCGCTCGATCCGCCAGACGGCATTGACCCGGCAGAACTCGAAGAAATGCTCCGGGTTGTCAAGATCAAAGCCAGAAAGAATCGGGGCGGACATGAAAGAATTATACAAAACTTGGTGTACACTGGCAAGCAATCATGAGAGTTATCATCACGGGCTGCGGTGGGTTTCTAGGCCACCAGCTCTGCCAAAAACTGCTGGCTTGCGGAGCGCTGATCGGGGAGTCAGGGGCAGAGGAGCCTCTTGAGGAAATCATCCTCTTTGATAGACAGTTTCCCTCTAAGCCCCTGCCCGAGACACCGATTCATGTCGAGCAGCGTGTCGGGAATGTAGACTCAGCAGACGACGTTCGGGCAGCAGTGGGCACTCATCGCAGCACCTCGATTTTCCATCTGGCCTCAATGGTCAGCGGCGAGTGCGAAGAGCGCTTCGACGATGCTCTTCGGGTCAATCTAGACGGGGGGCGCAATATCTTTGAGGCGGCGCGTGCGCTAGGTGGCAAGACGCGCGTGGTCTTTGCCAGCAGTATCGCCTGCTTCGGAGGCGACGCCATGCAGGAGCCTTGCACCGACAACACCAAGCTCACCCCACAGACCACCTACGGAATCACCAAGACCATCTGTGAGCTTCTCCTCAACGACTACACGCGCAAGGGCTTCTTCGACGGGCGCACTGCCCGACTCCCGACCGTGATCATTCGCCCCGGGAAGCCCAATGCCGCCGCATCAAGCTGGGCCAGTGGGATGTTCCGCGAGCCTCTGAGCGGCGAGACCTGCCTACTGCCCGTCGCGCGTGACCAGCGCCACCCCATGACCGGCTACCGCACCGTGATTGACTCTCTTATCGCCCTCCACAACCTCCCGACCGAGGCTCTAGGGCGGGATCGGGCTCTCGGGCTCCCCGCGCTGAGTGTTACCCCAAATCTCGCCGCCCAGGCCCTGCAACAAGTCGCCCAGGAGCTGAATCTCTCGCTAGGGACTATCGAAGACCAGCCCGATGCCCGGATTCAAGGGATCGTCGCCAACTGGCCCGTGGCGGTGGACGGCTCAAGAGCCCTCGCCCTCGGGCTTCCCGCAGCGCCGAGCTTACAGACCCTCATCCGCGACTACCTCGAAGACTTTATCAATCCCAGATAGGTCGCCCGTTGCGCACCCACTTGGTCAGCTCATTAAGCCGAGACTGCTCCTCGGGCTTGAGGCGGTAGCCTGCCGCGCCTAAGCTATCTTTGAGCTGCTCGGGGTTGTTAGCTCCGATGATCGGCGAGGTCACGACGGGGTTGGTGAGCAGCCACGCCAGTGCGGTCTGTGCGACGGTTTTGCCATTGTCGTTGCCGATCTGCTCCAGCGCCTCGATCACCGCCCAGCCACGCTCGTTGCCGTAGCGGTTTAGGGCACCATCGGCGCGGACACTGTCGGGCTTATCCGCTCCCGCGCGGTACTTGCCCGTGAGAAAGCCCCCCGCCAGCGGCGAGTAGGGAATCACGCCTAGGCCGTGGTGCTTACAGAGCGGCATTGCCTCGTACTCGAAGAGCTGGCGATCCATTAAGTTGTACTCGGGCTGGTAGCTATCAAAGCGGGCAAAGTTTCGCTTATCGGAGTGCCAGAGCGCCTCCATCAGCCGCCACGCGGGGTAGTTGCTCGCCCCGATGTAGCGGACTTTCCCTTGCTCCACCAGAGTCTGCATCGCCGCGAGCGTCTCCTCGATCGGGGTATTTAAGTCCACCCAGTGGCACTGGTAGAGATCCAAGTAGTCGGTCTGAAGGCGGCGCAGTGAGTCCTCACAGCACTGGATCACTCGCTTTCGGGAGAGCCCCTCGCCGTTGGGACCAGGGGTCATGCGCCCACGGACTTTGCTCGCCAAAATCACACTCTCGCGGTTCTTACGCTCCGCAAACCAGCGCCCCATGATCTCTTCCGTCTTGCCTCCGTAGCTCGCATCCCCCGCCCACGTGGTGTAGATGTCAGCGGTATCGAGGAAAGTCCCCCCAGCTTCGACATAAGCATCCATCACGGCGTGCGAGGTAGGCTCATCGGTTGACCAGCCAAACTGCATCGTTCCCAAACACAGCTCCGAGACAAAGAGGCCCGTGCGGCCCAGCTTGCGATATTCCATGGCGCTGAGTGTACCCCGAAAAAAAATATTGCGTCTTCGTGACTAAATTTCGTTCTGGTGTATCTAACAGAGAGCACAGAGCGATTAATCATCAAGACAATTTACCATTTAAGGAGATAACACCATGCGCCTACCCAAAACCGTTCTGCTTTGCCTGAGCCTTCCCTGCCTTGCTGCGGGACTCACTCGGGCCAGCCAGCCGAATCCGGGCCAATATCAGCCAGAGACTTATTGGACGCCTGCCCTAGAAAGTCAAAACACAGAGGAGCAGAACCTGGTCAAAGCAATCAATCGCTACCAGGCACAAGCCTACTACTACATCAACGTTCAGCACAAGTACAAAGAGGCTGAGGAATGCCTGCACATGGCAGAGCGCCTTCAGAATAGGACAGGTAAAATGCCTCCATGCGAATCGAAGTCCAGTGGCAGCTTGCCACGCCCACAGATCCTAAAGGCTATGCCCTAGCGTTTCTGCCTGCATCCACTCCACTATCGGGCCTGCCACGCCTCGATGACCCGGCGGAGCCGAACCTGCCAGGGATCTTTGCGCTGGGCTTTGACACCTACAATCCTCCACCACCGCCGGGAGCCAGCCGCAATGACATGATGTTTGGGCCGCTGGGAAATATTGAGAACCGCCCCCAGCGCGAGGTCTCTCTCCACCGTGATGGGCAGGAGCTGGCCAACCGGCTGGCTCCGCGCTCTCTGAGCGAGCCGCTAACACTCTTGATTGAGGAGGTGGTGGGCGGCGTTGAAGTCACGCTTACGGTGGGCGGGGTTGCGGTTTATGAGAACTACTTTGTCCCGGAGGTCTCGCTAGCACTGGTCAAGCCGATACTGATCGGGGCCGATGCCCCGCTGAGTGTTCGTCGCCAGGGGACGCCACGCTGGCTGAGCACGCCGCGCAAGCTCAGCGCTTTTTCGCTAGCCCTCAACGATGCCCAGCACCATAAAATAAAAAACACGGTCGCATTTCCCGACACCACCAAGATCGGGCGGGTGGTCTGCACGTTAACGCTGGCAAGCACGCCCAAAGGCATTGACCCGTGGGATCGCCTCGCCCAGCTCTTTCTGACCGACGAGGCCGGAGAGCGCTACGAAATCTTGCGCTGGATCACGCCCTACCGAAAAGCCTGGCAGTGGAAAGTAGACCTGACGGACTTCCTGCCTCTACTACGCGGCAAGAAAGAGCTAGAGATAGTCTGCGAGACCTACTCCGAGGGCTGGCGGGTCTCGATTGACTTTGATTTCTACCCGGGCCCCATCGCCCGTGAGCCGTATAAAGTCATCAAGCTCTGGAACGGCGTGGCGCGAATCGGCCTTGCCGATGAGCCTATTGAGAAGTTTCTTGTGCCCCAGACGCTTGCCACTGACCGGGAGACTACTGGGGCGGCATTTTACTCAATTGTCACGGGCCACGGCGGCTCGCCCAACGCCCTCAATGCGGGCGAGTTTCACCCGCTCTGGCGCAGGCTCCACTGCGAGGGACGCGTCTTTACCAATCGGCTCTGGAAAGAGGATGTGTATTTAAATCCCTGCCGCCCCCAAGGTGGCACCTGGAAGTTCCCGAGAGCAGGCTGGTCGCCTGGCGATATGGTCGCGCCGTGGATTGTGAACCTGACTCCCGCGCTTGTCCCCGGCAAGCCCCTACGCCTCGCCTACGAGCTTCAGCCCTACACCAACACCACTCCCGATAAAGGCTTCCCCGCCAACCACACGTTTGCAAGTTATCTGATTCTCTACAGAGCCTCTCGCTAGCGGAGACTTTAACGTCCATGAAAACAACGCGACTAACGAGTACCTCCAGGCGGCTCTCCCTCCTCCAGGCAGCCCTGGATCTCTTTTCCCTCCAGGGCTATGCAGGCACAACAACCAAGGCGATTGCGCAGCGCTCGGGAGTTACAGAGGCCATTTTGTTTCGGCACTTCCCTACCAAAGAAGAGCTTCTGCAGACTATGGTGGAGCAGTTCTGCCCACGTCCTTTGTTTCCACCAACGCCAAACGATTTCTCAGCACAGCCAATTCGCAAGGTAATCGAGCTGATACTGATTCAGTATCTGGATGTTTTCTGGGCCAACCAGGACTTTATGCTGATGGTCTTCACGACACCCAAGCGAGAGCAAGCGGTCTTTGAACCGATTCTAGCAGAGTGCTTCATGCAAGGAATGACTCTCTACACCATCCTTCAGCAACGTAGTGAGCAGGGAGAGATCAAGGCCCAAATCGCTCCCACTGCCACGGATGTTATCGTCACCGCCACCAATGGTTTCATACAGCGTATCTTCAGTGATCCTCCGGAAAACTGGGAAGCATCCCGAGATGGCTTCATTTCCAATCTGCTTCAAATTCTATTCGGTGGTATTGAGTGCTCGGAAAAATAAATTTGCACGCCGGTTACTTTTTCTGTAACTGCGATGCTCTTTGCCTGTCTATGTAAGTAATCACTTACTTACACAAAAAAGGCTAGCATGATCAATCCACTCACATTAGCAAAAGGCAAAAAGGCACTGGTCGTGTTTTTCGTCGCTACGGACTGTCCGATCTCCAACGCCTATGCTCCCGAGATCAAGCGCCTGTGTGAGCACTACACGCGACAAAAGATCGCCTTCGCCCTAGTCTACCCCGACCCGGATACCTCACTGGCAGATGCCCAGAAGCACGCCAAAGCCTACGGCTATACCTGCCCGATTTTTCTCGACCCAGGGCACCGATTCACACGGAAAGTGGGAGCGACAGTTACGCCCGAAGTGGCGGTGCTCAGACCAAACGGCAGTCTTTTGTACCGGGGACGTATTGATAATCTCTATGTTGATTTTGGCAAGCCCAGGTTTGCCGCAACTCATCATGATCTCCGTAATGCTCTTGATGCAACAGTGGCAAACAAGACTATACGCACACAGCTCACCAAAGCCATAGGTTGCTTTATTCCTGAAAGGAAATAAGATGTTTCGATTTAGCTACTCTCTAGTAATAATGGGCTTTGTTGCATAACGGGCTAACCCGTATTTTTATCAGGTAGCTACAGGCACGGTTCTGGCAATTATGAAAAGCTGTGAAACGAAACAAAACAACCAAAGAGCCTAAACCCAAAGGGAAAAAGACTTCTTACCGCACCC
>NZ_JANNYP010000248.1:0-3394 GCF_031410135.1 Armatimonas sp. | reverse complement strand
CAGGCGCACCTGACCGTCTCCGGGCAGCTTGAGGCCGAGATCTTCGCGCTTGCCTACACCAACTGCTACACCTTTGGTCCCACGTTTCGAGACGAAAACTCAAAAACCCCGCCACACCTCGCCGAGTTCTGGATGATCGAGCCCGAGATGGCCTTTTGTGACTTAGAGGGGAACAAGGCGCTTGCCGAGGCGTTTCTGAAGTATGTCATTCAGCATGTCCTCGATACCTGCACGGCTGACTTAGAGTTTTTCACTAAGCGCATTGATGAGAATGTCTTACCGACTCTGGAAAAAGTGGCTAGTAGCACGTTTGGACAGATCACCTACACCGAGGCCATCACTATCCTCGAAAAAGCCAGCAAGGCCAAGAGCTTTGAGTTTCCAGTCTTCTGGGGCTGCGATCTCCAGTCCGAGCACGAGCGCTATCTCACCGATGAGGTCTTCCAGCGCCCGGTGATTGTCACAGACTATCCGAAAGAGATCAAGGCGTTCTACATGCGCCTCAACGACGATGAAAAGACCGTACGTGCCATGGACGTTCTTGCGCCACGTATCGGGGAGATCATCGGCGGAAGCCAGCGTGAGGAGCGCTACGATGTTCTCATCGAGAAGATCCGCAAGCAGGAGCTCCCCGAAGAGGTCTACTGGTGGTACTTAGAGCTGCGTAAGTACGGCTCCGCGCCCCATGCGGGCTTTGGTCTTGGGCTGGAGCGCCTGGTGCTCTATCTGACGGGCATGAAAAACATCCGCGATGTCATTCCCTTCCCCCGCACACCGGGAAGCGCGGATTTCTAGTGCCATGCAGACTGTCATCCGTAACCTGCGCTTCCAGAATCTCAAGCCCAGTAAGTTCGTCGCGAACCTGAAAAAGCCCGAGGGAATTGTCTCGCTGACGCCCAACGACGCGCAGATGCGGCTCACGGTTCAGGGGGAAAAAGAGGCCGTCGAGCTTCTTGCCCAGATGGTACCGCTTGCCGATGTGCGCTCACTGCGCTACCAGCTTGCCCTGACTCTGGTTCGGCTTGGCCCTGGGACGCGTCGGACGGTTCTTGAGAAGAAGGTTCTGGTGCTCGAAAACAACACGAAAGTTGCTCAGAGCCTTGGGCAGGGGGCTTTTGAGGTACAGGGAGTGCTTCATGGGAGCCCCAAAGAAGCACAGCTCACTTTTGCCGCTCGCGTGATGCGTGGCACAGGAGCCCAGCGTGTTGCCGCCGAGTCCCTTCAGGTCATGCGGCGGCTCCCGTTTCAGAAAACCGTCGCAATTGCCCGTTTCGATGATCCGAACGCAAAGCGTCCTGCGAATAAGAAAGTAGCGCCCATCGCGCTAGTTTTAGAAGCACTTGCTACCGAGGCCACCAGCTTCCCGATCAAATAGGTCAAAATCTTCCTCTCTATCGCCATCGGTGTGACGAAACCGCCTGTACGGAAATCGTGCGGCTTTAGGGCCTTCGGCCGCGCCTGCGGCGACCAGCCCTACAGTTGCAAAACAAACCCTATCGTCGCAGAGAATACCGACGAGGGACGAGGAGGAGGCACGAAGTGCCCCAAAGCCCCGAGGTTTACCGTCGAGGGCAATCACACAAATAGCCAAAACTTAACTTTTCTTCTCTGTACTGTTATGCTACAATCCTGCCAGGTTGTTTTAGGAGGATACTTGTTATGACAGAAGAACCGAAGCCTCGCTTCAATTTCAGCGACCCCAATGCGAAATCCACGCCCTCAGCCGATCAGGGCACCACGCCACCGGCACCAAGTGTGGCCCAATCCCCTTATAGCTCGGTAGCCCCGCCTGAGTTTGAGTCCAGTCCTGCACGCTTTATCCTGGGACTTATTGCTGGCCTGGCTGTAGGCCTACTCTGTGGCTGGCTCTACGCACTCTTTGTCTCCGCCACGCACTTTGGCTTTGCCCTGATCACGGCGGGAATCGGCTGGATTATTGGTTTTGTGGTGCTGGTGGTCGGGGGACGCACGGGGTTAATCCCCGCCGTTCTGACAGGACTTGTGGCGGCGGTGTCCCTCTTTGCGAGTCGCTACATGCTGGTGGGAATGGAACTTGATAAGCTCGGGGGAGGCGAGGCGAAAATGGTTCTTCAAAGTGATCCGATTGGCATAACGCTCAAGTCTTTTGGCTGGAGCCCAATGTCTATTGTGGTCTTGCTGGTTGGCGTGTATGGAGCCTTTAAGCTGACCTATGAAGAGGGAGTCTCCCACGACTAGAGATGTTTAAGATCGCCTCGCGGCTGGCAAGCTACCGAGGCGAGGCTTCGGAAGACCGTGCGCTGATTCTGCATGCCGCGCCGCAGACACTGGTGCTCGCCCTCGCCGATGGGATGGGCGGGCGACCGGGCGGCGGTGAGGCGGCACAGCTTGCGATCGAGACCGTGGAGATCGAGGGAGTCAAGCTGGCTAAGAAAGGCGCTCGGCTCTGGCCGGGGTTCTTTCGTGCGCTTGACGATGCTTTAGCTGCCCACACAGATGCGGGCCAGACCACGCTGACCGGGCTAACCCTCACGCCACAAAAGCTTGTAGGAGCCTCGGTGGGAGCCTCGGAGGCCTGGTGGATCACATCCGAGGGGCACTTTGATCTCACGGAGGCGCAGAAACGCAAGCCGCATCTGGGCACAGCCGCCGCAGAGCCCGTTGTTTTTGCGCTCAAGCTCACCCGACCAGGGACACTCTTGCTCGCCAGCGATGGTCTCTTTAAGTACACCGATCCTCTCGCCGTCATCGAAGCCGTTCGTGGAGCCGCCGATGTCGAGGCCGCCGCCGATGCTCTGGTGGCCTTGGCTTCGGCACCCGCGGGGCGTTTCTACGACGATCTGGCAGTGATCTTAGTCAGACTTGATACAATAGCGCCGTGGACAAGCTTTTTACACCGCTTCAAGGCGGACTGATCGTCTCCTGCCAGGCACTCGAAGGGGAGCCGCTCTTTGGTTCCGAGACCATGGCAAAGCTCGCACGGGCAGCCAAGCTTGGGGGAGCCGTTGGGATTCGCGCCAATACCCCGATTGACTGCGCCGCGATCAAGACAGAAGTACCCGAGCTACCGCTTTTTGGGCTCTGGAAAGTGGTCGTGCCAGGCTTTGATGAGGTCTATATCACCCCAAGGCTGCGCGAGGCTGTGGCGATTGCCGAGGCCGGGGCGGAGATTATTGCGATAGATGCCACGCTCCGTCCGCACCCCGAAGGTACGACGGCGGAGCTAATCCAGGCCATTAAACGCACAACGGGGCGGCTGGTGCTGGCCGACATTGACAATGAGGCGTCGGCGCTCGCTGCGATTGAGGCGGGGGCGGATGCGATTTCCACAACGCTCTCAGGTTACACGCCCGACTCTCCGAAGCTTTCTGGCCCGGACTTAGAGCTAGTCGCAAAACTTGCTGCTCGCAAGCTT
>NZ_JANNYP010000247.1:0-37296 GCF_031410135.1 Armatimonas sp. | reverse complement strand
TACCAGCAGCTGGGTGATGCCTCGGGGGAGGCGGATGCACTAAGTAACCTGGGAGCGAGCGCACTCGCTCTGAAGCGCTACCAGGAAGCTCTCGTACTGTGCCAGCAGGCACTTCCCTTGCACCAGCAGCTTCGAAATCCGAGTAGCGAGCAGCTTACTTGGGACACCCTCGGGCAGGCGCAGCTCGCTCTGGGGAAGCCTCAAGAGGCGCTGACGGCGTTTCAAAAATCCATCGCTCTGGTCGAACAGCGCCGGGGAGGCCTCGAATCCCTCGCGGAGGCAAAGACCGACACACTCGCGGCAAGCCTGCCGACCTACTCACGAGCCATTGCGCTTCTCCACAAGCTGGGGCGCGACGAAGAGGCGTTCTTGCTGGTGCAGCAGACCAAGGGCCGGGCACTTGCCGAGCGCGGTGGCCAGGCACAGCCCGAGCTAATGAACGCGCTTACCGTGGCGGAACAAGCGCAGCGGGGGCTTCTACAAGAACAAGCCAGCTTTCTCAACTTTCAGCTGATCGCGGAGGGCGTCAGGAACGAGCCAGGAAGCAAGAAACGCTTTGCGGAGCTGGGCGAGCAACTAAAAGGAGTGGAGGTGCAACGAGCGACTCTCGAAGACCAGCTAAGCCTACGTCACCCGACTCTGGCCCGCCTGCGTCCTCGCCTCCCCATCGCGAGCAAGGCTATAGCCGCGCAGCTGCCCGCCAATACGGCCCTGATCGAATACGTGCTCGCGGAGAAACCGCTGGCCTTTGTGGTGACAAAAAACGGCCTCTCGGTGCATGCCCTCCCCACAAGCCTCCCCAGTCTGACTCGTCAGATAGCCGCTCTCCAGAGTGCCTGCCAGAGCGAGAAGAAGGAGACAAAAAGCGCCGTGCGCACGCTCGTACAGAGCCTGGTCGCCCCACTCGCCAAGCCGCTCGCCCACAAGACACGTCTGATAATCTGTCCCGATGGTACGCTCTGGGACATTCCTTTCGCCCTGCTCTTCCCCCAGCTAACCGTCTCTCTGGCACACTCCGCCACACTCTGGCGGGGCGATAGCACCGTCACCTCGCCAAAGATCCTGGTCTACGCCAACCCGGAGCTGGGCACGCAGGGACGCTTCACCCTCTGCCCGATTATCACGCCCGACCGGCCCATCAAGACGCCAGACAGACCGATCAAGACGCCAGACAGACCGATCAAGACACCGGACCGGGACTTGGTCTCCAAGCTGGAAGACGCGACAGAACGCGCAGGTGCCCTCTCCGCCCTTCCTGGAGCCGACAGTGAGGCGAAGGCGATTGCACGTCACTTTCCCGGAGCCGTCATCCGTCGCGCGGGTATGGCACAAGAGGCGAGCTTTACCAGAGAAGCTGGGCAGTTCTCGCTGCTCCACCTAGCGAGCCACGCCTTTCTCAACAACGCCGCCCCGATGCTCTCGTGCCTCGTCCTCGCAACTCCCTCTCTGGAAAGTAGCGACGACGGCTTTCTCACTGCCCGCGAGATTCTGTCCCTTGAGCTGAATGCCGAACTGGTCGTGCTCTCCGCGTGCAACACGGGCCAGGGCGAGAAACAGCCCAGCGAGGGCGTGATCGGGCTGAGCTGGGCCTTTCTCGCCGCTGGTGCCAGGCAGCTTGTGGTGACACAGTGGTCGGTAAACGACGAAGCAACGGCACGCTTTATGGACTACTTCTACGCGGCCCTTAAAGCCAAAAAGAGCCCCGCTGTGGCGCTTCAAGACGCTAGCAGGGCTCTCCAGAAAATCCCGCGATGGCGGCACCCCCACTACTGGGCAGGTTTCGCGCTGATCACGAGAAATTAGTGGCGAACAAGCTGGTTTTAGATTCCTTTCACCCAATCATGAGCCGTGGTGACGGAGCGCCAGGAGTCGCGGCGCGGCGCGGTATAGCGAAACTCAGCGCGCTCCTTATCCTCGGCCGCATCTCTTTTTAGTATCAATTTTAGAAGAGCATCCGAGATAGATTCTAGCTTTGCAGGATCCACTAGGAGCTCTAGTGCCTCCTCTTCACTGAAGAAGAGCGAGAGAAACGTCTGTTTCTGGGTGGGCAAGAGCTGTGTGAAAGCCAGCCCCGTCTCAGAGAGCCCTGCACTAATCTGGGAGGGGTTGCAGCTATCTAGAAAGCGCCAGTGTGGGCGCAGATCCCGGTTGCTACACAGAGCCCACTCGTGGAGCCCATAGAGCTCCCGTACCCCCTCGCCCATCGCCGCCGCATCAAGCTGTGTGTTGGTCAGGCGGCTCATCTCACGGATATTCAGGACTAGGGACTCCGTGCTTTGCCCTCGCCCACGCGCTTTCCAGCTCTCCAAGAGACGCTTGGGAACTTCCTTGGGGCGGTCGTTGAAAAACCCAATGGTCCGCAAAGAAATCACTCCACCCCGCTCACGCCAGCGCATCTGGCAGAGATCCGCCGTGGTGTTGAGCAGCGCAAAGAGTGTCTGCTTTCCTACGGGAAGCTTCTCTGGATCAACCAGACGCGTGTAGTAGTCCGCAACGATATCTTTTCCGGTAGCCTTATGGAGCACTTCCAGAGCATCTGCCGTTGTTGCTTTCTTTTTTTCTTTTGCCTCTCGCTTTGCGAGTGTCACAAGTGCCTGGAGGAGCGGCTCTTTCGCCCGCGTCATATTTAGCTTCGCGTTCTGTGGACTCTCGCTACTTGGACTTTTCCCCACCGCCAGAGACACTGGGCTGTTCCACACGAGGTTCGAGTCGGGCCCCAGCGGCAAGATGCCTCCTCCTGAGCCTATCAAGGTGAACTTTCCTAGCTCATCACGCTCTAAGCGAAACCCCACTATAGGGGAGATCTTCTCAGCATAAGCGGTGAGCGGCTCTCCTTTTGCCTGAGGTGAGATGGCGATGTCCAGCTGACCACTACTATCTTTGGACAGCTTTGCGTTGTACTGAGAGCGCAGGATACCATCTTTGAGCTTATCAGGAACGGCAGAGCTATCGCGCGGACTAAACTGAACCCGCTTGCCTGCTCGGAGCGCTGCAATATCTTCCGCATCCAGGGATTTATAGAGATGTGCCGCTCCCCAACCCTCACCACCAAGCCTATTGAGGCGCTCTTTCTCAGCCCCTTCTGGGAGTCCCTCAGCCCGCTCCCGCGCCGCTTCCGGCGAGAGATCCGAGAGCGACTGAAGGCGTTCCATCTCGACATCCAGCGCGATCAGTGCCGCATCACGGTCTTTGTTACGGAGCTCTTCTTCCAGTAGTTGCACCCGCATCGGCTGGTTGAATCTATACTTAAAGTTTTCTTCGCTGCCGCTACGCTCTACAACAAAACCAAACAGGTTCACGATGTCGCGCAGGAGCTCACGGAGGGGGCGGTCTTTGCAGAAGATCGTCACTTTATCATCCGCAACGGTGCGCGCCGCCGTCAGCTCAATCCCTGCCTCCCGGCTGAGAAGAGCGCAGAGCTCGCCAAATGACTCGCCTTTTAGTGCTAGCGTCACGCGGTGCTGAAGGCGGCTGTCCACGATCTGCCGCTCTTGTTGGTAGCTCTTGAGTGCTGCACCCACGCCGGCATTATTGGCTCCCGCCAACGAGGGAATTGGGACATACACAAAGCTATCGCCCCCCTTCACGCTCATCTCCCACTGCCGCTCCAGTGCGACAGCCTCGCTCTCTGAAAGCGTCCCCCAGCGCCGCGCAAAGCCTTCCACACCATCGCCGCTCAGAAACGTACTATCATCAGTTATACTTGATTTTTTCTTATTTTCCAGACCACTCGCGCCTTTTTTACCTCTCCCCACTCGACTGCTCACGACCCTCTCCGGCCGGGTGCCCTCTGGGCGGCTCGTTCCTCGCTGCGAAGAGAGTTTGGGCGAAGATAATAAAGAGGGTGGCGAGCCTAAGCGAGACGGGAGGCTGTTTGGGGCTGGAGTCGGCTCTGGCGAGGGCGTTGGGTCGGCAATCGCAACTTGAGGATTTGGCTCTGACTGAGGCTTCTGCGCTTGTAGGGTCACTAAGGCCGCTGTGGCGAGGGCAGCTCCTGTGAGTGTGAAGCCAACTGCCGGAAGTACACTTCGGTGACGCGGCGTAGCAGACGCAGTGCCTTGCTTAAGAGTTTTGCTCTTTGCTAGGGCAGCGCGGAAGGCACGACCATCATTGTCAGACTCAATGGCAGCGCTACGCTCGCGGGCCTGCGCCTCCAGTTTCTCTAGTAACTTATCATTTGCGTTCATTTGACTTCCTCCTCTAGCTCCCTCTGATGCCCGGCCCACTTTGCCAGGATCTGCCGGGTGCGAAACAACTCCACTTTTACCCGCGACTCACTCCAACCCTGTGCCAGTCCGATCTCCTTCAGGCTCCAGCCCTCGATTTTAAGTAAGTACGCGGCGCGCCGCGTCACCGAGAGCGTGGCGAGCGCCTCATCCAGCAGTGCCTGCCCGACGACTTGCCGCTCAGGCGAGGGCATGGTGAGGGCAATAAATTCTTCTTGCAAGCTCATGAGCAGCGGCCTGCGACGGGCGCTGTAGCAGACATTCAGCGCGATACGCACCAGCCAGGTCTTCAGCTCGGACTCTCCCCGAAACGAGCCCAATCCTTGGATCGCCTTCAGAAACGTCTCTTGCAACGCGTCCTCGGCCTCGTCGGTACTGCCCAGTACTCCCCGACAGAGCGAGCGTAGCATCCCCTCATGGGGCACCAGAAGCGCCGTCAAAGCCGCTTCGTCCCCTGCCTGCGCGGCGAGCAAAGTGGAGTCTGCTATGCGCTTTGGTTTTTCAAGAGCCATCGTCATCATCTTTACCTCGCCACTTAGAAGCACGAGTAGCCTAAAAAGATAACACGTCGCAAAATAAAAAAGCCCCCTCCTCCCAGGATGGGGAGGAGGGGGCTTGGAACCGGTTACGGCTGGAAGGTGGCCTTGAACTCGCCTAGGGCTCGGTTAAGGTTGTCCTCAATATCCTGAGAGAAGGTCTTGGTCTCGGCGATCTTCACCGGGACATCGGGGTACTTGTCCGCGATATAGGCCAGGAACTCTTTCTCGAACTTGCGGACGGACTCCACCGGCAGGTCGTCCAGAGCGCCAGAAGTTGCAGAGTAGATCGAGATGATCTGCCACTCCACACGCATCGGAGCGTACTGGTCTTGCTTGAGCAGCTCCACGAGGCGCTGGCCACGGGAGAGCTGGTGCTGGGTCGCTTTGTCTAGGTCAGAGGCGAACTGGGCGAAGGCCTGCACCTCACGGTACTGTGCCAGCTCCAGCTTGATGCGCCCGCCGACTTTCTTGTCCTTCATCGCCTTGATCTGCGCCGAGCCACCCACGCGGCTCACCGAAACACCCACGTCAATGGCCGGGCGAACACCCGAGTTGAAGAGGTCGGTCTGCAAGAAGATCTGGCCGTCGGTGATCGAGATCACGTTGGTCGGAATATACGCGGAAACGTCGCCTGCCTGCGTCTCGATGATCGGCAGCGCGGTTAGTGAGCCGCCGCCCTTCGCATCGGAGAGCTTGGACGCCCGCTCTAAAAGCCGGGAGTGCAGATAGAAAACATCGCCGGGATAGGCTTCGCGGCCTGGCGGACGGCGCAGGAGCAGCGAGACCTGGCGGTACGCGACGGCTTGTTTAGAGAGATCATCGTAGATGATCAAGGCGTGACGGCCTGAGTCACGGAAGTACTCGGCCATCGCACAACCGGCGTAGGGCGAAAGATACTGGAGGGACGCGGGATCAGACGCAGTCGCGGCGATCACCGTGGTGTACTCCATCGCGCCATTGGCACGAAGCGCTTCCACGACCATACGAACCGTGGAGGCTTTCTGTCCGATCGCCACGTAGAAGCAGAACACATCCTGCCCCTTCTGGTTGATGATCGTGTCGATTGCAATTGCGGTTTTACCGGTCTGGCGGTCACCAATGATCAGCTCACGCTGTCCACGGCCAATGGCAAGCATCGAGTCGATGGCCTTGATGCCGGTGTACATAGGCTCTTTAACGGGCTGTCGGTCGACAACGCCAGGTGCCTTGATCTCAAGAAGACGTTGCTCGGCTGCGACAATCGGGCCACCATCGTCGATGGGTTGCCCAAGCGCGTTGACCACACGACCAACGAGCCCCTCGCCCACGGGCACCTCGATAATGCGTCCGGTGCGCTTGACGATATCGCCTTCACGAATTCCCTCAGCATTGCCAAGAATAATCGCGCCGACATTGTCCTCTTCTAGGTTGAGCGCCATTCCCATAACGCCGCCGGGGAACTCCAGGAGCTCCGCCACCGCGACATCACTCAGGCCGTAGATACGAGCAACGCCATCACCGACCTGTAGGACGGTACCGACGCCGACTTCCTCGACCCCGCTCTGATAACTTGCCAGCTCTCGCTCTAGGATGCTGGTGACTTCATCGGGTCTTACTGCCATAATTTTTCCGTTTTACTTTTTGGTAAGAAGCTGCTCGCGCAGGCGGTCCAGCTTCCCCTTAACCGTGCCATCCAGCACCGTATCGCCAATACGCACCAGAATGCCCCCCATCAGGCTCGGATCCACGCTGGTAGTCAGCTCGATATCCTTACCCGTGCGGGCTTCAAGTGCCTTCTCCAGTGCCGCAAGCTGCGCTGCGCTGAGAGGGACTGCCGTAATCGCTGATGCGGAGACGACATTGTTATGTGCCCGAAGAAGGGCATCGAACTCTGTCTTGGCATCTGCGAGCAAGCCCGTGCGCCGCTTATCGGCCAGCAAGCTCAGAAACCCGAGGGTCGCCGGTGAGATGGCTTTGGAGAAAGCGGCATCAAGTACCATTTTCTTGCGACTCACCGTCGCCAGAGGGTGCCCAATCATGCGTGCCAGCGCCGCGTTGCCCACAAGAGCCTCCGCGACATGTGCCAGATCTGCTGAGGTTTGCTTTAGCGTCCCCGCCGCCTTGGCCTGGTTGAACAGTGCCGCCGCGTAGCGACGGGAGACAGACTCTTCGCGCATTACGCCTCCGCCACGCCTTTGGCGATGTACTCGTCAATCAGCTTGCCGTGCCGATCGGCATCCAGGCTCTCGCCGACCACTTTGGTCGTCGCGCCCAGAGCCAAATCCACGATCTGCTGACGCAGCGTGATCATTGCCTGCTCGCGCTCGCGCTCTGCATCGGCTTCTGCCTTGCTGACGATCTCACGGGCTTGCACCGTGGCATCGCTGACGATCTTGTCGCGGGTGGCCTGAGCCTCTTTGATCGCGCTGGCGATCTTCTCGCGAGCCTCGGACTCGATAGACTCAAGTCGGGACTCGTAGTCGCTCTTGAGCCGCTGCATCTCCCGCTGATCGGCATCAAGCCGGTCGTAGGTGCTGGCGATCTCGGTCTCGCGACTGGTGAGAAGAGTTCCAATGGGATCGAAGACAAGCTTCTTGGCGATCGCGTAGAGCGCACCAAAGCCCACGATGTTGACAACAATCAACGTCGGGTCAATGTTTAGGTCGCTCAGGATATTTGCCATGAGTATTCTAGTCTTTTCCTGGCGGGGCAGTGCTTGCCCCGCCGTCAGAGAGTGCCGGTGGAGCTTACTTCACCGACATGAGCTGCTCGGCAGTGAGTGCCGGGAGCTTACCCTGGAGCATGAAGAACATCAGCAGGGCATAGATAACAAGGGACTCGATAATCGCCAGAGCGATAATCATCATGGTCTGGAGCTTGGAAGCCATCTCCGGCTGACGTGCAACGCCCTCCAGAGCAGCCGCGGCCGCTTTTCCCTGACCAAGACCCGCACCGATAACGGCGATTGGCAGACCAATCGCAACACCCAGACCCAGAAGACCAAGATACAGCATTTTAATTTTCCTCCAAAAAATTGCCGCGCAACGCGAGTTTAGTGTGCGTGCGCCGCGTCCTGATGACCATGTGCGTCGTGCCCATGACCATGCTCGTCGTGACCATGACTATCGCCATGATCGCCGATGGCCAGCGCGATATACGAGCAGGTCAGGATCGCAAAGACCCCCGCCTGCACAATCGCACCAAACACACCGAAGGCCAGCATCGGGGCGTGTAGCGGAATCACAAATGTGGCCGCTGACATCGTCACGAGTACCGCAATGACGGTCTCTTCCCCGAAGATATTTCCAAAAAGTCGCATCCCAAGCGAGATGGGGCGTACCAGAACCCCGATGATCTCAATCGGGAACAGCAAGGGAGCCAGAAACGGGATAGGACCGGCGAAGTGCGCCAGGTAGTTTTTGATCCCGTTGGCCTTAATTCCCACCACATTGAAGATCACAAAGACGATGAAGCCCAGCGCCAGTGTGAGAGAGAGGTTGGAGCTCGGAGCGGGCGTAAACGACCCCGCGGGCCCACCCGGCTCGTGGCTTTTTTGCAGATAAAACGGCAACACGCCACAGAGGTTGGAGCAGAGCACAAAGGCAAAGATCGTCCCCACAAAAGCGGTGAACTTCTCGCCACCCGGCCCAATCGCACCCCGGCAGAAGTGCTGCATCGAGGCCACAGCCTGCTCCGCCAGAAGCTGCCCTCGGCTGGGATTGCGCGCAGAGAGGTTCTTGGCCCGCATGCCGAAGAAGAAGACAATTGCCAGCCCGACTCCCATCGCCATGAAGCTGTAGTAGTAGGCCGGGTGCTCCGCTAGCGGATTGACCGCTTCGTGGGCAGCGCCGTGTGCGCCTGCTGCGCCGTGCTCGCCCCCTGCCTCACCGCCGTGCTCCTGCGCCCAGGCAAGTGCCGTCGTCAGAGCCAGAGTGATCAGGCTCGCCCCTATTCGCTTCAGTTGTATCGCCAAGCTCATTTTTTATCCGTCGTGCCCTGTTCGGTGAGAATCTTTCCCACCGCTCTCAGAGCTATAGCTGCATGTAGCAGCAGAAATCCTATCACGAACGCCGCCAGCTCTCGCGTGGCCCAAAGCCGGGTTAGCCACCAGATCAGCGCTCCGACCAGCGGGTATTTTACCAGAGCAAAGAGCAGAAACAGTGCAACTGTCCGCGTCTTTCTCCGACTTTTTTCACCCGCACTCACCCCGACCGTCTTTTTGGCGGCCTGAACCAGCGCCTGGATGAACCCCCACCAGCCGAGCAAGAGTACCACAGCCAGCGCCAATCCCGCCAATAGGGGCACGATTGCCCAGGGCAAACCGAAGTTCGCCAGACAGAGACTTGCGCATGTCGCTAGGATCCCGGCAGCCCGCAGAGTTTTCTGCACATACTCTCGCGTCTCGTCCATATTTCCCCCTAGCCCGCGCCGAGTACCCTCTGGGTGAGGGGGATAACATAGATCATTTATTTAGGGCATTTGCAAGCTTAATTAAGTTCGCAAACCCTGAAATCGTCCCCAACAAAAAGCCCACAATCAGCCCGTAGGGAGTGGCGGATTTAATCAGATATTTATCGAAGAGCCAGCCGACCAGCACTCCACCGATAATAGAGCCCACCAGCGCGGTGCCGATTCCCATGGCCTTTCCCATGTTCCCCGCATCTTCTCCCCCAATGCCCCGGCGCTTTAAGTACCGCTCAGCGGGGTCCTCGATGGAGCGGGGACGCTGATACGACACTTGGGGCGGCTCGGGCAGACGCGGTCGGGCCGGGAGCTCCGGCTCGATGAGTTCCTCGGCCTCGCTTTTTGTACTCACTTTTCCCACCCCAGCCCGAACTCCTCGTGCAGAGCGCGTGTGGCTTTCTGGGCATCGGCTTCGGGGATGAGCGCCGAGATCGAGTGGCGTGAGTCGGCCATTTGAAAGACGGGGATTCCTAGTGCGTTGAGAGTACCCAGTGTTCTAAGGACGACCCCGGGAATGTCTTCCAGCCCTGAGGCGATCACTGAGACCATGGTGCAGTTCTCGATTACATCAGCCTGCACATGACCAAGAGCGATATAGGCCCTAGCCCCCTCCAGCAGTCCTTTTTGCGCGGCGAAACCCTTCCCCTTGGAGCCAATTCCCAGCAGATAGATCGTCCCAAACGGCGGCTGGCGACGCACGACTCCCAGCTGAACGGGAAGCACTAGGCCATCTAGAAGCTCTTTTAAGCGCGGCAAGTGCGTCCGCTCGACCGCAAACGCAAAGTCCGTATCACTGGCGCTCGTGAGCTGTACCGCAATCTTCTCGCGCTCCAGTAGCCGATAGACCTCAACCTCGACTCGCGCACGGTCGGCCTCCGGGCTCTCCAGTGGCAAGGGGAAGCGCAGATAGACCAGCTTGCCGGTGTGGGTTACGCCCGTAAAGCGAGCCTGCCCGCCCCCCGAGTCTGCCGTGATCAGGGTCCCCTGCTCCTCATCAAACGTGTTTTTCACCCAGAGCGGCACGCCATGGATCCCTGCGATCTCCGCAGCACGCGGATGGACGACTTTCGCTCCTTGGTGGGCCATCTCCGCCACTTCATCATAGGTGGCGCTGGGGAGAGTTCTCGCCGCAGGGACATGGCGTGGATCGGCGGTCTTGACCCCGTTGACATCGGTGTAGATCTCCACCTCAACTGTCTCCGCATGAGGCTTGAGAGCCGCTCCTAGAGCAGCCGCGGTGGTATCGGAGCCGCCTCGCCCCAGTGTGGTGATCGCGCCACGCTCGGTTCCTCCCTGGAAACCGGCAACCAGAACGACTTTCCCCTGTCCGAGCATCTCCACAATATAGGAGGGGTTAATCGAGAGAATGCGTGCGTTGCCAAACTGGTAGTTGGTGAGGATACCCGCTTGTAGCCCGGTGAGTGCGATCGAGTCCAGGCCCGCTGCACGGAGCGCATGGGCCAAGACCACGGTCGAGATGATCTCTCCGCAGGCCATCATCATGTCCAGCTCACGCGGGGCCGGGGGAACCGCAGGATCAACATCGCGCAGTGTCTGGATCAGCGTATCGGTGGCGTAGGGCGCGCCGGCGCGACCAATGGCACTCACGACCACGACAACCTGCCAGCCCGCCTGCACCGCGCGGATAATCTTGCTGGCAGCCTTCTGCCTTGCTTCATCGGTAGCAACCGAGGTTCCACCGAATTTCTGAACGAGAATTCTCATACAACAGTCTCCGTGTCCAAGCCAAACTGCTCACGCAGTGCCACAACCGCACGCCCTGCATCGGCGGAGGGTACCAGGCAGAGAACCGCATCATAGGCATCCCCGACCTGGCGGTTGGGAATGGAGGCGCTCAGCAAGGCCTCACAGATCTGCGCAATGACCCCAGAGAGATCTCGCATTGCCCCAGCGAGTGTACTAATCAGCGCCATGTCCCCAAAGACACTGACCTCCCCTTTTTCAGCATTTAAGAGCTTTTTACAAGCATTGGCATGATTCTCGCTAATGACAAAGCATAGCCCTTCGGGGAGGAGTTTGACCTGGTTGATAGGGACGCGGGCTTGTGCAAGAACTTCCAGCAAGCGCAGACGGCTCTGAGGAACGGCCTCGGGGAAGCGGACACTCACTAGTGCCATGTGGTTCTCCACCCGGATTGAAGTTACTCCCGGCTCACGCTCAAACGAGGCGAGTCGGCTGCCCTCAGGCCCGGTATGGAGTTGTGTAGTTTGAGAAAGTTCGGACACGGTAGATTAACTTTGTGCGAATTTTCACTAATTGTACCATTGTTTCTAGCCGAGATGCAAGAAAACCCGTGTTTTTGACTGTGGAGAAGTGGATTGAGAAGACAAACGTGTCTAAGATCCTGCAAAAAATACCTTTCAGTATTTACGGGTTTTCTTAGGCAGGCTCTTTCCTCTCTGTAGTTAGTATGGTTATGGTACGATAATGATAGTGCAAAGGCAAAGCGCTCCGAAAGGACGTGACGCAAAACCACGGGCCTGTAAACCCTCTCAAGGGGGTTTTATGGTAGCCGGGTTGCCGCGCTCAGGATTTCTAGATCAAAAAGCGAGGCAAAAATGAGAATCTCTAATGAGGAGCTACGGCATATTGCCGTGCAAGGCTATGGCGAAGATGTTGTTTCCGCGGGGACGAATGTGATTCTAGCACTAGAATCTCCCGATATGCAGACTATAAATGCGGCACTCTCGGAAGTCCCTGACACCCGTGAGCAGCTTATCGCCAGCTTGAAAGAGCGAGTTGAATCGGGAACGTATCAGATAACGGGTGAGCAGATCGCTGAGATGATGGTTCGCCGTTCGCTTGCCGACCGTATGCGCTAGCTTTTAGAGTCTACGAAGACAGCGGGAGAGAGAAATCTCTTCCGCTGTTTTTGTTTCACGTGAAACATTGGCACAAATACGGACAAGGTGTGATATCCTGTGCAACGGAGGATACACTGCGTTATGGCGCTAGTTTGGGCCGTTGTTAATCAAAAAGGCGGTGTCGGCAAGACCACCACGGCCATCAATCTGGCCGCTTATATTGCGCGGGAGCGCCGGGTACTGCTCGTGGACACCGATCCTCAGGGAAATGCAACCAGTGGCCTGGGTATAGACCGGGCGCAGGTGGAAAAAGATGCCTACAGCATTCTTGTCCAAGGCGATACCATTGCCGAGACGCGTCGCAAGACCGCGATCCCCAACCTGGATCTGGTTCCTGCAACGATCAATCTTGCGGGTGCGGATCTGGAGATCGCCAGCCGAGCCGAGAGAGAGTATATTCTTAAAAAAGCTCTCGCAGAAGTCGCCGATGAGTACGACTACGTTCTTATAGACTCTCCCCCCTCTCTTGGAATGATCACGGTCAATACCCTCACGGCTGCCAATCAGGTCATCATTCCGCTCCAGTGTGAGTACTTTGCCCTTGAGGGAATCACGCAACTTCTGGAGATTATTGATCGAGTGCGTCGTGGCCTCAATCCCGATCTCGAGATTGGTCGCGTCGTGCTGACCCTCTTTGATGGACGCACCAACCTAGCCAACCAGGTGATGCAGGAAGTCAAGTCTTATTTTGGCGATGCGGTCTCACCGACCGTCGTGCCACGCAACGTCAAGCTCTCCGAGGCTCCTAGCTTCGGTCAGCCGATCTCTGCCTACGACCCCAAGTCCAAAGGGGCGCTGGCCTACGAAAATATAGCGAAGGAGTTAATAGCGCATGTCGAGCGGAAAACGGGTACTGGGGAGGGGACTGGCCGATCTGATTCCCGTTGGTGGCGGCGCCGCTAACGTCTTAGGGGTCGGGAGCGATCGGGAGCTGTCTCTGTCTGTTTCTGGGCACGAGATCCCGATTGCCAGCCTGCACGCCCACCCGAATCAGCCACGTACCCGCTTTGATGAAGGTGCGCTAGAGGAGCTTGCCAACTCTATCCGTGCCAATGGGATTCTCCAGCCGATTCTGGTACGCCCCCGGATCGCGGGTGGCTACGAGATCGTCGCCGGTGAGCGACGCTATCGAGCGGCACTGCGAGCGGGCTTGGTCAAAGTCCCGGTGGTCATCCGTGAGCTCTCCGACGAAGACACGCTGGCTCTGGCCCTTATTGAGAACCTTATCCGTGAGGATATCGGCCCGATGGAGACAGCGCGGGCTTTCCGTCGTCTGATGGACGATTTCGGCTGGACTCAAGAGGAGATGGGCCAACGAGTGGGCAAGAGCCGTCCCGCCATCGCCAACTCCCTACGTCTTCTGGAGCTTCCTACCCCCATTCAGCTTAGTGTGGAAAACGGAGATATCACCGAGGGCCATGCCCGCGCACTCCTCGGGGATCGCAAGAGCCGGTTGGATGTGGTTTTTCAGAAGCGTCAGCTCGATATCTTTAACCAGGCAGTAAATAAAGGACTGACAGTTCGCGATGTTGAGCGTCTGATGAGCCCTCCGGCTCCCTCGGCCTCCACAGCGCCAGATCCACAGCGTGTCACACCGGCGGACTGGAAAGCCCTAGAAGATCGCCTCCGCACTGCCCTCGGAACTCGTGTCCGCTTAGTAGGCACCGAAGACAAGGGTAAGATCGAGGTGGAGTTCTTCTCGGGTGAGGAGCTAGAGGGGTTGCTGTTACGTCTCGATCCCCCAGCGGTTCCGGCCAGTGCCCTCACACCAAACCCCAAGCAGGCGGGGGGACGGATCTCGGGCCTTTTGACCACTCGCCGCACCCTCTAATTGTTTCACGTGAAACAAAACTCGATAGAGATCTCCCTCAGTGCTGAGGGAGTGACGGTGAAAAATGCTCTTACTGCGATCTCGCTGGAGCTTCCGAGAGGCCAGCTCACCGGAATCATCGGCCCTAATGGCTCTGGTAAGACCACTCTACTGCGCTGCCTCGCTGGGGATCGAAAACCTGATTCTGGCCACATCCACCTTGGGGAGGGCCGGCTGGAGGATCTAAGGATCTCTGAGAGGGCAAAATTCCTAGCGTATCTTCCACAAACCACCCCAATTCCCTTCGCCTTTACCCTAAAAGAGCTGGTAGGGCTCCAGGCAAAATCAGCAGACACGCTTGCAACAGCCCTTGCGGTGATGGAGCTAGAGAGCCTGGCAGATCGCTCCCTCCTTACTCTCTCAGGTGGAGAGCGCCAGCGCGGAGCCATTGCACGTGTGCTCGCTCAGGCCACACCCGTGCTGCTACTGGACGAGCCACTAGCCCACCTTGACCTGCGCTACCAGAAGCGCTTACTGGAGTTTCTTGTGAAACAGTGCCAAGCAGGAGGCAGCATCGCGCTTACTCTCCATGAGCTACGCCTTGCACAAAAGTGGTGCGACTCTCTTATGCTCTTGCACCAGGGAGAGCTCATTGCCCAAGGAGCACCCCTAGACATTCTGACTCCCGATAGACTTGAAACTGTCTTTGGTGTCGAGGCCGGCTTTGCCTCTTAACATGGGTTTAATGTAAAAAGCACCGTCATTTGATACACTGTTAGACAACGTGGCAAAACCAAAACAACCTTTTGAGGAAGAACTCAAGGAACTTCGGCGTATGCTCCTAGAAATGGGAGTGGCGGCAGAAGAGATGATCGGCGATGCCGTTGCCGCATTGGTTCGTCAAAATACAGAGATCGCCAATGCCGTAATCGAGCGAGATAACATCGTGGATCGGATGGAGCAGGAAGTCGAGCTACACTGCCTGCGGCTACTCTCGCGTAAAGCAGCCTCGGGAAGTGAGCTGCGACACATCACCTCCGCCCTGCGCGTTGCAGCGGATATTGAGCGCATCGCAGATCATGCCGTTGATATCTCCGAAGCCGCCAAGCGCCTCTCTGCGGAGGCGATCTATAAGCCGCTGGTGGACATTCCCCATCTGGGGGAGATCGCCCAGAACATGCTACGCCTCACCCTGGATGCCTTTGTGCGACGAGACCGTAAGGAGGCACCTGTTTTGATCGCCTCTGACGACGAAGCCGATGCTATCTATAAGCACATGCGCAATGAGCTAAAAAGCACCCTGGAAAGCGATCCTCACGCCGTCTCCCAGGCGATCTCTCTGCTCTTTGTGGCCTACTATCTGGAGCGGATCTGCGATCACTGCACCAATATAGCAGAGCGAGTGGGGAATGCATGATCGGCGACGCTGACTCAATCATAGAAGAGTTTCTGGATGGTGCCCCGCGCGCGGAGACCTGGAGCAAGCTCCGAGAAGCCCTAGCCTTTCGCCTGGAAGCTGCAAGACGTGAGGGAGACACGGCACAGATTGAGCAGCTAGAGCAACAAGTGGCCGCCCTTGCCCAAGAAGAGGCGATCACCCGCTTTGTCGAAGACTCTGTGCGAGTGACTCTGGTGCGTCCCCGTGGTGGTGAGTTCGATTTCGACGATGAATTCTAAGCACAAAAACCGTGACTTAGGGTATAACGGGTCATGGGCCACCTGCGAGGGATTTTCTTTGATCTCGACGATACGCTGATTGACTCCACCGGCGCAATGCGTGCTGCCATTGGAGCGATCCAGCCTCTGGTGCCCGAAAACTCCCCCACCGAGATCGCCGCTGCTCTCACGCATGCTTACCACCAGCTCTGGGGCTACGGAACACCAGGCTACCCGGCTCTCAAGACCATTGCAACAACAGACTTACGCCACCAGCTGACGCGGGCGGCCCTGGGAGCTCTAGGGATCACCAGTACGACGCGCCTCACCGAGATTCAGCAAACCTACGAAGCCGCCGAGCACGCCGCACTTCGAGCACTTCCTAGCACACGTGAAACACTCAAGACGCTCCAGCCGCACTTCTCCCTTGGTATTATCACCAATGGCCCCTCAAATATCCAACGAGAGAAGCTCGCTCAAGTTGGGCTAACAGAGTTTTTCGATGTTATTGTCGCGGACGTGGATTTTGGTGCTCCCAAGCCCGATCCTGAGCTCTTTGAGTACGCACGAAAATTAATCGGCCTGCCATCAAGCGAACTATTGTTTGTTGGAGACTCTCCTGAGGCAGATATTGCCGGAGCAAGTGCGGCAGGCTGGAGGAGCGTGCTTTTTCGGGGGGTGGGTAGCTCTGAGGCAAGCTTCTGTATCGAAAAACTAGAGGAGATCTTGCTCTTGCCACCTGTTCTCGAAACAAAACACTTGCATCTAGCGCAAAGGTCGCCGATACTATAGAGGAAGTAGGGAAATGATGTTAGCACCCGCTCGATTGCTAGATCTGCTCACCCCGCGTCTCTGGACACCTGATCAGGGCGCAGCAGGGCTGATTTTCATCCCGCCACCTCGGAGATTAATCACCGTGGTCGGGGGACAGATAGCGTCGGCAGGAGACCGTGGGAGCGCAAGCCGCGCGGTGCAAAGAGAGCGCTTTGAAGCGACACCAGGAGGGTTAATCATCGTGAGCAGTTCGCGCAAAAAGGAGCCCGGTCGAACGATAGGGCACCCAGATCTCGCCTCAGGGGCCAGCGTGCAACGAGGCGATGTCCTCTATGTTTCTATCGCTGAGGCGGTCTACCGCGAGTCACGCGGAGAGACCGTAGAACTGCACTTCGAGTCCACCGACGAAGACAATGAGGCGCTTCGGGAGCTACGCGTGCGTGCTCGCAACCGCTGGGAGAACGATCGCCTCCCCGATGGCTGGACCCGCCCCTTGCCCCTGCCTGCCCCCAGCCCCAAGAAAACGGGCCTCTCGGAAGAGCTACGTGCACTCGCTGAGGAGTGGAACGCCCGTCAGAGAGGCCCTGAGCCTCTGGAGACTATCGAGGAAGACTAAGGCGCTTCCGCTAGACGCAGACGGATTGTGCTAGGCTGACCCTCACGGAGGATTCCCAGCTCTATTTCCTGCCCAATCCTCTGGCTCTCCAGTGCCTTTCGGTAGCTCGCCTCATCACGGATGGGAGCTCCCGCGAGCCGTGTGATGACATCGCCCTGCTGAAAACCCGCCATGGCTGCGGGAGAGTTCCGGTAGACGGCCCGAACCACAACGCCACTTGTTCCCTCAGGAAGTCGAAGCATCCCTGCCAGACGTGCCGTCAGTTCGGTGGTGACCACCCCATCATAGGGGCGACGGACTTTCCCGTAGCGCTTGAGCTCTCCGACGATCTGCATCGCCGTTTTAATGGGGATCGCAAAGCCGATATTCTGGGCATCGGTGCGCACCAGCGTGTTGATTCCCACAACTTTGCCGCCCAGATCCACCAGCGCCCCGCCCGAGTTGCCCGGATTGATGGCCGTGTCGGTCTGAATGAGGTTCTCGTAGGTGCGATCTTCCATCACCAAGGGACGCCCCAGCGCCGAGACCACTCCCGCCGAGACCGAGTGTGAGAGGCCCACGGGGTTACCAATCGCCAAAACCGTCTGGCCAGGCAGTAGCGCATCGTTCTCCCCGAGCTGAGCGGTGGGCAGGCGCTGTGGGTCTTGAACCTTGAGAAGCGCAACATCAGTGGCCCGATCCGCCCCGACAGGCTGTGCGGTGAATACCCGGCCATCGGTGAGGGTGATCGTGATCTTTCCGCCCGTCTTTACGGACTCACCCACCACGTGCTGATTGGTGAGGACATAGCCCCCCTCTAACAACACCCCCGACCCCGCTCCCGTCGGCACCTCACGAGTCTCCTGGCGGCCCCTGCCATAGAACCAGTCCTCACGACTATCAAAAACCGTCCGGCTCTGGCGCGAGGTCGTGTCAATCGCCACCACCGAGGGAGCCGCGAGCCGTGCCGCCTGCACAATCGGCTCTTTATCCGCTGAATAGGGAGGGGCCGCCACCGCCAGCTTGGCCGGCAAAAGAGACTCCATACCTCCCCCACGTGCCGTCACACACGCCCCTGCCACCATGCCCACAAGCAGCGTCCCTAGAGCCGTTGTGGGGCGATTCCATCGAAAACTAGCCATGACAAATCCAACTCCTCTTACCTTTTTCATACGCAAGAAAAAAAACAAAGTTCCCAAGTGAAAGAAATTGCACCAGGGAGCCGTCTAAGCTACAGATCGCCATGCTAGCCGAGCTTCTTAGCCGCCACCGTGCTGCCCGTCCTGAGCTAAAGACTGTCTTTGAGAACCACAAAGACCGGGTCTTCACTGTGGCGCTGGTGTGTCTGGAGGGAGATAGAGCCGCCGCGGAAGACGCCGCCCAAGAAGTCTTCGTGCGCCTCGCAGGGCGACTCTGGCAGTTTCGTGGGGAAGCTCGTCTGACCACTTGGCTCCACCGAGTGACGGTTAATATCTGTCGCGACGAGCTACGCCGCCGACGGCGAAGCGAGAAGCAGCTCCCCGATCCCGAGCCGCCCCCCACAGACTCTTTTATCGCCCGCCGTGAGCTTCATGAGGCTATCGAGAGTCTGCCGGAAACCCTGCGCACCCCGATTCTCTTGCGCTACTTTCACGAGCTCAGCTACGACGAGATCGCCACCCAGCTTGGCTGCCCGACGGGAACGGTCGCGACACGGCTCCATCGGGGCTTGAAGCAGCTTGCAAAGCGCCTTGGAGAGGAGGAAACAGAGCCATGAACAATGATTTGCCCGAGTCTATTCTAGGCAAACGTTTAGAAGAAGAAGCGGCCCAGCTCACGCCTGCTCCCTCAGGACTCTGGGAACGTGTGCAAGCCAAACGAAGCAAAAAGACGTTTCCTAAGCGTGTTTTCGCCCTCGCGCTTGCCGCCAGCGCTGCCGTGATATGTTTTCTGATCTTTCGCCCCCGCCCGCTCGCCTCAATCTGGCAGCTGGAGGGCCGTGCACTCCGTGTCGGCGAAGAAATTAAGACAGCCCGGAGCGCGAGAACCCTCACCAGCACGCTTGGAACCGTCACGCTGGAGCCGGGCTCACAGCTACGCGTGACGCGGAGCCGCCCGGAGCGTCAGCAGCTTGCTCTAGACCAAGGCGCGATCACGGTGAAAGTGACGGCACCGCCGCGTCTCTTTGCGGTGGAGACGCCCCGTGCCCTCGCCGTGGACCTGGGGTGCGCCTACAAGCTCTCGGTGGCGGGGCAGAGTAGCGCACTCGATGTCAGTGTCGGCTGGGTGGAGCTGGAAGATAAGCAAGGCGCGAGCGTGCTCGTGCCTGCTGGTGGACACCTAAGAGTTTCTTCAAACGGAAAGCTCAGTCTACCCTGGTACGGCGAGAGTGGCGAGCGCCCCAAAGCACTGGAGGCGTATGAGTCCGGCGGGCCACTTGAGCCCCTGCTCGCTGCGCTCCATGAGCCCGTAGATACCCTGACGCTCTTTCATCTGCTGCCACGCGTCTCGGGAGCCGAGCGCGAGGCCACTCTGGAGAAAATGCTCACTTTCACGACGCTCCCAGGAAGCGTCACCCGCGAGCAAGTGCTCGCGCTCGACAAAAAGGCTCTGGCGACCTGGCGCGAGGAGCTAAAACTGCTGTGGGGCGGTGCCGCGCAGCTCGGGATCTAGGAGAAAAAAATGCAAGGTAAGTTTATTGTTCATGAGTGGGGGACGTTTTTAGCCATCGCGGGATCGGATGGCGTGAACTTAGAGGGGATGTACCACGAGGAGCACCCACTCCCCACCTTTGTCCATGCCCCCAAAGAGGACACCGTGTTCTCTAGGATCGCCACGCTCAAAGGCGAGACACCCGTGATCTATTTCTACACCGACAGGCCACGCCGTGTGTCGGTGGGGGTGGACTTTCCCACGGGCACTTGGACGCACTGGTTCCCGTCTGCCCAGCGTGTCGGGCGCTACCCTGGCCCCCATCCCACGCACAATGGGCATATCGCCTGGATCGCCAACATCAAGCCCCCCTCGCCGCAAGACCGCCTTCCTACGATCGCTCCCGACTCCCTCTGGCGCTTCGCCCGCCAGGTCCCCCAAGCCGCCACGGTGCACATGACCCCAGATGCGCGGCTCCTCAACGACACGCTCAGTGGGTTCACACCCGTTCCCGCGAGTGGCGAGACGGAGCGTTTCCTCTTCTACCGAGGGCTGGGAAAGGCTGACCTGCCCGTGCGCTTCTTCCCTGAGGTAAACGGCGGGCAGCTGACGACCACAGTTCCGGTGCGCTCTGTAATTGTCGTTAACGTGACCAAGGGGAAGATTACGTGGCGGGCTTTTGAGAGCCTGAGTCCGAAGCAGAAGCTAGAGGGCATCACGCAGCGCCTGAAGCCAGGAACGCCTGAGGCCGTCGCGCAGCGCCTGACCAGTGGCCTAGTCGAGAGCGGACTCTTTCCCGATGAGGCCAAAGCGCTAGTCAATACCTGGAAGTCGAGCTACTTCGGCAGCGACGGCCTCCGCGTGCTCTTCATTCTTCCCCCAAGCTGGACGGAGAAGTTTATTCCGATGCGGGTCTTCCCCAAGCCAGATCAGCTTACCCGCGTCATGGTGGGCCGGATCGAGGGACTTACCAGAGAGCGCGAGGCAGCGGTCGCGGAGGCACTCCAGAGCTATGCAGCCGCGCCCGAGAAACACTTCGCGACTCTGGCAGCGCAAGGCCGCTATCTGGAACCTATTCTGCGACGCCTGGCCACCCAGGAGAGCCTTCGGCAGCCCTGTGAAAAACTACTGGCCAGTGCCTTCGTGGCGACGGGTCAGAGCAGCGCGACGGAAGTCCGAGAGGCGCTTCTAGCTCGGTAAGATCCAGTAGCGCAGGAGGGTCTGAACCGAGAGCACGACTCCAATTCCAATCACCAGCTTACGGACGTTGCCCGCTCCCAGCCTGCGGGCCACTCCGACGGCAAGCCAGCCGCCCAGCATCGCGCCGACGGTCATCAGGGCAGCGAGCTTCAGATCCACTTTGTGGCTGAGCATGAGCACCACAGACGCCACGACGTTCAGGCCGCCCGTGAAGACCGTCTTGAGGCCGTTCATCTTGTGCATCTCGGTCATGCCCAGCATCCCGAGCGCCGCCAGAGTCAGAATCCCAATCCCCGCCCCAAAGTAGCCTCCGTAGACCGCCACGCCCAGCAGAAACAAGGCGATGGGTAGCGTGATCTGGGAGAGCTCACCGGAATCTGCGGGGCGCTTGCCGAGCTTCTTGAACCGGTCTTGAAAGGCGAAGAGTAGCGTCGCAGCGAGAATCAGAAACGGAATCAGCCGGTCAAAGAGGCGCGTCGGGGTGGCGAGTAGCAACAATGCGCCAATAGTCGCTCCGACGAGTGCAATCAGAGCCAGGGGGAGCATGAGGTGACGCAGGCCACCCAGCTCTTTTCGGTAGCCTAGAAATGAGGCAAACGCGCCCGGAGCGAGCCCGGCGGAGTTGGTGGCATTTGCGACGATGGAATCCATCCCGCCTGTGAGGAGCACCGGAAAGGTGATGAGTGTCCCCCCTCCCGCTACGGAGTTCACGCCCCCTGCCACAAACGAGGCCACAAAAACTAGCCCGAGCTGGAGCCCCGTCATGGAAGCGTTACTTTCACGTCCAGCGGTTTTTTCTCGCCCAGGCGGCGCAGGCGCACCACAAGCCCCATTTTCTCGGCATCGTCCAGCGCCTTGAACCAGTCCTCGTTGCGTGTGAGGGTTGAGGTATTGATGGAGTTGATACTCTCGATCACATCGCCGGGCTTGATCCCCGCCTTCGCAATCGGCATCCCATCAAGCACCCCTGTCACGAAGCGCTCCCCTGTCTCGCGCACAACTCCTACCTGCCAGCCCCACTTGGGGACGCGCTGGTTACTGACAGGCTCTTTGGGCTGGCTGGCGAAGAAACGCTTGGCTCCTGCAATAATCAGCGCCGCGCAGAAGATCGCAAAGACGGCTCCGATCCAGAGATCACGCTTCTCCTGTTTGCTGAAGGCGGCGTAGCGGGAGTTGGCGATCAGGAGCCCCATGCCCATCGGCACCCAAGCGGGAATCGGCAGCGCGGTAACTTCGACAACGACCAGGGCCAGCGCAAGAAGGCCAAAAACCCACCAGAACGTGCGCTTTAACGGGATCTGCCACTCGGGCTTGAGCCTCGGAAACTGGACGATGGCGGCAAAAAACAGCGCAGGCAGGAGCACATCGGCGGGGCCAATTGTCACGCCAGAGAGGAGTGGAATGGATTTGGACAGGTGCAGCGGCATCTGGGGCTGGGGCGAGCCGCCGCCCACCGAGACGAGCGAGATCAGCTTGGAGTTGGCTTGCATCGCCTGCGCCACCGTGCCCATTGTCACCATCACAATGTCAAAGAAGATCACGATCCCTGCAAGTGCCAAGAGTGTGTTGGGATGCTTGATGATCTTACGCCCCAGAGCCACGCCCATGAGAATAACGCCCACAGGCAAAAAGAGATTGTTGGCGGTCAAAAAGAGCGGCAGAGGCACCGGCACGCGGAACTTCTCGGTAAGGAGATAGACCATGCCCATCGGCACCGCGAGTAGGAGCCCCACCAGCCCCAGAAAGCCCGGACTCTGCGGCAGACGTGCCGCGCCCCCCGCCGCGCCCATCAGAGCGAGGAGAAGAGGAAACAGATAGGCCAGCGATGCAAGATGCCCCGCCACGCTCTGCGCAGCAGGAAGGGGAACCCAAACGCCTAAATAGCGGTTAAGCAGCGTGAGAAGAAAAGCGGCAAGCGCTCCGCCCAGCAGCGCAAGAAGCGCAGGCGATGTGGGGGGGGCTGAGTCGGTAGAGGGAGGAGAAGCTGTCATAGATACCAGTCCATCGGTCTGCCAGGTGGCAAGGACGATAAATTTAGTATACAATCGAAAGTTGTCGCGTGCCTAGGGCGGAGGCTTTCAAGCCTACTGCTTAGACACGATTAAGGAGTTTTGAATAAGTGGAACCACTGCGAATTGTGATCGCAGACGATGAGCCCATCATCCGAATGGACCTCCGGCGCACGCTGGAGAATATGGGACACATCGTAGCGGGGGAGGCTGGGGACGGTCGCCAAGCGATCGAAGTCACCCGCGAACTCAAGCCGAATGTCGTGATCCTCGACGTGAAGATGCCCCAAATGGACGGAATTGACGCCGCCAAGGTTATCTCCACAGAGGGTGTCGCACCTGTCCTGCTCCTGACCGCCTACTCCGACCGGGAGCTTGTAGAGCGGGCCAAGGATGCAGGCGTCTTTGCGTATTTAATCAAGCCTTTTAAAGAGGCGGATCTGATGCCCGCTATCGAGATAGCCATCGCTCGTTTCGAGGAGATGCTGGAGATCGAGAAGGAAGTGGCAGATCTGGAGAACAAGCTGGAGACCCGAAAAGCGGTAGACCGCGCCAAGGGTATCTTGATGGATCTCTACGGACTCAAGGAGCAAGACGCGTTCCGTCGTATCCAAGTCCAGAGCATGAATACCCGCAAGTCCATGCGTGAGATCGCTGAGGCGATCATTATCGCAAACTCGGTCTGACGTGCAAAAACAAACAGCGGAGGAGCTTCAGCGACTTCTGGAGCGACGCGAGCATGAGCTTGCAGATGCCCGTCAGCGCATCCGCCAGCTTGAAGAAGCACTCGATGCACGCGCCTCTGAGGCTGCCGCCCTCCGCCGTATCTCAGAGGCCACCGGTCAGGTGGTCACGACCGACGACATCCTCCCCTTAATCGCCGAGATCGCTCTGGAGGTGACCGACACAGAGTCCGCTCTGGTCTATCTCTTCAACGAGTCTGGCGACACTCTGGTGCTACGTGCCACCACCGACGAGCCGATCAAGCCCCTTATTGGCAAGCTACGGCTGAAGATCGGCGAGGGGATCACGGGCTGGGTTGCAAGAGAGAAAAAGCATGTCGCGATAGCTTCCGAAGCCTGGAGCGATGAGCGCTTTAAGTTCCTCCCCGATCTCAACGAGGACCGCTACCAGAGCATCCTCTCCGTGCCGCTTATCTGGCGCGATGAGTGTATTGGGGTAGTCAACGTTCGCACGCAGGCCCCACACACCTACACCAAAACCCAAGTCCAGCTCCTCTCAGCCATTGCCTCCCAAGTGGCGGGGGCCATCCAGACCAGCCGCAAAGTGCGCAACGCAGAAAAGAGCGCCACGCATCTCTCCACAGTGGCCGAGGTCTCCCGAACCATTACCTCCAATCTCTATCTGGAAGAGATCTTGCAGCTCGCGGTCGCGGCCACAGCCCAGACCCTGAACTTTAAGATCGTCGCTCTGCGCCTGGTGGATGAAGAAAAACAGCAGCTCGTGGTCAAGGCCGTGCACGCCGCCTCAAAAGACTACGCCCGTCGCCCCCCGCTCCACATTGGCGAAGGTCTCGCGGGAAAAGCCGTGGAGACCGGAAAAGTGGTCACCGTGCTCGATGTCAAGAAATCCCCCGACTACAAGTTCGGTGACATCGCCCGTGAGCAGAATCTTACCAGCCTTGCCTGCGTCCCCCTGAAAGTGCGCGACCGGGTGATCGGGGTACTGAACTGCTACACCGACCAGCCTCATGACTTCACCGAGGGCGAGCTCAACGTGCTCTCGACGCTGGGTAACCAGGTGGCTGTGGCAATTGAGAATGCCAAGCTGATGGTCAAAGGTGCCCTGCTTCAGGAGATGCATCACCGCGTTAAAAATAACCTCCAGCAGATTGCCAGCCTCTTGCGCCTCCAGAAACACTACGCCGGAGACCGGCCTGCCACCGAAGTGCTGGAAGAGTCCATAGGCCGCGTGATGGCCGTCTCTGCGGTTCATGAGCTACTCTCCCGCGAGGATCTGGATACGATCTCCATCCGCAAGATCGCCGAGCACATCGTCCTTGCCACCAAACAGAGCCTCACGCTCCCCAACAAGCGCATTGACTTCCGGGTCGAGGGGCCCGAGCTGCGCCTCTCCAGCCACCAGGCAAACTCCGTCGCACTGGTGCTCAATGAGATGGTACAAAACGCCGTCGAGCATGGCTTCAAGCTCGCCGATGAGGGAACCATTCTGGTGCGCCTCATGGAAAAACCCAATGACTGGCTCTTAGAGGTCCGTAACACCGGCGATACCCCCCGCCCCGACTTCAACCCCGACAAGCACCACGACCTGGGCCTACAAATCGTCCAAAGTCTCGTGCGCGGCGACCTACACGGCGAGTTCAAGCTCCTCCGTGACGGCGAGGAAACCATCGCCTCCATCCGCTGGCCCAAGACGTAACTAGAGTGCTCCGGCGATTCCTGCGAGGGCGCTAACACGGGCGTCTGTTTTTTGGAGACCACGTGCCGTTCGCAGTGCACCTAGGCGATCTCCCGTGCGTGCTTGGGCAATGGCCAGCAGACTGAGACGCTGGTTTTGCTCTTTTTCGGGGAGGCCCAGACAAGCATCTTTCACTTCTCGGAAAAGTACCCGCCCCGCCTCAAGCTCACCCGCTTGAATGCGTAGCTCGCCAATAGCTTGCAGAAATCCCAGACGGTAGCCTGGCATGGTCTCGGGGTCGGTGATCTGGCGGACGACTTTCTCCGCTTCTTGGAGTGTCGCGAGTGCCTTGGCACGATTCTCTGCCTTCAGTTCCTCCCTTGCCAAAGAGACGAGTCCGGGGCCACGTTGGATCGGATGGGGACTCTGGAGTAGACTTTTGGAGACGGGTGGCCGCGTGGATTGACTTTGCACGTAGCCAATCTCCCACATCGCCCCTCGGGGATCATCAAGTGTCTGCGCGATCTTGTAGGCTCCCAAAAGATCACCCGAGGCCGCCTGAACCGATGCGATTCCTTCCATGGCCCAGCGGCGCTGAATCCCCGAGAGCGAGGAGGCAGCTTGCTTAGCACCTTCCAGATCAAAGGCGGCCCAGTCTCGGAGTAGCCAAAGGCGCTGTGCTTTCTTCTTGGGGTTGGGATTGGCGGCACTCCAGGCAAGCCGAATTGCTTCTTTGGCTCCCTCGATATTTTTCTGCTTGGCTTCCACCCTCGCAATAGCAGACCAGGCAGTCACCCGATCCAGGGGGTCGGTGGCTTGTGTGGCGCTCTGTCGTGCCTCCGTCAGCAAGGCTTGGGGAGTGAGTGGCTCCTGGGCAAGCGCGGGGACAGCAATCAGCAGGCTGGCAATAGTGGCAATAAATCTCATGACTCTCTCCTGAGCTTTTGGAGGCAAAAGAAAGACAGGGTGTTTCGTGTTTTTTCGAGGCACTTTTTTGCCGCGATATAATGAAAATTCGTAGGGGCGAATCATGTACACTTTTGCATATCTGGGAATGCCGCAGATCGTTATCATTCTGGTGATAGCACTGCTTATATTTGGACCACAAAAAGTTCCGGATCTGGCGCGTCAGATCGGCGGAGCACTGCGTGATCTGAAAAAGATGTCCAGTGACGTTCAGTCGGCGTTCGATCTGGACGATCACTCGTCGTACGATCGCTACGAGCCGCCCACTTACGAGTACACATCTCCGGTGAGTACGACCTACGACCATGAGCCGTTGGATCAGTATGGTTTGCCTGCTGTCGCAGAGCATCCCGCCCTCGAAGCCGTTGCCACAGAGCAACCCATCGAGGCACTGCATCCCACCGAGACACTTGTAGACGCGGTCGCCACGGAGCATCTCGCAGAAGCGGTAGCTGTAGTGCCCCCACTTGAGCTGGAGACGGTAACAACGACTGAGGAAACCACCGTACTAGAGACGGAGACCACAGAAGAAGCACTAGGCGCAGACACTGCGGCGAAGAGCGCTTAAGGAAAAGAGTTAGACTGCTATGTTAAACACCACATTTGCCTATTTTACAAGCTATACCGACTGGGCTATCGTCGCGGGAATCATCCTGGTTCTCTTTGGGGGAAGTAAGATTCCTCAGCTCGCTCGCGGACTGGGTGAGGGTATCCGGGAGTTTAAGAACTCCATCAACGGAGAGCCAACCAAGACCGAGGATGAAGAAAAAGACGAGAAGAAGCCCGAAGGCGATAAAGAGAAGACAGGCAGCGAGTCATGAGTATCATCCTCGGTATCCTCACGGGAGTGATGCTTATTCTCTCGGCGGGGCTTATTTGGATTGTCACTGCACAAAACCCTAAAAACGAGGGCTTCGGCGGCGGCGTCGCCAACACGCCCAGTAGTAACTTCCGAGGTAAAGCGGGCTATGATGAGATGCTCTCGCTCTATACCCGTAACTTAGTGATCGGGTGGATGGGAACAGCGCTGCTCCTCTATATCCTTCACGAAGTGAGTGGTACCTAGTGATTTCTCTATCCCGGCTACCTAGGTGGGTAGCCGGGATAGAGCTAGTTCTTTACTTCAGCGCACGCGGTATTCAGCAAGTAAACATAGAAAATTACCGCTGCTACACAGTAAACTAGGATTCCGATCAACATCGTCGTATATACCCTTTGTCCTATTCTAACAAGGGTTCTCCTTTCTGTCAAGGCGGTTGGCATGCGCCGTTTTTGCCTCTTTAGTTTCTGTCTGGTACTCGGGGTAGCTCCCACACAAGCCCAAGATATTCCACGAGTCCAGAATATTGAGGTCAGCGGGACATCCGTCTTGCCTACGACCTCAGTCGTGGAAGTTGCAAGAACCATGCTACAGGGCAAAGAAGCCAAGCCAGAGGCAATCCGTGCCGCTTTTGAAGCGATCAAGGCGCTCTACCGGGCCAAGGGCTACACGCTTGCGCAAGTCATCGGCTACCAGCTCTCACCCCAAGGAAAACTCACTTTAACGGTTGCCGAGGGACGTATCCGAAAGATCACGGTTCAAGGAGCCAAACGCACCCGCCTTTCGGTGATCCATGAGGCTCTTTCCCAGCGTGAAGGCATGGTTTACCGCGAGGCAGACCTTCAGCAAGACCGAGCGCGACTGGGGCGGCTGGGAATCTTCAGTGAGGTGCTCATCAGCGGTGTCCCTCCCGAAGAGAGTGAGGCAACCGATACCATTGGGCTTGTAGACTTGTTAGTGAAGGTCAAGGAGTCGCAGACCGGCAATGTCGCAGCGACCGTCGGCTATGGCGATGGGACGGGGCTCGTTGGCTTCGTGGATCTCTCAGAGAACAACCTGCTTGGAAACGCCCAGCGCGTCTCCGCACAGTGGCAGCGCTTTGGGCGTGTGCTGCTCGACAACAATGGCTTTCTGGTTCAAGAAGACCCCCGAACCGCGTTCTTTGTCACCCTTCAGCGACCCGCTGTTGGCCCGCGTAGCCTAGCGTATGGCGTGAGTGTCTACGACCAGAACACGATCTTCCTACCCACGTTCGGAACTCCGATTGAAACGTTCCGTAGCTACGAGCGGCGCAAGGGTTTCAATGCACAGCTAGGCAGACCTATCGGAGGAGTCTGGAACCTTGCCCTCACCGCGCGGCGTGATGTGGTGGGCTACGACCCCGTTCCCGATCGCATCAATCCGCCAATATCAGAGCTGAGCCGGGCCAGTGCGACGGTCGGTGCGCTCGGATTCTCGCTCGCGGCGGATACACGAGACCGTGCAGATAACCCACGGACAGGGACTCTTAACCGTCTGCGCTATGAAGTAGCAGGCTCTCAGTTTGGAGGCACCCGTAGCTTCACCCAAACCAGCCTGGATCTGCGCCGCTACAGCCCGATGAGCTTTCCTAAGAAACCAAACGCCGTCTTCGCCTCGCGCCTTCTGGCAGGGGTTTCTTCGGGCGATGTGCCCCTCTCCGAGCAGTTCTTTCTGGGCGGCTTTGATCTTCTGCGCGGCTATGAGTTCTTCTCCGTGCGCGGCGACAAGATGGTGCTAGGCTCCGCCGAGGCACGAGTCCCTCTAGGCACAGACACAACCGGCGTGGTTTTTCTTGATGCGGGCAATGCCTGGCTCCCCGGCCAGAGTGTCTCGGCGAGCGGCCTAAAGGTCGGAGGGGGAGTTGGGCTGCGCTTCCAGAGCCCCCTTGGTCCGATTCGCTTTGATCTCGCCTTTGGCAATGCATCGCGCACGTATATCTCCCTGGGGCAGTCTTTTTAAGCGATGAGCAGCACTGTCGAGCGCCTCGCGTTGCGCAAGCTGATCAGCCCTCCCAAGTGGCTCCCCGGCTGCATCGCCTACGAAACCATCATGGGATCCATGGCCTATGGTGTCTCCTCGGACTCGTCGGACATGGATGTCTACGGCTTCTGCGTCCCTCCCAAAGACGATGTCTTCCCGCACCTGCGCGGCGAGATTCCCGGCTTTGGTCGACAGCTTCAGCGCTTCGAGCAGTTCCAGCAGCACCATGTCGAGGACAAAGACGCGCTGGCAGGCAAGGGCCGCGAGTACGACCTGACGATCTTCTCGCTAGTGAAGTTCTTCCAGCTCGCGATGGAGAACAACCCCAACATCGTGGACTCGCTTTTTACGCCGAGAGAGTGCGTTCTCCACTGCAACGCCATCGGCGAGCGCGTGCGCGAGAAGCGCCAGATTTTTCTCCACAAAGGCGCATGGCATAAGTTCAAGGGCTATGCCTATTCGCAAGTCCATAAGATGGAGATCAAGACCCCACAAGAGGGCAGCAAGCGTGCCCAAAACGTCGAAACCTTCGGCTTCGATGTCAAGTTCGGTTACCATGTGGTGCGATTACTTGATGAAATCGAGCAAATACTAACATTAGGCGATCTTGACCTACAACGAGATCGCGAGCGTCTTAAAGCCATCCGGCGCGGGGAGTGGACACTGGAGCAGGTCAAAGAGTTCTTTGTGACTAAGGAAAAGGAGCTGGAGAGTGCCTACACCGCCAGCAAGCTCCCCCACGGCCCCGACGAAGCAGCGATTAAGACGCTCTTGCTGGAGTGCCTCGAAGCGCACTATGGCTCGCTGGAGAGTGCTATCGCCCTGCCTGGCCAAGAGCGGGCGCTACTGACGCAGATAAAAGCCCTCTGCGAGAAAGCGGGCGTATGAAAGATTCTCCCCTAACCCAAACCCACCCGGCTTCGAACCCACCCGGCCTTCGTTCGTTCCTCACTACAGCCACCCTCCCTCAGGGCAGGGAGGGTTTGGAAAACCCCCTCCATCTCCCCCTTCCCTGCCCTGAGGGAAGGGGGCCGGGGGGATGGGTTCAGCCGCTATGAAATCCCTCTATGCCATCCTCGCCGCCGCGTTTCTGCTCTCGGTGAGCTTTGCGGTTAAAGTTCCGCTGGGCAATAACCCTGATGAGACGACCCACCGGGACTATATCCGGCTGATCGTGGAGCAAAAAGGGCTGGTAATGTTTGTCCCAAGCAAGGGCCGCCGCCCCCTGCCCGCTCCTGTGGTGGAGAAAATGCAGGCACGAGAGGGAATGACCGAGCTGCCCGAGGGAGCACTCAGCCGCGATGAGACGCACCAGCCGCCCCTGTATTATGTGCTAACCGCGCTGGTCTTTGCCATCACGGGGGGCGGGAGTTTGCTCGCGCTGCGGCTTGTCGCACTCCCGTTTCAATTGGCGACGGTCTGGATTGCCTGGAAGGCGGGGCGGGATCTCTTTGCCAAGCGGCCCGAGCTGGCTCCCGCGCTAGCGGCGTTTGTGGCGTTCTTGCCCATACAGGCACAGCTCGGCGGCGCGATCAGCAACGATGCCACGACGCATTTTTTCTGTGCGCTGATTGTCTGGCGCATGGCACGCTTTTTTGCACCGCACATCGCACCGCCCCACCGCGCCTACGCTTGGGGTGAGGGCGCGCTCCTCGGGCTGTTTTTTGGGCTAGGCCTGCTCACCAAGCTAACAGTGCTTCAGCTCTACCCCGTGCTCTTTGTGGCTTGCGCACTTGCCATCAAAGCCAAGCGCATCACCTTTGCTGACACCATAGGGGTCTTTGGAGCAGCTGTGCTGGTGGGACTGGCGATTGCATCCCCGTGGCTGGTGCGCAACCAGATGCTCTACGGGGATTTTCTGGCCCAGACGATCTACAAGGCCACCGGGCCAAATTTCTCGCCGGATGAGATCAGCCAAATGTCCGGGTGGAGTGGGGCCGACTATGCCCGCAATGTCGGGCTGCGCTCCTTTGTGAGCTTTTGGTGTTTTCTAGACCCACATCTACCGACCATGCCTCTGGCCCGGTTTATCGGCTCGCCAGTGCTCCTGCTCCTCACGCTCGTTCCGGCCCTTGCGCCACTCCTGGGGCTGTACAAAGCCAGCAAAGAGAAAGCCGTCGAGCCTGTCTTTGGATTTGCTGCGCTGGCGGTGTTGTGCCTGGTGCCGTTCTTCACCAAGTTCGTCTACGAGGTGTTTCAGGCACAGGGACGCTACTTCCTGCCATCACTTCTAGCCGTGGCGCTGGTCTGTGTGGGCGGGTTTGCGGCGCTGGGAAAGAGCAAGTGGGCCGCTTTTGCTCCGGCGGCCCTGCTCTTGCTACTCTCGCTCTGGCAGCTAGTTGGTGGAGGATACGCCGCTAGTCGCTGAGGGACGTGCGGCCTGCGGAGCGGTGAGATAGCCCAGCCCCCAGCCCGCCGCAAAGAATGCCATCGCACAAAGGACGAGCACTAAGGGGCGTGATAACGGAGCCATCGTGGGTGGCTCGTTGTCTTGCAGATCATCGAACTCGGGCAGGAGCTTGGGGCGGAAGGGAGGAGGCTGTTTCTCCAGCCCCAGCTCAAGCCGTGCATACTCCCGCCCAATCCGTGCCACCGTTTCCACGGTTTCGTCTGAGAGGGTGCCCCGCAGTGCCAATGCCTTCATGTTGCGCGTCATACGAGCACCCAGTCCCGCTCCCTCACTGGTGCGTGCTCGCCACTCTCCTGGTTCCAGAGTATCGCCGAGGCGCATTGTCTCTCCGACATGGTCGGCGAGCAGGTTTGCATCTTGCGTCAGGGTCTGGGTCAGCTCTCGGGTTGCCGTGTCCTCTACCAGTGTTGGTGGAAGCGCCCCGACGAGCTCTGCGGAGAGGCGATCGGCGAGCTGCTTGATCTCCCCACGACCGGGTAGCAGAAGCGACGGAGCCCGCAACACCACGGAAAAGACACCACGGGGCGTGGGCCGCGTCGAAGGCCACCAGGTCGCAAACGTGGCAAACTGGTTGGCTGCCATCAAGGAGTGTAACCAGCGCCGTAGCATCGCCTCACTTGCCAAAGAGAATGGAAGCTCCGGAGCAAGCTGCTCTGGGGGTAGGGCCTCTACTGTCTTGGCAGGCGGCGGCGGGGTGAGGAGCAGAAGAGTGGTTTCCTGCACACGCGACTTCTCCTGAACCGCCTCCCAGAGCGCATCCGCACCCATCAATGTCAGGGGGCCACCCATCCGGAGAACCTGCTCGCTGGAAAGAAAGAGGAGGAGAAACTCTACCCCACGCCGCTGCCCTGCCAGCTCTTTATCATCGGTGATACGGCTCAGTGCCCAAAGATCTTTACGAATCTGCCAGAAAAAGAAAATTTTCTGCTCGACGGTAGGTAGCTCGATATCGGAGTAGAAGCCGTGGCAGACAAAGCGGATAGACTCCGTCAGGCTCTCCTGAACCCCTGGCCCACCGTCGGCCACCATTGTCGTCACTTTGTAGTCGTCATAAGGGCCCCGTCCACTACGGAAGACGGCCCACTGCACGCCAATGTGCTCATCACTCATGGCTTACTTTCCCGTGGCACGCCGTTCTTCAATGGCGGTCTGCCAGAGCTCGACAACCCGCTCAATATGCCGGATCGCATCCAAGTGCCTCTGCGTGGTGGTATCGGTGCTTCCCAAGAGCCAGCGCCGTAGCTCGGTAAAGGTGGTGACATTCCAGCGGAGCGCCCGTGCCGTCAGCCAGAGTAGAGGTGTGGCGCAGTTGGTGGGCGTGGTGTCCTGGGGCGAGATCATCTCAAACTTGCGGGAGAGATCCGGCTGACCATCGGGGCCATTGGCGGGACGCGAGGCGGTAATTGCGGTGGTCTTGAAGATCTCCGCATCGGCAAAGCCAGGGCCGGTCGCGCGGCACTTCTCTTCCCACTCCTGCAAGATGCCAAAGGGGCCGCTGTAGCGCAGCAGTGATGAGTTCACATCGTCTTTGCCGCGCACTCGGCGCTCGCCGTAGATAAGCTGATCCATCTTAACGTGATCGGGTAGGCCACTGGCAAGATCCACGCACTCGTCGCACTTGGTCATCACCATCCCGACCGGAATCACACGGTTCTTCCCATTGCCTTCAATGCGGCCCTCGGCATTGACTCCCATCTTGCGATCGGTCTTGCCATCAATGAGAATATCCATTGCGGCCCGGAAGGCATTGTGGACATCATTGAGGCCCTCTTCCTGAACCCCACGCCGCAGGCTTGAGATATCCCCCACAAAGAGAATCCCATCGGAGTCCGCGATCCGGTTCCAGTACTTTTTATGGGCATCGGCAGAGTGATCGCTGGTCACCAGCAAGCTTCCGGGGTAGTCAAGCAGGTTGATACGCGCCACCTTGACGGGCTTGTCGTTCTTGCGCAGACGTACAAAGACATCGAACTTGAACTCGCGCATGCCTTGGGTACTGGGGGGCCACTGGTTGTAGGTGTAGATTAGATCCGAGAGATAGTCTAAGTTGCGGTCTAAATAGTAACGCTTCTGCGCCTCATCAAGCTGCTCATAGTTGACCGGCGTAATGTCCACGGGCTTGACAATCACCCCGTAGCGCTCTGCCGTGTTCTCCATCCACTCTTTATAAGCTCCTGCCAGTAGTACGGTCTTACCCGACTCACGGCCCCCGATCACCGTGAAGTTCATCTCTAGCGCCTCGCCACCCGTGGCAACATAGCGCGAGTCGCGGCCCTGCTTGCCGCCTTGGAGAAAACGTAGCTTTTTGTCGGCGTCCCATGCCAGCTTCAGAGTCACACCGGCCCAGGCAAAGCCGATCAGGGTCGGAACTCCTGTCGCCCACGTCATGAACGGCCAGCCCTGGATAATGCCATCTATCAGGCTATTAAACGGAAGGGCGAGAAACCCCACTAGGGCCGCTTGTGGCAAGAGCTGAATCAGTCCTAAGTTGCCGCCTCCCATCACTGAATCGCCACGAAGTGCCAGCTTTCGAGCGACTATCAGCCCGATAATTGCGGCAATCGCGTTGGCAATAAACCGAGAAATAAAGAACTCTGGGGTAGGCTTATCGGCACCAATCGAGGGCAGCACCGCACGGACAATCAAGATCGCAAGGGCCGCTAAGACCCCCGTGATCACGCCCGTAATCGCCCAGTCCCGGACAGCATCCACCGCCTTGTAGCCGCTCCCCTTGGTCTTGGTGGCTTTCTTAGCGGCAAAAGAGCGAAAGAGCGCTGTGGCGACAAACGCCGCAAGCGTGGCTCCCACGGGCACAAGACTGTAGGCAACGCTGAGCCCCTGCGCCTTACCCGATGTTATATAGGCCGACCAGAGTACCGCCTTGAGCCAGAGAAACAGCCCGCCCAGCCCGATCAGCATCGCCCACTTGGCGAGCTCCGCGACTTTGAGACGCTCCATCGGGTCTAGGCGCTGGATGAGTTTTTTATCTGCCGTCTTTGCTGTCACCAGTGGTGCAGGCGCTTCTGAGGGACGCTCGTAGGCAGACAAATTCGGCACGGGAAGCTCAGGGGGAGGCGCGGGGGCAGGAGCATCGCGCTCCGCTGAAAAGTCCGACTCGGTGAACATCTCTCGCCGCATAGCTTACTAAACCCCTATACAAACACGTTGCCTGTGAGGATACCATAAAACGACTAGGGTAGAGTGTGGAATCCTGCATGGTGTACTACTGGGCTATAAGTCGGCAGATTTACTTAAAAACTAAATCATCGGCCTCTCTACCGTTTCAGATACTTATCGAAAAAGGCAAAAAGTGCGGCATCGGCTTGCTTGGCCTGTTCCCCGCCGAACCCATGGCCTGCACCTTGCAGTGTCACTAGCTCCGCATCCACTCCGGCTGCCAGCAGGCGATCCACCATCCAGATAGACTGCTCGTAGGCGACATAGTTGTCTTTGGTGCCATGCACGCAAAGTGTCGGCGGCGCTTGCGGGGTTACCCAGTAGAGCGGGCTTGCCGTGATGTGCTTGGGGCGCTCTTTTTCGACACTGCCTCCCAGAAAGAGCGGCAGCACCTCGGCGGCATCCACACTCTTGCCATAAGAGCGGGTGAGATCACTGGGGCCGTAGAAGTTCACGACGCAGTTGACTTTACTGGACTGCGTGGGATTTCCACCGTCGCCCTCCAGCTCTTTGACACCGCCGGTTACTCCCAGATAGAGCGCTAAATGCCCGCCCGCCGAGCCGCCCGTTACCCCAATTCGCTCCGGGTTAATATGGTACTTGGCGGCATTGGCACGCAGCCAACGCACAGCGGCTTTCACATCGTGGATGGCGGCAGGAAACGGATACTTAGGCGCAAGCCGGTAGTCCACGGTGATCGCGACATAGCCCCGGGCGGCGAGCTGCTTGATCAGCCCATCATAACCATCGCGGGTTCCGGCGCGAAAGCCCCCGCCATGGATGCAGAGCACGGCAGGAAACGGCCCATCGCCCTTTTCAGGCCGCGCCAGATCAAGCTTCAGGTGCTGATCATCAGGGTTGGTGAACTCAATCCCCTTCTCAAAGACCACACCCTCCTGCGCCCGAGCTTGAGCTGGTGCAAGCACTGTCAGTAGCAATAGTGCCAGTGCACCTCTCCATAAATGTCGCATTAGTGCATGTCCAAGCCACCGGAGATATCAATCGAGCCACCGGTGATGTAGGCGGCTTTCTCGCTGGCGAGATAGGCGATGAGCTCCGCGATCTCGTCGGGGCGGGAGAGGCGCTTGACGAGTAGCTTGGCCATGAAGGCTTCCACGTCTTTGTCGCCGCCGGTTTGGCGGCGCTCAGCGAAGTTTTTCTGCATCATCCCCGTGTCCACGGCAGCGGGACAGACACAACAAACCCGGATGCCCTCCTCGCCCAGGGAGATCGCGGCGGACTTGGTGAGATGGATCATGCCCGCTTTACTTAAACCGTAGATGGTCTGCGTGGGTCGCCCAGAGCGCCCCGCGGCGCTGGCGACATTGACTACGACGCCCCCGTTGCCAAACTTCTTCATCTCAACGGCAGCGGCCTGGATACAGAAAAACGCACCCTTGAGGTTAATGTCCATCAGCCAGTCGTAGGTTTCTTCGGTGACATCCCAGATCGGCTCTAGGCGAAAGACCCCCGCGTTGTTGACCAAGCAGTCCAGCCGCCCCAGCTTTGCCGCCAGCGCCGCAAAGACCTCGCGGATCTGCGCCACACTGCGGATGTCCAGCACGGCGGTCTCCGTTCCCTCGCCGATCTGCGCCGCCGCACTATCAAGCGCCGCCGCATTGATATCCACCAGCACGACTTTCCAGCCATCGCGCCGGAAGATCTTGCCCGTCTCAATCCCAATTCCCCCGGCCCCGCCGGTCACTACCACCACTTTTTGTTCGCTCATGCCACTAAATTCCCCTCGCTTGCTATAATTTCCTGTCACCAAGTGGCAAAAATGTGCGTCTTAAGATTCCGAAGGAGTACAAAAAACATGCTAACCCTACTGCCCCCCGCCATGCTCGCCACCGCGCCTGAGTTCCGAGTCGAGGAAGGCACCCTCAAAATCACGATCCAGGACGAAAAGAAAAAAGAGAAAACAAGAAAAAAGAAAGACGAGAAGAGCGAGAAAGACGACGACGAGAAAAATAAGAAAAGCAAGCATAAGAAAGATGACGATGATGATGACGAGGGAGAAGATGGTGGCAAGCCTGCGATCACTCTCCTCACGGGCACCTATGACCCGCGCCTTGCCAGCTACGGCACGCTTCGCCAGTACACACTCTCCTCACAGGGTCTCTTTGCAGACTATCTTAAGGGCAATGGTCCAACCAAAGCCGAGGTCATTGGAGTCGGTATGAACGGGGGTGCCCTCTTTTCACGGAGCAGTAAGGCTGCCATCTCGCCGTTTCTCAACTGGGGCTGGGGTGTCTATCACTCACGAGGCAATAGCTCAGAGACAAAGCTAGCCTGGCGGCTGGGAATGGGAATCACGACTCAGGTCGGGTTTGTCGCCAAACTCCAGCTCCTGGATACCAAGCTCAACAACGGCAACCTACGCGGCTCGTCGCTCATGTTCGGCTGGCGATTCTAACCTCACCCGTCTCGGACCCACCCGTCTTCGTTCGTTCCTCACTTCGCCACCCTCCCTCAGGGCAGGGAGGGTTCAAGAGATGGTTTGGAGCGCTTCGAGAATACGCTGGCTGAGCTCCTGGTCGGAGAGGCGCATGACCTCTGCGTTGGTAAGACGCAAGAAGCTCAGATTATCCTCGGATCGAAGATGCATTTCTCGGTTCAGGTCATATTGCGCGATGTCGGGGCGGAGATGGATCACACCGTCAATCTCTAGGGCGAAGCGCTTCTCAGCACAGTAGAAATCAAGAATAAATCGTCCCACGACCCGCTGCCTTAAGAAACGATACCCACCACAGCGCCGCTGCCGAATCACTTCCC
>NZ_JANNYP010000246.1:0-12170 GCF_031410135.1 Armatimonas sp. | reverse complement strand
CCAACCGTCAGGTGGTGGTGCAGCCAGGCATTGTCTGGGAAACCTTCCCCTGCCGTCTGGACAATAACGTTCATCCGAAAGCGCCGCCGGTCGTGGCCAAGCGAGGCGAGAGTGGCAGTGCTGATAAGTGAGAGGGGGCAGAGGTCCATGAAAGAGTGGGTAGGGGCAACGAGCGCAAGGCCCACCTCCGTAAAGAACTCCGCCTGGCGACTCCCATAGTTGGCAGGAATGGTGTGGATCAGCTCTGTCTCACGGTGAAAGTAATCGGAGAGAAGCGCCGAGAGAGCCGGGGAGTCGCTGGTCGCAGAGGCACCCGAGGGAAGGGTGATTCTGATGGGCGGGAGCATTGCACTTGCCTCCGTGAAAGGTGCGACAAAAGTTGCCGTGCACTCCAAAATTCCAGGAAAGTGGGCATTCGACGCACTCACCACGCGCCCCGTTTCAACATCCAGAAGCGCATACGCCCGGTCTCCCTGGATGCCTTGTTCAGTGACAAACGCCTCCGTGAGTCGCTCGCCCCGCATGGACTTCACGGGGAACCGCCAGAGGTCAGTGACCGTGCCAATAGGCTCAGCAGTTGCCATCTTCATCCCCTTTACTGGGCTCAGGCAGCACCAGGAGAGAGGAGCTGGGCCTGCATGGTGGCAAAGTCGAAGTTGTTCCAGCCCTCGACGATCTTGCCGTCTGCGATTCTGACGAAGTTCATGCCGGTGAACTCCACGGTCTTGCCGGTGGCGGGGATTCCTAAAGAATCGCCGAGGTGCGTTCCTCGAACCGTGCAGCGCACCGCGCAGATGTCTCGCTGAGAGATCACTTCCTCCAGCGTGATGTGCAGATCAGGGAAGGCAGTGCGGAATGTGTAAAAAACGTGCTTGAAGCTCGCCGGGCCACACGCCGTGTTTCCCTCCGCATCCATGAGTCCGTGGGCCATGCCCTCCTCGGCGAGAAGCTCATCAATGGCGTCCTCACGCCCTTCGTTCCAGACTAATTCGTACCACGCACGTAAAACGCTCTCGGGGTCTTGCAACATTATCAGCTCTCCTGAAACTCTAAACTTTTGCGACACTATACCTTAACCCGAGCCGGAGATTCGACTCTTTCAAGATTCAGCAAGATAAAGCCAGGCAGTAGAACATCGCCGTGCAAAAACTCTTCGTCGCTAATTGCTCCTTGGCTGTACACACCTAGTAAGGCCCCCAGAGCGAGGCAAGAGAAAGCTGCAATCTGGGGGGCTGCCTCTTCGTACCACTCCAGGCTCTCGTCTGACAAATCGCCCGCAAGCCGCGCGAGGATCAGCTTGATCTGCTCAGTTCCCCAGTGCTCCGGAGGCGCGTAGCGGGTAAAGCCGATGAAGGCACAGTTGACGAAAACATTTCCCTCAATGAGTCTTGCTTTCTGTTTGTTATTATTAAATTCTGTCAGGAGTATTTCAAACTCCGTCATGGGATCAAAGATAGTAGCACCTCCAATTAGTGATATGGGGCGGGTTGTTGTAGCTGTAGCCCGCCTTTATGGGGAGTCTGAATGTAGTTTTCTGGTGGCGTGGGGAGTTGCGCAATGCACTCAGCAGAGCAGGCATGAACCAGCAACGGGACGACATCGGTGGCGACTCTGAGGGAGATCCAAGCTTGGTGCACGCTCTCGGTTGTGAAGGGGCTGTTGCAGACACTACACGTCTGTGGGACGAAGGCGGAGTGTAGCTGGGGCAAGCGTGGAAACGGAGGGCGGCGCTTGTAGTTGCCGTAGAGTGCGCGTGTGCTGATGGTGCTTCGCGTCAGGTTCTTGCAGCGGAGAATCTCGTAGGGGAACCAATGCAGGCGGTACGACGTGTAGGGCGTGAACTCTTCCAGCGACTCCAGCTCTCCGATCTCTGGCGGAATCCAAACCAGGCTGCTACCGTACAGAATCAGGTGCTTGACCGCCTTGAGCTTGGCGATACTCGGGGGGAGTGTGGTGATCTGTGTCCACTCCACTGGGGAAAGCTCACGGCCTGGTGAGAACGTCTCACGCCCATCGCGAGCGGCGGTATCGATGAGCTCGTTGAGCCGCTGCCAGGCCACGCACTCGGTGTCTTGCGCTTCGGTATGTAGCAGGAGATTGCGGGACTGGCCGCTGAGACAGTTGCATACAGGGCGTGGGACGGCGAGCACAGGAGCCTCTTTTGCCCAGAGGTTTGGAAAGAGCTGCAGTTTTTTGGAGGGTTCGTTAGGCATAGACCACCTTCCCATTATACTACTCAAGAGTAAGTCCACTCCGTAGCGCCGCCCGAGCTTGGGCGTGCTGTCCTGAATCGAAAAACCACTTTACGGCTCTGCGGAATTTATGAAACCTGTCTGGCTCTGAGGACTCCAACTCGTGCAGGAGAACCCTGACCGATGTTTCGTGCGAGCTTGCTCTTACTTCCCTTGCTTCCCTTGGCCTTTGCGGCGGCGGTGCCGCAAAAATCGGCGCGTAAGCCTACTGTCGTAAAGCCGACGCCGAAACCAGCCCCCAAAGCGACGGGAAAGCCGACACCCAAGCCTGCCTCAACGGCCAAGCCGGTGCTTCCGACACCGGCGGCGGTAGACCCGAAGCTACTTCAGCAAGCACTGGCAGGGGCGGGGGCAGCAACGCCAGCGACGGAGTCGGGGCTAACGAGCGCGATGGTGGAAGCCGTGGCGGCAGGTAAGGGACGGATTGACTACGGCCAGGGATTTGCTCGGGCGATTGGGCTGGGTGCGCTCCCGCCGCCGAGCCTGAGCCGCTCACGGGCGCAAGACACCCTCACGGCGCGCGATGCCGCTCTCACCGATGCCCTGCGGACACTCTCCATGTCGGTTCAGCAGGTGCGGGTGAGCGCCAGTAGCCGCGTCAGCAACTACACTCTTAAGTCCGATGAGGTGCGCGTGAAGCTAGCGGGGCTGATCAAGAGTGCAGAGGTCATTGAGGAAAAGCTCCTCCCCGAGGCGGGGATTTATCGGGTGATCGTCCAAGTCCCACTGGTAGGTGCGGGCTCAGTGGCGGAAGCTGTGGGGGTGGCCAGTGAGAGCAAGAGCAATATCGTGACAGAGAGCCTCCGTGAGCCCAAAAATCCCTATGCACCTGGAGCGCCTGCGCCCGGTGGTGTGCTCTACACCGGCCTGATCGTGGACTGCCGCGGCCTAGGGCTCACCTCATCGCCCTCGCCCAAGCTGTGGAGTGAGCGCGGCGACGAAGTCTTTGGGACGATTAGTGTGAGCAATGACTTTCTACAGGAGCAGGGCATTGTCGCCTACCCCCGCTCTTTTGACACAGCCCAGTCCAGCCCAAGGATCGGTTCCCGTCCGCTGATTATCCGCGCTCGTCGTTGCCGTGACGCGGCCCGCTGCGAGCCCCTGATCTCCGCCAGTGATGCCCAGCGCATCCGCGAGGCCAATTTGGAGAGCAAGTTTCTGGAGCGCTGCGCCGTCGTTTTCGTCACCGACCCGTAAAAATACGAGGGAAATCCTTGCCTCCTGCCGAAAATACCAGGCAGGAGGTTTGTTATGTTACTGATTCCTTGTCTCTTCGTGCTAGGCGCACTACCGCAGCAGCCGTTGCTCCCTAGTTTTACAATCACCACAAAGGTTTTTGAAGTTCCCGAGGGCACAAAAGTCACACGGGAGAACACGGATTCTCTGTCCAGCGCCAAGATTCTCTTGCAACCGACGATCGCGGCACTGAGCGGGAACAAAGGAGAAATGTTTATTGGTGATGAGATCAAGTACACGATTGATGAAAAGACCACGGGAGTGGCTCATTCCGGCTGGCGTATCGCTGCCACTGCCAGTGAAGACAAAAATGGTATGATCCGGCTCGTGTTTCACTCGGAGTGGAGCTACATCACCGGCTGGTACCAGAAACTACCTCAGATTTCGACACGCTTTGTCGACACCATAAGCCTGCTCAAGTCGGGCGAGAAAGCCCTTGTTCCCTTTGGTAAGAGTGAGAACAAGCTACCACTCTATGCCTTGGTGACAGTTACCCGTGACAATCGCTAGATGATGCGTGCGCCCCGAGAGCTCCTATCGTCTGTGTTCTCAGGGCGCTTTTGATTTGGCTACGGGAAGTCGGGGACGCTCCCGCTGGCACCCGAGCAGCCGTAGTTCTCCGGACAACAGCTTGCGGAGTTACAGGCGTACCAGTTTGCACAAATGGGATTAGAGTTGCGAATGGTAAGCTTCGCACAGCCACGATCCAGACGCTGAAGCTTGACATGGCCATCAACGAAAGCCATCATATTCCATGCCGCTGGCCCATTGCAGCAGTAGCGGACATTGCGATCCCCATCGTGAACGGTGTAGGTCTCGATCGCCAGCACTTTCTGCGCAGGGTAGTCAATTCGTGCCATGGGGCCTAGCCACTGGTAGTTCAGATTGTAGCTGTACTCTGGTGGGTTGCCAGGGATCTTATTTTGATTCGGGCAGAAGACCGCCATGTCCGATTTGAAGTAAGGACGTGCCATCGCCGAGCCACCACCCTGCCAGACACAGCAGTATGGCCTCGGCTGTCCGTTGAACATCAGTGGGCCATAGACACAGTTCGTGGCAGTGACATTAAAAGGCGCGACACACCGTACTCTCGCATCGGGGAAGCCCCAGTCCACCGAAATACCGCCGGGACCTGTATTCGATGGGTTTCCGCCACTTCCAGGAAACATTTCGTCATAGTCTTGGGCATACATGATGGCGGCCATCGCGATCTGTTTCATGTTGCTCATGCAGGCTGTCTTACGGGCAGACTCGCGCGCCTTGGCAAAGACGGGGAAAAGAATAGCTGCCAGTATCGCGATAATGGCAATCACAACGAGTAACTCAATTAACGTGAAGCTCTTTCGGATGCTTCGTCGAGAGGAAAACAACATTGCAAACCCTCCTTCAGGCTCTAACTTAGAGAACCTGAATATAGTATGCCAAACGTTACCGGGAAATGCAAGCGAGTTCTGGTAAAATAACGGGTATGAAGAAGGCTTTTTTGGCGGCCAGTCTCGCCCTCGTGAGTGGGACGACTTGGGCACAGAGCATTGCGGTGACGGTAAATGGGAACGCGGTGGCCTTTCCTAAGCAGGGGCCGCTCCAAGCACCCGATGGCAGTATCCTCGTTCCCCTCCGCGAAGTCTTTGAGAGCCTCGGGGCAGCCGTGCAGTTCTTACCCCAGACCCGCACCATCACGGCCTCTCGTGGCAACACCAATATCTCCCTACAGCTGGGCGAGTCGGTGGGCTTTGTCAATGGTAAACCCAAGAGCCTGACCACCCCCGCCCAGAATATCGCCGGGACTACCATGCTGCCGCTCCGCTTCCTCTCCGAGGCGTTCGGTGCTGAGGTGAAGTGGGATGCCAACGCCCGACTGGTGGCGATCACTCTGGCAGGAGCCAAGCCCGTGGTCAAGACCGGAGTGGGAGCCGTCAAGCTGCCACCTGCCGAGGAAAAGCCGATCATTATTCCCGTCAAAGGACTCACCCCCGACGAGATTAAAGCCGTAAACCCTACCGCGCCGGTAATTCTTCCAAAAACAGAAGGACTGGCGGGCGTGCTGACCGCGATCTCGGCGACAGAGCTGACGGTCAAGTCCGCCACGGGCATCCCTGAGACGCTCGCGCTCGCGCCGGATGCCATCGTGCTTGTTAAAGTGGGCACCGCCCCACAAGTTCGCCAGGAGCTGAGCGCTCTCAAGAGCGGCGATGCGGTTCAGATCAAGCGAAATAGCCAAGGCCAAGCCTTCGTGATTGAGGCCAGCTACGACGAGCGCATCGGGACTATCAAGAGCCTGGAAGCACTCGGCGACCGCTGGATTGCGCTTTTTACCGAAGGCCCACCTGCGGAGGTGGAGACGCAGGCCGATGTGCAGAGGCTCAGCAAGCCCTCCAGCCTGAGCGAAGTGCGCCCCGGTGAGCGAGTGAGCCTGCGGATCAACCCGGTGACGCATCGAGCGGTCGCGCTGGCCGTGCTCGAAGTGGAGAAGCCCGTCACAGCTAAAGTGGAAGTACTTAAAGTCAGCCACAATGCGAACCAGAAGTGGGTCAAGGCAGGCGATACGATCACCTTCTCCGTAGCCGGAACGGCGGCAGCGAAGGGAACACTGCGCGTGCCCGGACTGCCTGGAGCGGAAGCGCTGCCTCTGGTTGAGACCACGCCCGGAAACTATGTCGCGAACCTGACGGTGCCCGCGGGGACGTCCCTGAAAGATGCGACCGGGCTGGCAACCCTGACCCTGGATTCACTCTCATCCCCGACCGTCGCCTCGGCGGAGACTTTTGCCATAGATGCCGTGGGCCCAACCCTGGGAACCTTCACCCCAACCGAGGGAAGCGAGTTTACCGACCCCCGCCCCAATTTCACCGGAACCTACTCCGATCAGGGCAGTGGCCTGGATGCCAAGAAAGTGCAGCTTGTGGTCAATGGCGAGGATGTCACGGCCCGTGCGATCTTTACCGAGACGTTCTTTACCTACCAGCCCCAGGCCGACTTGGCACCCGGGCCGATTTTAGCCAAGCTGACGGCCCACGACACGGCAGGCAATGAGACCAGCCGCGAGTGGCGCTTTACCGTGATCCCCACCTCGCTGCTCAAGTCCTTTGTGGCTCTCCCGGATGACCGTCCTCTGAACTTTGGAGACGTCCTGACCCTCAAGGCCCTGGGCGCTCCCGGCTCAAAAGCCACGTTCTCGCTGGGTGTCAAGGTCAAAGACCAGCCGCTCAAAGAGGACTCTCCCGGTGTCTATGTGGGAACCTACACGGTGCAGAAACAAGATGTCATGGTCGCCGCGCCCGTTACGGTCACGGTCACGGACACGCGGGGGCGTACTGCCACGCTGAAAGCGGCTAATGCCATCACGGTAACGGCAGGCCCCCCCGAGACCCCGATCATTGACCAGCCGCAAGAGGGAGCCAGTGTTGGAGGAAGCGTGGTGCTCTCCGGGCGCTGCCTGCCTAATGCGACCATCAAAGTGACGGTTCGCTACGCCGGAAAGCGTGCCAGCATTCTTGCCGCCTCCGGGCTCATCGGGGAGTACAGTGCCAAAGCAGATGCCAGTGGGCGCTGGGCCACGGAGCCGATCCTACTCCGCGTCCCTAAAGAGCTAACAGGCCTTGTCTTCACCGCCGAGGTCTCCGCCACAGGCACGGGTGGCAAGGGCTCCGGTACTGCGATTGTCAAGTTCAAGAAATGAGAGCGTTCCGTATGCCAGAGTGGTCGTTCCCCATCGTTTTCGTGCTAGGCTATATTGTCTTGATGAAGTTTGTTCTCCCCCGGTTTGGAGTCTCTACCTGAATGTCGGGAGCCTGCTCGGTCGAGCAGAAAAAAGACAAAGAGAAACTTTAACTCTTGGGGAACGTGGGCTCGATGTGCACGAGGACGCGGGCGAAGCGCTTGTCGGAGATCTGGGCGCGGACAGTATCCTGAACTTCGTGGGCGATCTCATGGCCCCGGTAGACGGAGAGCTCCCCCGCAACTCGCACGTCTAGCTCGACAAAGTAGTCGAAGCCCATCTTGCGGATAAAGCACTTGTGCAGGTTCTCGACCCCGACAACCGTGAGCGCAATACGCCGCACCTCGGCCTCCAGTGCGGGATCGGGGTGGGCATCGGTGAGCTCAAAGAGAGCTCCTCGCAGGATACCGATGCCATTGTGGAAGATCACCACCGAGGCCATAAGCGCGGCCCAGTCATCAGCGCTGGGCCAGCGGGGATCGGGGTGAAAGTGGCTACCGATCAGTGCAACCGTGATTCCCAAAAAGGCGGCGATGCTCGTGAGCGTGTCGGTGCGCTGGTGAAGGGCATCGGCTTTCACGGCATTGCTACCCGTCTGCTCGCCCACTCTCAGCGAGAACCGCACCAGTGCCTCTTTGATAATCACCACGGCAAGCAGCACCAGAAGGGTCCAGGGAGCCGGAAGCCGGTGGGGGACTCGGATGCGCTGGATGCTGGTGTAGGCGATTCCAATGGCCGCAATAAACAGAAAGAAAGCCACCATCACGGCGGCGAGCGGCTCCGCTTTCCCATGGCCCTGCGGGTGGTTCTCATCGGCGGGGAGTGTCGAGACTTTCAGACCAAAGTAGACCAGAATAGACGAGAGCACGTCCATCCCTGACTCAATGGCATCGGCGACCAGGGCATACGAGTGTCCAAAGACTCCCGCCAGGAGCTTCCCCAGCGACAGAAAGAGATTTACCCCTATCCCGATTAGTGTAGAGCGCATCCCCTGTTCTGCGGGGTGGGGTGTAGACATCGCCTGCTATTGTACCTGCTTACAAAAGTCATAGCACCAAGCCCCTGAGAACAAGTCTCTGGGCTTACTAGGGCTACGGCTGCCTTCGCAGCCAACCGAATTTGCTGCGTCCGAAGGGACGCGTAGCCCTCTCAAGCCGACGGATTTATCCTACGGCTTAGGCCTCAGGTGTGCTCTTGGCACTGTCGGACTGTAGCTGCTCGCCGATCAGACGGGTGGCAAGCAGGGTCTGGACGATTCCGGTGAGCTGGCTGGCCGTGTCGCCTGCCGCGTTGCCTCCACTGCCCCCGCCGCTGATATTGACCATCTTGGCCTGCGCGAGCGCCTTGGCGATCTCGGCGGTGATCTGCGGGGTCATCTCTAGCTGCTTGAGGTTGAGATACGCCGAGCCACCCTCTTTGATGGCCTCGTTGACGGCACGGATCGCATCGGCTTGCGCTAGCCCGACGGCGCGGATCTTGACGGCTTCGGCTTCGGCTTCGGCCTGTGCGATCTTGAGGGTGCGCTCCGCCTCGGCTTCGGCGGCGATCTTGGTGCGCGTCGACTCCGCGCCCGCCGTGATCGTCACGCGGTTGGCGTTGGCCTCAACCTCGATCTTCATCTTGGCAGCATCGGCCTCGGCTCCGATCTTCATTTTTGCGGCATCGGCTTCGGCAGCAACCCGCTTGCGCATGGCCTCGCCCTCGGCATCCACCCGCGCTTTTGCCAGATCGGCGTTGGCTTGGGCGATCAGCGTCGCACGGAGCTCGGCCTCGCGCTGGATGGCAAGGGCGTTCTGGCGCTCGGCCTCGGCTTGCGCGATCCCGGCAGCGTTCTCCGCTTTGCGGCGCTCTAGGTCGCGCTGCTTGTCGTTGACGGCTTGCTCGGCCTGGAGCTGGGCCTCTTTGGCACGGCGCTCTTGATCGGCGGCGACAATATCGGCGTTGGCCTTGGCCTCCACGGCAGACTGGCGGCGGCGCGCCTCTGCGACTTCGGACTGCACTTCTTTGATATTGAGCGAGTTAAAGACCAGCCCTAAATCTTGCAGCTCACGCGAGCACGCGCCTTTGATGATAATCGCGAGCCGGTCGTCTTCCTCCGGGCCTGCTGTGCCCGTGCCACCCGCGGAGAAGAGCTCGTCGTGGTTGAGCAAGTTGATCGCGCGGCGGCCCGTCGAGGTCAGCAAGTCCGAGAGAATCCCATTTTGCTCCTCCAAATTCTTGGCAAAGAACTTATTGGCCGCCGTCATGATCATCTCGTTGGAGTCACCGACAGAGACAATGGCGCTCGCTAAGACACGCACTTTGATGGGGCGCGGGATTCCATCGCTGCCCATGTCGGCAGTCTGGTCGGAGATGTCCAGGTCAATATTAATGGCCTTGGAAGGAATGGTCGTTCCGGTCGTGAAGATCGGAACCTCGGGGGCTTTTCCGGGGCCACGGTAGATCTTGGTGCCGCCACCCATGCCGGTCACCATACGGATCGTACCAGCTTCAACGGTAGTAAGAAACTGGCTGATAATCACGGGGATTAACAGCACTGCTACCACAATAATAAGCACGGGAATGAGCCATGTTGGCATTTTATTTTCCTATTTTTCTTTCTTTTTCACGGACTAAAGTCCGTGGCTCCCTTCGGGAAACAAAGCCCGTTTCGGGCTTTGTTCCCTCTGGTGCCATGCCCTTCAGGGGATGGCTCATAAACGGGCGACGCGGCACGTGTTTCGTTTCGTGTCCACGTCCACCACCACTAGTTTTTCACCAATCGCAATCTCGCGGGGCTCGCCCTCGCTGAGCTTTGCCAGGACGCGGCGTACCTGGCCATCTACGGTAAGACTCACCATGCCTTGGCTGTTCGTATCAAAACGCGAGAGAGCAATGGCCTCACTGGCACGTGCACCTTCGAGGTTCTTTGCGGGGTCGGAGGCAAAGCGCAGAAGCAGCTCTTGGAGGGGTTCAATGACCAGTTTCCAGAAGAGCAGGCCTCCCACAACAGCCCACCACCAGCGGTTTGTGAGTATGCCCGCGGCGCCCGCGCCGAGGCAGAGCGAGAAGATTCCCAGTGGAGAGAAGACACCGAGTAGCGCCTCCACAAACGCGCCGCTGTCGGAGCTTCCACGCCCTTTACCTTTACCACGTGCACGGGCTTTTCCACGGCTCCGTGCGCGGATACCACGTCCGGCGCGCAGGCCCGTGAGGCCCATCATCAGAGTGCCCAGCGCTCCGACACCGAGCAGGACTTGATAGATCATAGCTTTGCGACCTTTGCCGTATTGCGCCGTGTGTCAATCGCAATCACGACGAGCTTTTCCCCTGCCTCAATCGGTTCCGGGGCACCTTCGAGAGTCGCCAGAAGCCGAATCAGGTGGCCATCGACTGTCAGGGTCACGATTCCTTTCCCTGTGGCATCGAAGCGGCTATCCGACATCACTTCCTGGCCAACGGCTCCTGAGAGCGTGGTGGCGGGCTTACTGGCAAAGCGCATGGCAAGGTCCATCAGCGGCTTCACGATCAAACGATAGAACGCCAAGCCTGCCAGCAGTGATAGTGCGAGCACCAGCCAAGGCGAGAGAGTCGTCGTGCTCTGGAGTCCCATTCCCGCAGCACCGATTCCTAGGCTAAAGCCAAAGAGCCGTAGTGGCGAGAACATCAGAAGCCAGGTATGCCCGTCTCCATGCTGGCCGTGCTGATCCTGCATATTATGGGCAGGGTGGCTCCCATCGCTGTCACCATCACTATGGGCAAAACCAAGGACAGCCTGAGTCAGCAGTCCCAGTCCTCCCACGGCGAGCAGAATTTGATAGAGCATTTTGGTTTCCTTACGTGCAGACGTTTCAGGTTGCAAATGGTTGCTACGTTTATTTTTAAGTTTTTGCCGCGCCATGAAGCCATCGGAAGCCATCGGAAGCCACCGGCTTTGCGTGGCAATCAGAGCAAGGAGAGGCAACGTGCATTGTAGTATACATGTCTGAGTAATCCGCGTATTTTTACCGATCATTTAGTTTACGTATGGAGCTTCCTCACCCAAACCTGCCCGATTCGCTGATGGCATATATCCTTCACCACGCCCGCTGCCTGATCTGGTACGCCGATGTCTATACTTTCCCCGAGGAAGATGACAGCTCCTGGGATATCACCATTTTGAATGAGGACGCGATAAAGCACTGGCTCCCCATCAAGCGTCACCCTGGAAACTCTTTTTTGCTAGACCTATATATGGCACGCTCCCCTCTTGCCAAGGCTCAAGGCAATGCCATGTTTGCGGAAGCCTTTCAGCATAAGAAAAAGCGCTGTGGGCGGCAGTTTCCGATGACACTGGCGGATGATTCAGAGATCTGGATTCACGAGGATGTTCATCTGGAGGCGGTGGGGCTAAACCACTGGCGCATTGTCGGAGTCTTTACCGATGTCACTACCCATAAGCTCTCTGAGGAGCGCCTGCTCTATTTAGCGCATCATGACTCCCTGACACAGCTTCCGAACCGCAACTATCTCTTTGAGGCTCTCTCCAGAACACCCTCTCCAAGCCAGCGCTATCTTCTTTATCTGGATCTGGATAACTTCAAAGCCATCAACGATACGCTTGGGCATCCCATCGGGGATCTTGTCTTGTTCCATGTGGCGAACCGGCTCCGAAGCGCTGTGAAAATGTCCGGGGATGTGGTTCGGTTGGGCGGCGATGAGTTTAGGGTCTTACTACGTCTGGGGGCAACCCAAGCGGAGGCGCAGCAGCTGGCCGAATCCCTTCTCCAACAAATTCGTCGGCCACTGATTGTCGAGGGCCAAACTCTCCATCTCAGTACAAGTATTGGGATTGCAGCCACCACGAATCTGGATGCACCGAGCCTTTTGAGAAATGCCGATATTGCGATGTATGCGGCCAAGCATCAGGGGAAAAACCGGATTGCCGCTTTTGACTCGGAGATGGAGAGAGCGGTTCGGAGCCGCTTTGAGCTGGAAGGTGAGCT
>NZ_JANNYP010000245.1:0-6930 GCF_031410135.1 Armatimonas sp. | reverse complement strand
GACGAACTCCACTGGACGACAAGGGCATGTCCATCCCTTACCTTCTCGGCATCCGCGCTGGTAGCAGGTCGCAAAGCACCCTTCATATCTATCGAGGCCCGTTAAGCCACCACATTCCGAAACTTGCACACACCGGTCGCACTCGACCTCCAAATTGACCACAGGAAGATTTTTCATACTACAGACAACTCCTTGACTGAAGACGGCTATCTACTCACATAAGCGGATGGTCGCTCCTCCCAACGGGGATATACTGCAAATACGGGCGATTGCTAGTCCTCCAGATAGAGGATTTGCAGATAGAGCAGTAAAGAGAGCACTCTGATCCGAGGGATCGAAGCAACCGACGGGATTATTTAAAAGTGTCGGTACAATGTCTCCGCCATGACCCAGCGTCACGATAAGCAAATCTCCCATCTGAACCGAGATATTATCGTTAAGCATACAGGTATATTCGCTGGACGATACTTCATCGCGTTCTGAAAACAAGTTTGCATTTTTGAATTCGCGCTGGTATGCCTTATCTTGTTGATATTTAAACTGAGGTGCACATTTACTCAGAAAAACTTCACCCATTATTATTCTCCTTCAAGGGGGCGAGTATTGCGTATATCCATTGTCGTCCTTCTTTGCGACGGTGGAGAAGTCGGAGCCGGTGCAGATCTGAAAGGCGGTTGTTCCAGCCTGTAACGTTGATGTCATCATCATGTTTCGCATGCAAGGCCGCAGCCGTCGTTTCTGTCTCCACTTCTACCCTTCGTAAAGTTGTTCTCAAAGTCCGATCTAATGATCCCAGTATAGAAACGGTCAATACAGATTCTCCTTTTGTTTCTACGGCCACTAGGCAGCAGAGTTGTTCTGCACGTAGCACAACTTCGATTTCCTCTCGCACCTCGTCACTGAGATGGGCTAGGATAAGATAAATCGGTAGAGCGACTGGCAGCGAGCCATCGCCAGGATCGTCGTACACCGACGCTCCAACGGATTTCTCCCCGCAACGCAAAAGCCATAAGATGCTAGATTTTGTGTAGCTGGACGTTAGCGATTCGATGCCGGAGAAATCGAGCACTACCACTAAGGGGTCTTTCTGGTCGCGGTGACGGTAGATCTCCATTCGCAATCGTGCCAGATGCCTCCTTGCAAGCGCAGAGCCAGCAAGATGTTGCATTCCTTCGGAAGCCTGAGATATTGAGTACCACATAAATAAAACTCACTCACTCACTTTAGTGAGGATAAGATGAGGTGTTATACCGCAGTTCTTGGGACACCGCAAGTTATTCTTTATAGTCGGTAAATCGGCGATGAATTGCTTGCTGGACTGCAATGGATCGAGAGCTGAAACCCCGACATCGTAGGAGAGGGGCGGTAGTCAAAGTTGCGCTGCTCTGCCGTCCCGATAACATGAAGGGCTGCATCTCCGGTGCGAAAACGCAGTACACCATTCAGATCAGCCAAAGAGCGAAAGACCTGGTTGAAACCATCACCTTCCGTAAACCCTACCCGACGGGTGCGGTGCTGTTGGATTGCGGCTCCTAGCGCTTCCCGAGCACTGGATAAGTCATCGCCTTTACCTTCGCTTTGAAGGCTACGCAGAATACCTCGTCCCACATCCGCTACTGCGTAGGCCATCACCTTGTCTTCTACATAGTATGCGATGGCTCCAGGGGCTGGGGTTTCGTCGGTATCACCACTGTGATTCCAGACGTTTTCTGCCATTTCTCTAGCTGCACGAGCAAGTGCGCGGGCCAATTCGGTAGAAAAGCCGTTCTCTTTAAGAGAGAGCTCAAAACGCTTGGAGAAGCATTCCCATCCATTTCCCGGATTGATCGGACTTGGTAAGCACATAAAATCCCAGGAGACAGGTGAAAGGTTTAAGGAAACGTCGGTACGGCCTGCAACAAGGTCTTTCCAGGCCGTATTCAAGATTCCTGACTGTTGTCGCCAACCCCTGAAAATTGAACTCACCTCAGGGTCTTTGCCCCATTCCCAGCCTCGACAGAGTAGCTCCATGAGACCACCCACTGTGAGGCCGCTTAAGGGAAGTTGCCTCAAGCGCTCTATTTGTCCAGCATTAATCCGACGCTGTATGTCATCTACGATTTGCTCATCGAATATCAAAGCCATCTCCAAGAGAACCAACGCGTTCCCGATTCCGAACCTAATTCTAGAAATCTACCTCGATCAGGTTCCCATGCTCCCTCAACCAGTCTTTTGCCTGCTCGTAGCGCGGCACCTGGACGGCCACGATATTCCAGAAGCGCGGCGTATGGTTAGGCTCCAGCAGGTGGGCTAGCTCATGCACTATGAGATAGTCAATCACGTAGGTGGGAGCCTTGATAATGCGCCAGTTGAAGTTGAGATTGTTGCTGGGCGTACAGGAGCCCCAGCGATACTTGAGATCAGACACCTGAACCTGGTTGTAGGTTGCCCCCATCGTCTTGGCGAAGTGCCGCACACGGGTCTTTAGACGCTCCTCAGCCCGCAGCTTGTACCAAGCACGAAACAGCTCACCCGCCTGATCTTGGCTCTGGGGGCCAATCACAAACTTGGAGTGGAACTCTACTCCCTCTTGACCAAGCACCACTTCTAGCCGCCAGTTACGCCCTAAGTAGAGCAGAGTTTCTCCGGTGACGAACTCTTTCTGGTGTGGGATGCTCGGGTACTTCTGCGCGTGGTTGGTCTTCCCAAAGAGCCAGAGCTTTTTGGCCTCCACTGCCTGACGAATATGGGCCTCGCTCATCCCGTGAGGCGCACGAACGACGACCTGGCTGTCGCGCTCGACAGTCAGACCAATGGTTCGCCGCTTGCTATAGATGAGTTTGTAGTCCACACGCACGAAGTTAAGCGTCTCCTACTTGACCCGTCAGAACACCACGATTTTCTCGTGCCCACTCCACGGTGCGGGTGATAAGGATGTCCTTCATCTTTATCAGCTTAGGGAGCCCTTCCGGCTTCGCCAAAACAAACGCCTCTTGCAGTTCAGCCTTTAGCCTGTTCTGGGCAGGTGGGGACTGCCAGAACCCGACCATCTGAAGCTCCAGCGCGAGCTTGGCACTGATAAGCTGAGTGAGATTGACCAGGCCCGATACCTGATCCTCGGTCAACTCTGCATCCGCGAAGATTTCTTTCTTGTAGATGCGGAAGAGCGGCATCTGCTTGCGCCGGTGAAGGCCAAAGGTCTCTTCCTTCTCCTTGGCCATGATCTTCTGGCGCAGATTCTCCAGCTCCTGGTAGATACGATCCCAGTTGTCTTTGAACATCTGGAAGATCAGCAGCAGCTCCTCGGTGAACGAAGCGGCAAGCTCCGGGTCTTCGGGCTCGACAATATCCAGATGGTGGCGGATAGCGTGCTCGACGGCGGCAGCTTTGGTGCGGGTGCGAGTGTGGCCGTCTACCTCTTTCTGGAAGTTGTCGTCCAGAATAGAGATCGGCTCGATCTTGACCTCGATGCCCTCAGATTTCAGAAACGCGTCGGTGATGGCTCGGAGTTTGGGCGGGATGCCCTTCATGGAGAGCCGGGCGTCGCCGATGTGCTTGAAGGCCAGCTCGTTGATCTTGACGAAGTTCTGGTAGTCGCCCAGGTAGTCCAGGGCCTCCTTACGAGGCAGGACAATATTGAACGCCTGAGTGAGCTTCTTGAAGGCCATCACGTACTTGAAGCGCGTGTCCTCGTCGTAGAAGAGATCATAGAACGCATCGGAGTCGCTGAAGTCTTCGAGACCGTTCTCTTTGAGCAGTGCCCAGATCTCCCGGTGTGCCTCGCGTAGCTTCCCAATTTCTTCGTCCGGGTTACTCAGCTCCTCCAGAACCTCTTGCTGCTCTTTCTCTGCGTACTTGTCTAGCGCTCGCTTGAGGTCGTTGCCGATCCCCACGTAGTCCACAACAAAGCCCGCCTCTTTCTTTTCATCAGCCACGCGGTTCACGCGGGCAATGGTCTGGAGGAGGTTGTGGTCGCGGATCACCTGGTCCAGGTAGAGCACCTGCTCGATGGGGGCATCGAAGCCGGTGAGGAGCATGTTGTTGACGATGATAAGGCCGACGTTTCCCGTGAGACTGCCAGAGCCATCGTCGGTGCTCGTTCCAAAGGCCATCTTGAAGCGCTTAATATTGCGCTTGTGGTCTGCGGAGTTGCTAAGTGCCTTGAGGTGTGGCGGCTCATTGTGATCGCCACCTGAGATGACGACCGCCGTCTCCATCGTCTTGAGGAGCGTCACATTTACGTTGCTGGGGTTGCTGGCCTCTAGCTCGGCAACTTTAGCGACCAGGGCGGCATCAAGGTACTTCTTGTAGCGGGCTGCGGCCTCGCGTGAGGTGGTGACAACCTGGCCCTTGAATCCATTGGGGAAGACGTTGGCGATGTAGTGATCCACCATGTCTTTTGCCTTGGCGCGGATCGTGTCCTCGGCTTCCAGATAGGCGTCACGGCTAGCGTAGCCCAGAATCTGGAGGCGCTCCTTCAGGTTGTACTCGCTGAAGACATCCTCGAACTTCTGGTCCGCTGCGGCCTGGTCAGAGATGGTGGCACTGTGGGTGCGGCCCTCGTAGACGATGGCAAGGGTGGTACCGTCCGCGATGGACTCGCGCATGGTGTATTTATCAATGTAGTCGCCGAAGGTCTGCTCTGTCTTATCAATGGGCGTTCCCGTGTAGGCGATGCGCGCCGCGTTGGGGATGGCCTTGTCGAAGTTAGCCCCAAGCAGGCTGTACTGGCTCCGGTGCGCCTCATCGGTGAGGGTGAGGATATGTGCGCTGGCATTAAGCTCTGGGAAGGTCGCTTGCAGGTCGCGCTCCTGGAACTTGTGGATCATCGCCATCACAAGGTCCGCAGCGGTGCCACTGAGCAGCGTCTTGAGCGTAGCGATACTATCAGCCATCTTCACTTTCTGGCCGATGCTCTGGGCGGTTCCGGAGAGCTGCTCTTCAAGATCGGTGCGGTCGGTGATGAAAACGACTTTCCAGTCGGAAAACTCGGTGCGCTGGCGCAGCTCACGTACCAGGAACATCATGGTCAGGGACTTACCCGATCCCTGGGTATGCCAGATGATCCCACTGCGCTCCCGTGTGGTCGTGCCGTTGCGTAGCCGATCAATGGCTTTCTTGACGGCGCGGAACTGCTGGTAGCGCCCCACGACCTTGATGGTCTGCCCTTTATCGTTGGTAGAGAAGACCGTGTAGGACTGGATCAGGGAGAGCAGGTTCTCAGGGCGCATCATGCCCGCGACGAGGCGCTGCTGATCGTTGGGGGTACTGCTGCCGCCTGCCTTGAGATCACTGAGCTTGGCGGGGTAAGGATCGCTCCAGCGGTAGAAATGCTTCTCGATCTGAGTTGTGATGGTGCCAAACTTCGCCTGGTTGCGGCAGGTAGAGACGAGGAACTGGTTGTACCAGAAGAGAGTGGGATTTCCCTCCCCCACCTCGCCGCGCTGCTGGCTGTAGCGCATCATCTGGTCAATGGCAGAAGCAATCGGCTCGTTGACCAGAGGCGACTTGCACTCAATGAGCACGAGCGGCATACCGTTCACGAAGAGCACCACGTCGGGGATGATGTGGTTATCGGTGCCAGGGATGGCGACCTTGAACTGACAGACAGCAAGGAAGCGGTTGTTTTTGGGGTTCTTGAAGTCCAGGTAGCGGACGGTAGGTGACTTTTCGCCGGTCTTGCGGTTCTCGTCAACACTGGGAAAGCCGGTCAGCAACTCGAAAACTTCCTTGTTGTTCTCGATGAGGCTGGGGGCTTTGAAGTCCGTGATACGGTTCACCAAACCGTCAATCTGATCCGGCTCCAAAAAGGGGTTGATGTCCTTGAGTGCCTTCTCCAGCTCGGGCCGAATGACGACTTCGCGGAAGTCGCTGCGGTAGCTCTTGCTTGCGGGCGACTGCATCTCCAAGCGGAGCACCGTCCAGCCCATCGCTTCAAGCTGGTCTAGGAGTGGGTTCTCAACACCGTTACGCTCATCGAGAATAACGTTTTTTGATGCTTTTTGGTCGTTGGATCGAATCATGGTTATATACTGTTTAATCTACACTAAAACCGGAATCACGCGAAGTAGCTCTTTAGATCGATGATCCTTTCCTGGTGGAACTGCTGGAGGGTGCCTGGGGTCCAATCTACTTCTTTCATGACTTTCATCGCTGAGGCAAACGTCTGCACATGACTTGAGAAGTAGCGGGTCTTCTTTTCTCCAAAATCTCTGCGTCCGAGGGAGGCATTCTTTCTGCGTCCAATGAGAACTAGGTTACCTAGCCGGTTCGTCCATTCCTCACGCTCTATATCAGAGAAGTCAGCACACCACTTGCTGTTTCCTGCTGGGTTCTGTGGCAGGACATGCTCGACTGATATTTGACGAGGTGGCTGGAGGCGGTTCGTTGGGCCACCGGTTATCATGTCGATTTTTAGCAGCAAGTAAGCTCCGTATGGCTGACCATAGATTGGCCAATGATCCAGCCGACGAAAAAGCTCCACAGTATCTACGCTAAAGACATCTGAGCTGAGGAGGGAATCTATCTTGTCGTCCTTCATTCCACCTTTTTGCTCGATCTCATAAATCTTTCTGAGGATGCGGTTCATGGCTTCGATACGGCTGGTGGGAGTGCCGCGCAGAAACCAGTCTCCTGAGAACTTGTTCTCCAGCTTTTTCATGAACGCCGTGATTCGGTGATGTCCATAGATGTCTAGGAAGTAGAGAACAGGTGGTACCCAGAAGTCAGCTCTACCCGCTTCCCGCAGGAGGGTTAGTATGTTGTCAAACTCCCAGCTCTCAAGCTCAACCTGGTGGTCTCCATTGAGGATGTCGGCATAGTGGTCGCGAAAACGGCGTACACAGTCGAAGGTTTCACGGCCCGGCTGGAGGTGTCCCTTCGCATAGACGACTTGCTCAAACTCTTGGAGAAGTCCCTGCTTGGCACGCTCGCGGACAAGAACCGTTCGGA
>NZ_JANNYP010000244.1:0-3946 GCF_031410135.1 Armatimonas sp. | reverse complement strand
CGCGCGGCGAGCCGTGGCGCGCGACTGCCTTCTCGATCTATGGGGCTACCCTGATCCTGCTCTTTACGGGTAGTGCGCTGTATCACAGCCTGCGGGTCTCCGAAAAAGCGGAGAGCATTCTTTACGGCCTCGACCGCACGGGGATCTACTTGCTCATCGCGGGCACCTACACTCCGCTGTGTCTCTTGCCGCTACGTGGCGGCTGGGGCTGGACGCTCTTTGGGATCATCTGGGGGCTGGCCGTGATTGGCATTGTGGTGGACTGGGCGCTGAAACAGCGCGTTCCCCACTGGCTTCAGGCGCTTTTGTTTATTCTCATGGGCTGGGTCTTTCTGATCGCCATCGTCCCGATCGTGAAGACCCTCTCCCTCACCGCGCTCTTCTGGCTGGCACTGGGCGGCCTGATCTATAGCATCGGCGGCGCGATCTGCGTCAAACATCCCAATCCCAAGCCAGGCCGTGTGTTTCACTACCACGATCTCTGGCACGTGATGGTAATGGCCGCAAGCGCCTGTCACTTTGTCTTCATGAGCCTGCTCTAGTCCTTCCGCTTTCTCTGTTTCTCCGGGAGTGTCTTGGCAGGAGAAGAGAATGCAAAGACACTGGCGACATGGCGATATTATGATCGGTGCGCTTGAGAAACTACCCGAGCGTGTTTTATTACGAAACGGTGCTCCGGTTCTGGCGTGGGGCGAAGTGACAGGGCACAGCCACCGGATCGAAGATCCCAAAGCGGCTGTTTTCTATACCAGAGGCCAGGATGGCTACTTTGAAGTGGTCGCTGAGAGCGCCCGGCTGGTTCACGAAGAGCACGGGCCGATTGTCCTGCCCCGTGGGCTCTACCGATTCTGGCACCAGCGCGAGTACACCCCCGGCGCGATCCGAAGGGTGGTGGACTGACGATGCTCTCGCAAGACTACACCGAGGACCTCACGCTCACCGAGCTTCCCGCGGGACTGCGCCTTAGTCGGCTGACGGTGCGTGGGTGTAAGAACCTCAAGCAGCTCCCCTCAGATCTGCAGGTGCTTCAGCTGGATGCGGCGGGAAGCGGGCTGGTAGCGCTCCCCGAGAACTTTCGCGTGGGCTCGCTGGATCTTACCAACTGCACCGAGCTTGCCGCACTTCCGGAGGGGCTGAGCGTGGACTTTCTGGATATCTCCGGCTGCACCAAGCTCACGGGCTGGCCCCGAAAACTCACCCTGGGCGTGGGCCGACTGCGGGCGCGTGGCTGTGCTTGGCTCACAGAGCTGCCAGAGTCGCTGACGGAGCTGGCGCAGCTCGATCTGGCGGGCTGCACAAACCTCACCACCCTACCCGATACGCTCCGGGTTTCGTCGTGGCTGGATGTGGCGGAGACAGGGATTACGGAGCTACCTCATCCACTTCAGCGCACTCGGCTTCGTTGGAATGGCGTTCTGGTGGAGGCACGGGTGGTCTTTGCGCCCGAGACGCTCACAGGCCATGATGTTCTTGCCACTGCCAATACCGAAGTGCGCCGCGTGATGCTGGAGCGCATCGGGCTGGAGCGCTTTGTGAGCGATGTAAACCCGCAGGTACTAGACCAAGATACCGATCCCGGCGGCCCACGGCGGCTCCTGCGCATTGCCTTGCGCGGCGATGAGGACTTGGTGTGCCTTGCCGTGGGCTGTCCCTCAACGGGCCGTGAGTATCTTCTGCGCGTCCCCCCCGTTGTTACCGGTTGCCACCAAGCCGCTGCCTGGATCGCAGGCTTCGACAATCCCGCCGACTACGCCCCCATTCGTGAGACCTAGACCTGAGCCATGGGCAGTCGTCGCTCTAGCAGGCCACTGCCAAAGACGGGGTAGAGGTTGAGCTCGGGGAGGTGAATGTAGCCGATATGGCAGCCACAGGTCTCGTTGGGACAGGGGCGGGGCAAGAGCGCGCTCTCCCAGTTATCGGTGTAGAGACTACCAATCGGGGTTTTGACAAAGTGGCAGCGCCGCATCACGCCCTCGCCATCCACGGAGAAGACGGTCTCTCCCGTTAGGCAAGCACGAGCTAGGCTGGGGTGACGGGTGTTGTTGAGAGGGAAAAGTGCGTCAATCGCGGTTAAAAAATCAAGCTCGCTCGGGCTGTAGTAGTCTTCCACGCGTTTATAGGCGTTGACCCAGAGATAAGTGTCGGTAGGGAGTGCCTTGCACAAGGCTCCGATCTCGTCAAGGTGCTCTTTCATGCCCACCACACCCACACTGAAGCGCACCCCACGAGTGCGCGCTTCGTTGCAGCGCGTCAGAAAGTCTAGCCGAGAGACCTCTGCGGGATGGTAGGTCGCCCAGAGTCCGAGCTTGGTTTTGTCACAGTCATCCGTCCAGTCTAGCCGACAAGACAGATTGGTCTGGATCGCGACTTTTTGAAGATGTGGCAGGTTGGTCAGGCGGATCAGTGCTTTTTGGTAGCGTCGCCGCACCAGCGCCTCGCCCCAGGGAGTAAAGAAGACCGAGAGCGTGTGTTTTCCTTGCTGCGCCTCGACCCACTGCAAAAAACGCTCCAGCGCCGCCGCGTCCGTGGCGTGCTCGGCATCGGTCTCGGTGTGCTTGGCGAAGGGACAGTAATCGCAGGCGTAGTTGCAGGAAGAGAGAGGGCCACGGTAGAGGATCGTCAGGTTCATCGCATTTATCATTTATCGTAGAGAAAAAGTCTCCATCTGGGCACGCATCGCCGCTGAGGTCAGCCACGGGCCAAGCACATCCGCCCGCTCCCAACCACTTGGAGTGAGGCGAAGCGCTCCGTTTTCGCACACGGCTAAACTCCGCTCGATTAGCTCTGTAAGCTGCGGTAGCTTTTCTAAGACACGTGCGTCCACACCTTCAGCTTGCTGAAGGAGGCCATAGACCACATGCCGTCGCCACTGCTCCTCATCGCTGAGCCAGACACCGTAGTCGGCGAGGGCAAAGGCGGCCTCGGTGCGCTCAAGATAGCCTGCCAGGATACTGCGGATGCCCGCACGGCCCACGGCAAACTCGCTGGAGTAGTGGAGCGATTGGGTGTAAGAGCGTGCCCCACAGCCCAGCCCGATGAGACTTCCTCCGATGGCATCGCTCGACGGGTGGCTTGCTGCCCCGATTCGCCGGAAGAAGCGTAGCGAGACCTGCTCGTAGCCTGCGCTTAAAAGCCGCTCCCGTGCTTGGCGGTAGAGTAAGAGTGCATCCGGTGAGGTCTGCGCCTTACCGTCCAAGCCTGTGAGAGGACGGACATAGAGCGGGTAGAGATAGATCTCCTCCGGCTGCCAATGAAGCGCCTCGGTAAGCGAGTGCTGCCAGCTCGCCTCAGTCTGGCCAGGCAGGCCGTAGATCAGGTCAATATTGAGGGTCGGAAAGCCGCTCTTACGAATGTTTTCCAGAGCCGCTTTGACCCACTCGGGTTTCTGTGCGCGTCCACTTGCCTGCACCTCCGCCTCAACAAATGACTGAATTCCGATACTCACCCGATCCACGCCAAAGTCTCGGAGTAAGGCCAGCTTCTCGGGGGTGGCCGTGCGTGGCGAGGTCTCGACGGAGAAGGGAACCTCAGGCAGCGGGGCAAAGTGCGCCGCAAGTGACAAGACACGCTCCAGCCCGGCAAGACTCAGAAACGTCGGGGTTCCGCCCCCAAAAGCCACGCGGGAGATACGTCGCTGAGGAGCCACTCGGGCCTGACGGTCCAGGGCATCTAAGTAGCGAGGCTCGGTCTCCTCAGGCGGATTTGGGGTGGTGAACAGGTTGCAGAACCCACAGCGCATCTCACAGAAGGGAATGTGCAGATAGAGCGCCGTCTCACTCGCCTCGGGCTCCTCGCTCCAGAGTGCTTCCAGAGCAGCCGGTGGGCTCAGCCGACGGTAGGCGCTCTTATGCGGATAGCTGTAGGCATAGCCCAGAAACGGCGGTCCGGCTAAGAGCGTGTCAAGCGAGTTCGGGTCGGTCATGGTGTGAGAAAAAACTCCGCATAG
>NZ_JANNYP010000243.1:0-23260 GCF_031410135.1 Armatimonas sp. | reverse complement strand
TGGAACGACCAAAACCAAGAACGACCAGATACCCAACCAGAAACGGAAACGAAGAACGAGGCGGCTTCGCCGCCGGGGAAACCCACAACGACCAACGAAGACTAACTCACTCGATGGACCAAATCAGGGGTACAGGCCAGCACTACGGTTCCCACCGACCACTCTTTATCGAAGCTATAGCGCTTATACTCAACCTTATCCCCAGGTTTAAACGGGGGCTCTTGTCGTCGTTTCACCAGTATTTCCTAACCTTTCCTTGTCAGAACATAGTGACAAAACAGTATTCCTGACATAGGCTCAGAGTGCAAGTTCTTCGCGTTCCCCGTTTCCGCCTCGCACCTTGTCAGGGGAGTCTGAGAGTGAAGCCGCCCACCACGGGGCGAGAGATATTAGCGAGGTGAAGTGAGACATGGCAACGGTAAGCGTGGTCAAAGAAGCACGGTATGTGCTGACCAATATTGAGGGCAACAACAACAAGTTCTGGAACATCAAGCTCCTCTCCGACGGTTCCTGTGAGACGCACTGGGGACGGGTCGGTGAGGACGGGCAACGCAAGGTATTTCCTAGCTACAGCGAGTACCAAGTAGACGCCAAGTGCCGCGAAAAAGCGGGCAAGGGCTATCGCCCGCAGAAGACGCTGGCCAACACAACAAATAATAGCAACCTTCAGGGGGAGACACTGGCAAAAGTGGCGGCGGAACAGATCATCACCAGCTCCCCAGAAACCCAGGCGCTCGTGCAGTATCTAGCGCGGGTCAATGTCCACCGGATTCTGGAAGCGACCACGATGACCTACGACGAGAGCCGGGGGACGTTCTCCACGCCTCTGGGAGTCGTCACCCAAGACGCGCTCACCGAGGCGCGGACACTTCTCAGTACCATCGGGCGGTTTGTGGCGGCAAGCGACTGGAGCAATACCTGCTTCATTCCCACCCTCAATGACTACTTGATGCTGATCCCGCAGAACATCGGACGAAGCAAACCTGATCCCAAGGTACTCTTCCCCGATGTCGAGGCCATCCAGAAACAAAATGGGATTCTCGATGCGCTCGAAGCCAGTCTGGAGATGATCCTCAAGGCCGATAAAGACAGCGCAAAAGAGGCCGCCCCGGCTCCCAAGCTCTTTGAGGCGCGGCTGGAACTGGTCACGGATCAAAAAGAGATCGAGCGCATCCGGCGCAAGTACCGCAGCACCCAGAAAGCGATGCACGCCTGCGCTCACTTAGACGTGAAGCGGGTCTTTAAAATCGAGATCGCCGCCATGAGCCAGAAATTTGAGGCTCACGGCAAGAAGATCGGCAATGTACAGGAGCTCTGGCACGGGACACAGGCCAGCAACTTGCTCTCTATCTTGCGGAGCGGCTTTGTCATCGCCCCGGCAACCGCAGCGCACTGCTGTGGACGTGCCTTTGGCAATGGCATCTACTTCTCCGACCAGAGCACAAAATCGCTGAACTACGCCTACGGCTACTGGCGCGGCCAGAGCTCGGACAACTGCTTTATGTTTTTGTGCGATGTCGCGATGGGCAAGATGTTCCGCCCGCAGCAAGCCAACTCGGCGCTTGATCCCCGTAAAGACGGCTACAACTCCACATTTGCGGAGGCGGGGAAGTGCACTGTCGCCAATAATGAGATGATTGTCTACGATACCCACCAGATCTGCCCGCGCTTTCTGGTGGAGTTTGGGGAGGTGAGCAAGTGAGCCTCCTCAATGTCTTCCTACGCGCCGAGATGGAGGCGGAGGTGCGCCGCCGCATGGCCAACCACGCTGCGTTCACTGCCTTTGATATCAGCCGCGCCGTGCAAGCCAGCGGCGTCCGCGAGCGCCACTCCCAGCTCAAGAGCGCCGTTCATGACCTCTACGAGCGCGGCGGAATGCCCGGCTACTCGCGCAGAGTCGTCACGCTCCACAGTGGCGAGTGCCCGTTCCTCTACTCGCCCCGCACACTGCAAGCAACTCGTTTCGCCACGGCCCGCAACGCCCGCCGCCAAACCTCACCCACCGTCCACAACGTAGGGCACGGTGACCGCACAAGCCCATTGAGCCTATCGCCCCAAGAGTACCTCCGAAAGCTCTGGGAGGTTGGCTGCATCGGGATGACCAGCGGCTACGGCTTGTGCGATATTGGGTGCCAGTGCGAGATGCCAGTCCGGAGGAAAGAGAATCCCCTGATCCACAAATTGCCGTATCTCACGCAGCCCCTGAAGCTGGCTCGTGCGAGAGAACGCATGGAAGAACTGATAGGTACGCAGGATCAACAAACGCTGACCGGTAAAGTTCAGGAGCCGGGTGCTGGCTAAAAGACGCAGTCCATCTTGCCGGGCCTTTTGCTCCCCAATCGCCAGCAGAGACGCCGCCTGAAACACAAGAAAGAGAGGCTCTTGTTGCCCCATCAGACGGTCGGCACGCGAAAATCCCTCGGCGGCTTCGGCATATCTCCCCAGTGCATGGAGCACAAAGCTGCGCACACTGTGGGCGGCAACTAAGTTCGGCTCGTGCACAAGCGCCCACTCGCAAGCAACGAGGGCTTCCTCGTATTTTTTCAGAGTGAGTAGTAGCTCGGCGCGATTACTATGCAGAAGAGCGCTATCAGGCTCCAAGCCAAGGGCACGGTCGTAGGTAAGAAGTGCCTCGTCGTAGCGCCCCAGTCCACGGAGCGCAACAGCCCGATTGCTCTGCGCACTCACGTTTTGGGGATTCAGCCAGAGAGCTTCGTCGCAAGAAGTCAGTGCCTCGACAAAGCGCCCCTGAGTCAGAAGCGAAAAACCAAGATTGTTAAAGGCCGTGTCGCTGGCCGGATCAAGCCGGATCGCCTCCTCGAAGACGGCCAGCGCCTCGTCGTCGGCGACAACCTCCTCAGGGTCACGGGTGAGAAACTCGTGCTCCAAAGTGGCGAGGACGTGAGTGAGCTGCGATACAGGCGCTTCTAGGGTCAGCCCTTGTTCCGTAAGCCCCGTGAGAAGGGCCAGGATGGTTGCAAGATCCGGTAGGCGCTCTTCAATCCAAACCAAGAGCCAGGCTTGGGCCGGTGAGAGCGCAGTCTCCCCTTCCTGCCACCCAAGCTGCTCGTCAACAACCTGGTCGAGCTTTTGGAGACGCACCGTGAAGGCATAGCGCTCCGCACGGCGCTCCGGGGGCGGAAGGTGCTGCTCCAGTCGAGTGCGGAGCATGCTTGGCTTCTCTGTCAATCTATCCATAGAGTTCAGAGGAGAACACGAAACGTGCCAGCTAGAGTTCTGTCAGCTCTTCCGGGCGGGGAGGGCTCGTGACAAGCTGCTCCGCCTGTGCCTGCGCCGCCGCTTCGCTCTCCTGGTGTACCTGCCGAATCTCATCGGCGGTCATCTGACGGCCTTTTTGATAGTAAAAAAGCGCGGCCTTTCCGACCGTGATCGTACCGGAGTAGGCAATGGCGGTCTTAGCAGCAACCCCCACACCGGCGGGAATCATGCCAACAATCTCGCGCGCTAGCAAGCGCCAGCCCATCGCCCCTGCGACTGTGCCAAGCACCTCACGGACTTGCTTGGTGTAGCCCGGCGGATGACCGTGTGCAGCAGCAAGCCGCATCACCAGCATTGCCTGATTTTTCGTGAGAACCAGAACGTCCATCGCCGAGGATGCGGGTAAGAACGGCAGCGTGATCGGAAGAATCCCTGGCAGAGCCGAGAGAAAGGCAAAGCGCGCATTGGTCTCGCTGGCCCGAAGGATCAGCCGCTTGCAGGCCATGGGGCGGATTCCTGGCAGATACCGCGCAAAGGCGATGCATAGATCAGGCTTCATCTGGGCAACCCACTCCAGTGCTTGCTGCTGTGTGCCCACAAAAGGCAGCCCATTGGGGCCACGGACCCCGACGGGCTCACCAGCAGCCCCAAGGTAGAACGTCGCCGCACAGCCCGCCGAAGTCCCCTCATCAGGAGCACTAGGCAGCTCTAAAAGACGAACGCCGCCGTCTTCTCGCTCCACGCGACTGGCACTCTCCGGTAGTAGGAGCTGGCGGAAAGCGGCCCGCTCCGCCTCATCGCCGACCAGAGCCAGCCGGTAGTCCCGGGTCATCTCCTCGCGGATGACGCGAGGAGAGACTTCACTAACGGTTCTCCAGAAGCTCCAGGCCTGGTTGGCAATACTCATACGGCTACTCCTTAGCCGCCCCCAACCCGCCCAACCGTGGTGTAGTCGGGCGCGGAGACGATCTCAATTAGCTCCTTGACACTTTCTAGTGCTTCTGGGTTACCATCATAGAGCCAGGCATTAAGCGCCTCCGCATCAATTTCTTCCCGATCTCGCTCCCAGAGCTTGCGGGCGATCCCCTGCTCGGTCTTTTCGATCAGGTCATCGGCGCTCAGCACATCGGTCTGTAGCCGCGTCAGGCGATCCCAGAGCTGCTTGGTCTCCGCTTCCTCACTCCGGTCAAAGTCAAAGCACCAGGTGTAGAATAAGTGATAAACGGCCGAGTTTACTGAGTCCCAGGACACAGTCGGATGGTGCTCCTCAAACCAGGCATGGAGCCGGTCTTTAGCCTCTTTAAGAGAGACACCACCTTCGGCTTCTGCGTTCTGGAAGATGGTGTAGAGTGCCGTGATGATCTGATGGCGCTCGTCGCAGGCAACGTAGCGGAAGTTGTTCTCGCGTAGCCAGAGACGCATCTTATCCGCGGTAGACGGCGGCGTGTAGGCCACTTTTTCCTCAAGCGAGAGCGAGCCATGCGGTGCCACGGTCACGTCCCCGACGGGTGGCTTGTGGACATCTACCAGCTCCAGGTTCGCCCGGAGAAACTCCAGAAACGAGTTAAAGCCAAGACGGGTCTCATCAAAGAGCGGGTCAAGACGGCGCATCTGAATCTTCAGTGCTGAGCCGGGCACGGAGCGATTCCCCAGTGCTGCCAGGGCACGCATCAGCAGCCCCGTGGGATCTGAGCTTGGCCCTTCCCGCAAGTCATCGTAGAAGACAAAGCGATCACAAGCCTTGATCAGATAGTTAGACGTGTTCGTTCGTACCCCAACTCCCAGAACGTAGAGGCCCAGCTCGCGTAGCTTCATGACCAGAGGCGTAAAGTCGGAGTCTCCCGAGACCACTACCACATGGGTACACTCGGGTTGTCGAAGCACAAACTCGACCACGTCCACGGCCATCCGAATATCGGAGCCATTTTTCCCCTTTTGAGTCAAGGGAAATGTTTGAACCGGCTCAACCGCATTGTCCAATAAATCAGAGCGATAGTCGCGAAAAACACTCCAGTCCGCATAGGCACGCTTTAAAACAATCCGGCCTTGCGTCATCCGAACAATCTCATCTAAGACTAGCTTAAGCTCCACACGATCATTCTCAAAATAATCGTCAACCGATCGCTTAATATTCTCAAAATCTACAAAAACCGCAACACGGTTTTTCTTATCACTCTCAGAAACAAATGGTTTATTCAACCCGTTTCAACCTCCTGTTTTTTCCCAAACCAGCGCTTCAGAGAAAGCTCTCCTCTGCCAAAAATGCCCTGTGGCCGCACCAGCATCATAATCACGAGTAGCAGTGCATAGGCAACAAGACGGTACTTTGTGGACTCAGTTCCCAGCGTGTAGCGCAGAACCTCGGGGAGCGCGGTCAAAACGACCGCCGCTAGCGCTGCGCCCGTGATTGAGCCTAGCCCTCCCAGAACTACCATTGTCACAAAATCAAACGAGCGGATAAAACCAAACGATGTGATGAGAATCGTGCGCTCGTAGTGGGCAAAGAGCGCTCCTGCCACGCCTGCGAAAAACGCTCCCAGCACGAAGGCTTTCACTTTTACGACGGTGGTATTGACTCCCATCGCCTGCGCCGCGATCTCGTCCTCACGCACGGAGAGATACGAGAGCCCATGCACCGAGAACCGTAGATTTCGCGATACCAGGATCACCACCAGAACCGTTCCGTAGACCCAGAAAAAGTTAGTCAGCGCCGGAACCTGTACCCCCGATTTGAGATCTCCCGAGAAGCCACGCGGCCCCCCGACCACATCCAGGTTCTCCACCACGACCCGGATAATCTCTCCAAAACCCAGCGTCACAATGGCGAGATAGTCGCCGCGCAGCCGCAGGCTGGGCAGGCCGACGATATAACCGATTCCCGCCGCCGCAAGCCCCCCCACCAGCATCGAGAGCAGCATCGCGGGGCCACCCGAGAGTAGGGAATAGAGCGGTGAGGAAAAGTCCCCGTTTTTTGGCACAAAGGGAAAGAGCTTGTCGTGGCCATAGACCGTCAGCGAGGCCGCGACATAGGCTCCCACAGCTTGGAAACCGGCATGTCCAATCGAGAACTGCCCCGTGAAGCCATTTATCAGGTTCAGTGAGACCGCCATGATGATTGCGATCCCGCAGAGCATCACCACACGGTAGACCACATCCTGAAGGTAGAGCGGAAAGAGCATCGAGCCAGCCAGAAGCCCGATCAAGGCCACAGCGCTCCAGCCCAGGCGCGTTAAGATCTTCTTCTGCATGGCTAGACTTTCTCCGGTGTGTTCTTACCCAGGAGTCCCGCAGGTCGAACCAGGAGCACCACGATCAGAATCACAAAGGCCAGTGCATCCACCCAGCGCGACGGGTCAAAGTCATACGAGCCGATCTTGATATGCGGTGCGCCTTTCACGAAAGACTCAGAGAGCCCCATGAGTAGCCCACCGAGCATCGCACCGGGAATCGAGCCAATCCCACCGACCACGGCGGCGACAAAGGCTTTAATGCCCATCTGGACCCCCATCAAGGGCAGGATGCTCTTAAATGTCAGGGCACCAAAGAGCACGCCACCCGCGGCGGCCAGAGCCGCCCCCAGTGCAAACGTGAACGAGATCACCGCGTCGGTGTTGATTCCCATCAGAGCTGCGGCGTCAAAGTCGTGGCTGACGGCACGCATCGCCTTGCCCATCTTGGTGCGCTGGACAATAAACCAGAGGATCGCCATGAGCACAAACGCCGTAATCACCAGCACGAGCTGGTTCTGGGAGATGGTTAGATTGCCTAGGTGCAGCGTCGCCTCAGGACCACTGGGGAGAATCTCCGGGTAGAACTTTGGATCCACGCCAAAGACAAAGGGAAGCTGAGCAGCCCCTTCCAGAAAGAGTGAGATTCCGATGGCGGTGATGAGTGCCGTCAGACGTGGCGCACGGCGCAGAGGTCGGTAGGCCAGCCGCTCGATAAGCAAACCCAGCACCACACAGACCGTCATGGAGATCAGCAAGACCGGCAGGAGCTGTAATAGCCCCCCCAAGAGGGTCACCTGCTGCTTGACTTTTAGCCAGCGGGACGCAAAGTAGCCGACATAGGCCCCGACCATGAAAACATCGCTGTGAGCGAAGTTAATGAGCCGGAGGACGCCGTAGACCATGGTATAGCCCAGTGCGATCAGCACGTAGATGCTTCCCAGCTGGATGCCATTGATAGTGTTCTGAAGAAATTGATCCATAAAAGGCAAAATCCCACGCAAGCGCTAGCTCACGTGGGATGGAAGGTTAGTTGGGAGCGATTGTCTTGACGTAAGCAAACTCGGCACCCTTGATCTGCAAAACCACCGCGCTCTTGGTCGCGTTGCGGTTCGCATCAATAGTGATCTTACCGGTCACGGCCTCGTAGTCTTTGGTTTGGGCGAGGGCATCGCGCACTTTCTTACGATCCGTCGAGCCCGCACGCTTGATGGCATCGGCGAGGATCATCATGGCATCGTAGCCCTGGGCAACGAGGCTCGCGGGAGCCTTGCCGTTTTTCGCACTAAACGCCTTGACAAAGTCCTGGACTTTCTGCTCCTTGGAGTCCTTGGAGTAGTGGGTCGAGAAGTAGGCACCTTCCAGTGCTTTTCCAGGGCCACCCGCGCCCTCGACCAGCTTCTCAGAGTCCCAGCCATCGCCGCCCATGAGCGGAGCCTCGATGCCGAGCTCTTTTGCCTGCCGTGCAATCGTCCCGACCTCGTTGTAGTAACCGGGAATGAAAATCCCATCGGCACCTGCTGCCTTGATCTGACCAAGCTGGCTTCGGAAGTCGGAGTCTTTGGCGTTGTAGGAAACATCTACCGCAATCGCTCCGCCCATCTTGGCAAACTCCTCTTTGAAGACATCGGCCAGCCCGACGGAGTAGTCCTGCGAGGGGTCGCGCATGATAGCGACCTTCTTGAGTTTGAGCTCCTCGCTGGCGAACTTGGCCATTACGAAGCCCTGGAAGGGGTCAATAAAGCACACACGGAAGATAAAATCGCCGACTTTGGTCACTTCCGGATTGGTGGAGCTGGGCGAGATCATTGGGATGCCCGCGCGCTGGAACTCAGGAGCCGCGGTCTTGGAGCGACTAGAGGCAACCTCGCCAATCACTGCCACAACTTTAGCATCCGAGGCGAACTTGACCGCGATTGTCTTGGCTTCATCGGCTTTGCTCTGGTCGTCCTGTGTCTCCACCTCGACCTTCATCTTCTTGCCGCCAACCTCAATTCCCCCCGCCGCATTGAGCTCATCCACCGCAAAGGTCAGTCCCGCATTGGACTCTACCCCAAAGGTCGAGGTCTCCCCGGTTAGCGAGGCGTACTGCCCCACTTTGATCGTGTCGCCGCTGGTGTCCTGAGCTGCCGCCGTAGTTGACGTCCCGGTGCCCGCGTCGCCGCCCGTTTTGTTTGCATTGGGATCTTTACAGCCCACCAGGTTCAGGGAGAGAACCAGACCAGGAATGAGCGCCTTGAGAAGCGACGCTCGGGAAAATTTATGCATCTTGCTATCCTTCCTAACTTGCCTAACTTGCCGCTGCATCAAGTGCAGCCGCTTCTTCTTCAAAAATGGAAAATACACCCAGCAGTCCGGTGATGGTGAAGGTCCGCTGAACCGCGCTCTCGGACAGAATGACGAGCAGGAGCGCACCGCCTGCGTCAAGAACCTGCTTCCGCGCGGCCACCAGAACCCCAAGCCCCGTTGAGTCTATGTAGGCAACACGCTTCAAGTTTACGACGACGGTCTTTTTCCCCGACGCTAGAAGCTCTTCCAGTTCCGCTTTAACCCGAGGCGCATGGTAGGCATCTAGCTCACCACTCAGCCCCATCACAGGAATTTCTCCCGTGCTTGTTATTTGAATCGTTAGCTCCGCCACACGCGTTTCCTTAATGACACCATCATGAATGCCACCAGTATACACCCTGCGCCCCCGGAAAGAAACACCCCAACACGCCAGGAAAGAGGTTCGTAGCGAAAAACGAGACGTTTCGTGCCCGGTGGTACGGAAACTCTCATGAAAATCGGCGGGGCGGACGTAATGCTCAGGGGCGTCCCATCCGCCCACGCTCGCCAGCCGGAAGCAAAGCTCTCTCGCACGATGACTTCGGCAGGTTCGGAGCTTTCCGGTGCGAGAACCCACTCGCCGGGACGGGAGGCAACCACTCTCTCACCCGCCATTTGGATTAGGGGCGCAGGCTGCGTCAGAGTGTGCTCGCTTTTAATGCCCACGATGCGCTCCACCCCCAGTGCTTCTAGCTGCGCTTGCTGGGTCGAGGTGAGCTTCGCAGGCTCCTCCGGAAGCTCGCCTAGTGCCTTGAGTGCATTAGTCACTTCCCGTCGGGCGACGGGCTCGTAGCCACCCGCCTGCCGCGTGTGGCTCCCGAGCAGCATATTGGGAGTGGGCTGCGCAAAGAGCTTCGTCAGGGAGACCTCGCTGTAGTGCTTGTAGGGCGCGATGTACTTCCAGGCCTCGTAGGGCCGCAGGTGAAAGACTCGCCCGGTGAGTGGCGGCGCTTGGGCAAAACCAGACAACTCGCTGGGATCGCAGGTCGGGTGAAGAGACCGCGCAAAGAAGACCGTGTCGGCGATTGCTAGGAGTACCAGCCCCCACTTGACGGGCTCTTTGACGCGCACCCGCTCCAGCCCCTGTGCGGCCAGCACCGCCAGCGCAAAGGTGCCGAGATAGAGCCAGCGCGCCGGATCATGAAACTGCTTGACACCGGGCAGCACGTAAAACGCCAGCGTGAACAGCCCTGCCCAGCGCCCCAGCGCCAGCCAGAAGCAGATTAGAGCCGCCCCGATCCAGAACTTTAACTCACGGCTCCCACGCCCACAAAAAGCCAGTCCTAGTGGGATCAATCCAATGTAGCAGCAGGGCTCCCAGAAGTTGCCTTTACCCGTCCAGCCGCCTGAAAACGCGGGGTTGCCAAAGGCATTGGGAGCAACCAGCAGCCACAGCTCTTTCCAGGGCAGATAGAAACGGTTTGCCTCACGGAGCCCCAGGTGCGGACGCGTGGAAGTACCGGCGTACTCAATCACAGGCAGGAGTTGCGCCAGTGCCAGACCAAGTCCCAGCAGAGCCGCCAGAGTGAGTGCTCCAAAAACGCCGAGACGCTCACGACGAGGTATGCTCACAAGACGAAAAATCACCCACGCCACGGCCAGATAGAGCTGCATGAGGGTCACTTGCGCATGTGCCGCCAGCAGCGCCAGCCCAACAAACAATCCCAGAGCCGCCACACGTCCCCGCGTGTTTTTCGCCAGCAGCCGCTCAATTCCCCAGAGCAGCCACGGAAGCCAGCTCATTGCCTGAAGCATGTTGGGGAACTGTGCTTTAGAAACAAAGGCCCCTCCGAAAGCAAAGGCAACCGCACCAAGTGTCGCTGCCACGGTTCCCAAGTTACGCGTTCGCAAAAACGCCTGCATTCCCAAGCTAGCCCAGAGCACATGCAGCGCCGTGGAGAGCGCGACAGCCTTCGGAGCGGAGAAGAGCAGAAGCAGAAGCGTAGACGGATAGAGCGGCCAGGTCTGTGGGTTTCCCACAAAGGGCTGGCCGCAGTTGACATACGGGTTCCAGAGCGGGATGCGCCCCGCCAGAAGCTCGTCGCGCAGGAACACAAGCTCGGGAAGAAAATAGAGCGCCAGATCTCCGTAGAAAAAGACTCGTCCCCGAAAAATCACGTCGAAGAAGAGCGCCAGGGTTCCGAAAAACAGAAGAATCCCTCCTCCGGGTGCCCTCAGGGCGTTTGAGAGGAGGGGCTGGGGCAGGCGGAGACGGTTCACTTTCCAGGGCGGCCAAAGAGGAAGCCCATGCCCCCACCGCCGCCGCCACTAATATTGACCTTTGCCTCTAGCTGGCGCTGGACTTTTTCCGCCAGATCGGTGTAGTGCAGGCGGGTGTACTCATCCAGCGATGCAATACTCTGCGCGGTCTTGAGCTTCTCGCGGAGCATCTTGAGCTGCGCGGAAGCCAGCATTCGGCTATCATCGGTGCCGGTGCCACTGGCGAGGCTGATCAGCGACTCAATGTGCTGCCGCTGGAGGTGCCGCCGAGAGAACCCGACGTTAGATTTGGTGACCAGCTCACCCCAGACCGCATCCGAGACCGTCTTGAAGAGGGTCGGGAGGGTCAGTGCCTTCGTCGGGTCTGCCGTTTTATACTCATTGCTAGCCACTTTCGACAGAGTGGTCGTCGAGAGCATGCGCCGCACGACGGCTTTCTGGAGATTGGCAATGTAGTCTCCCACGAAAAACTCAGAGGGGCGCGACTCGGGCGCAGACAGATCCATCGTGAGCTTTTCAAGATAGCCGGGGGGCAGCTTTAGAGCTCCCGGTGCCAAAATATACTTGGCAATCAGGTCCAGGGCACGCTTTTGCTGAGCACCATCTACCGGCTTGAGGTTTGGCTTCTCGCCCACATCGCCCTTGAAGCTACGGCGTACTTGCTGTGCGCCAACGTAGCGGCTCGCTTGCCCGGAGCCTTGCGAGAACATGTCCAAGACCATCTGGACTTGCCGAGAAAACTCAAGATAGCTCTCGCCGGGCTTGACGCGCTTATCGAGCTTACCCATCATCTCCTGGGCCGTCTGCATGACGCGCTCCCAGTAGTCCAGCGGATTGGCGGAGCTATCAAAGCGCGTAATGGTGGGGTCGAAGATATCAGCCTCCCCATCGGTCATGTAGAGCAGGCCAGGCTCGCCGCTCCGCCTCGCAATCTGCTTGAGCATGGGCAGCTCGTCGTTGGGTGTCCGCGCTGCTGGAGCGGGCGTGTAGCCGTACTGAACCGCCCACTGGTCGTAGGTTCCCGGACTCAGCGACCAGAACGGAGATCCCGTCGATTTTAGCGCGGCGATATTGAAGGGCGTGTAGTCCATCAGTGAGGCTGTCAGGGTCTTGCCAAACGGAACCACTTTGGGGTCACCCAGCTGGGCCAGGGTGTACTGGGTCGAAGCAACAAAGTTATGTCGCAGCCCCAGAATATGGCCAAACTCGTGTGCGACGACATCCTGAAGGAACTGCGCGACGTAGTCTTTCTGGCTAATCTTTCCCTCGGCGAGGACATTGACGGCAAGAAGGCCAAACCAGGCATTGCTCTTTGCCAGCTTGCCGTACTCACAGCGACGATTGCTGTCGTGTCGGTGGCCATGTGCTTTCTCTTCTTCCTCGCGCTTCTCGTACTCCGCGATTCGGGTGAAGGCTTGCTCAGGAGCGACGGAGTCTTTGTGCTCCACTTTGGTAACCTGCGCCATTCCCGCATCCACCGTGATACTGGCACTGAGAATCTGCCCCGTGAGCGGGTTGGGTCGCGCCTGGGCAATGGCATAGGCGTCGGCAGGGTTGGGGGAGATGACCCAGCGAATCACGTTGAAGCGCATGTCGGCAGTGTCGGTAGGAACTAGCCCCTTCTTAGCCTCTTCGTCGGTGGGCTTATCGGGCATCTGCTTCACCTGGATCGCGTCTTTGAAGCCCGCTTTCTCCAACGTCGGGTTCCACGAGAGAAGAGCGGCGCGGAAGGCTGGGCGGTACTGCTCGGGGATAGCGTTGTCCAGCCAGAACACAATGGGCTTGACCGGCTCGGAAACAGCGACCTCCGGGTTCTTCTTGCGCAAATCCCAGCGGGTGATAAAGCGCTGGATCTGCTCCAGCTTATCATCGCGCTCCAGGCTCTGGTTGTCTGCCGTAAAGTAGCCAATGCGCGGGTCGTAGAGGCGTGGGATATAGCCGTTGTCCACGGGGAGCGCGGAGAGATTAAACGTCACCTGGACAGGCGCACTTCTCGGGTCGCCCAGGGTCGGCGTGTTTACCAACAGCGGCGAGAGACCGCGCACAAAGTGGTACTGGCTCGTGACCACCAGGTTCTCCGGGAAGTTCTTCACCGAGAGGACATAGGTTTTCTCACGATCCAAGCCCATGCCGCCGCCTGTGGGCCCCGCCAGGAGCCCTGGAATTGGGGGCATGCCAGAGAAGGCAAAGCCAATTCCCAGAAAATCGCTCTTGAAGAACTCAGACAGATCAATCAAGAGGCTCTTGCGATCGGACTGCTTGGCCTCAATCTTAAAGGTCTGAAGGTAGGACATCGGCGGCATGGACCGCTTGAGAGCAAGCGCCGTAGCGGCATCAGGAGCCCCGGTGTAGTTGGTATTGGGCACAGCCAAGTAGATCTTGTCATCGGGGCTTTTGGTGAGCTGGAAGACAAAGTCACTGATCGGATCGCCCGCAATGGCATGACTGGCATCCCCCGTGCTAAAGGTCGCCTGAAGAAGCAAGAGCTTATCGAGCTGATCTTCGCGCACTTCGGCATAGATCGTGTCCTTGCCATTCTCCTCGCGCTTTCGCCAGAGCGTCAGAACGCCAGGGAGCTTGTCGTAGTCCTTCACCGTCTCATCAATGGTCTTGGGCTTGGGCGGCTCAACTTTGGGTGGCTGCGCCTTGATGCTGCTCTGCTCGGCTTTCAGCCCCCCCTGTAGCTTCTTCACTTCGTCGGCGGGGAGTGGGCCACCACTGTCGCGATTGGACTTGAAGCTAGCCGTCACCACCTCATCGTCCCCAAAGGGAATGTTGGTGACCACGATATCAGAGGCCACATCGTCGCCGCTACCGATCTCGATCCAGACAAGCCCCTTGGTCGTGATCGGGCTCTTGCCGGAGTTCTCCGTATACGACACCCCGATCCGGGCACAAAGCGTCCCGTTTTTTTCTTCCAGCGCTTGGAACTCGTACTCACCCTTGGCCTCGATCAGCCCATACGTGGAGTTGGCTTTAAACTCCCGCGTCCACTTCTCTCCCACAGCAACAGGCTTATCCGAAAAGGCAATGGATGTTGCCACGTAGAGGCGCTCATCGCTATGGTCTTCATCTTTTTCGGTCTTGGAGCTTTTATAGCTGACGAGCGTGCCATCGGGCTTGATGGTGAAGGTATCAATGTCTTTGCCCACATCGGGGTCATCGGGGCCTTTTTGACCATTGATAAACTGCTGGAGCGACTCAGTGCGGCTCTCGTAGGTGATCTCTCCACTGGCGGCCACGGCGGTGTAGTTAATCCGATCAAGCTCTTTAACTTCCAGCGTGAGCTTCTGCCCCCCGGGACCGTCTAGGGAGAACGTCGCGGTTGCATTGATCTTCTTGACTTGACTTTGCTGGGCTTTATTGACAAAAAGCACCTTCTGGGCAACGGCAGGAGGTTGAGCGGGGCTCGCGGCGGGAGAGGCGGGTGGCTGTGCCATCGTCGGGACAGCGGGGGTAAGCATCAGCGTAAAAACCAGCGCTGACAGGGGCAACGTGCGATTCAATGAAAAACTCCTCAACAGTTTTAGAGACAGTTTATGATACCTGAGTCTCCCTAATTAAAACGCAAAAGGCTCCTCGAATGTTACGAGGAGCCTCTGCGTTTTTTTATGCCCAAGAAGGGACTTGAACCCTTACCCCTTGCGGGACATGGCCCTCAACCATGCGCGTCTGCCAATTCCGCCACCTAGGCAATTGAGGGACTACCTGACTAGCAGGCGAGACAGATTCTATCGCGCCGTATCTACTCTGTCAAGTATTTGGATATCGCAACTTCTTCAGGACTTCTTCACGTTTGTCGCTCATACTAAAGATCACGGAGGATTCGACAATGACACGAGCACGATGGAATGTAATTGGCGGGATGGCTTTAGGAGCCGCGCTGACAGTCGGTTTTGCGGCGACGATGCAGCAGGCAAACGCCCAAAAAGGCAAGGACACGAGTAATACTTTGGTTGCACAGGAGCTTCCTCAGCCACCTCAAGGTGGTTTTGGCGGTGGTGGCCAAGGCGGCTTCGGTGGCCCTCCCGGCGGCGGCCAAGGCGGCTTTGGCGGTCAGGGAGGCCCTCCCGGCGGAGGGGGTGGCTTTGGAGGCCCTGGTGGTGGACAGGGACGACCAGGAGGCATGGGCGGCATGATGGGAATGATGGGCGGCGGGGGCGCAAGCATTGCGGCTACCGATAAGTACGTCTACATCCTGCGTGGCGACCAGCTTCTGCAGTACTCAGTAGATGGCCTCAAGCTGACGGCAAAAGCAACTCTGCCCCGTCCCGAGGGTGGCCCAGGGGGTCCTGGCGGCCCAGGCGGACGCAACTAGTCGCGCTTCGGAAACGAACAAATGACGGTAGTGACTTGCTCACTACCGTCATTTTCTTTGGGCGAGAGCGCACGGCCACGGCCCGCTAGTAAATTTGAGTAGAGAGTCAAAAATGTATTGCGATCCCGCTCTGTCACAACCAGTGGCAAGTGAGCACGGGGAAACATGAGATCCGCTCTGTCGAGACTATGGCCATCCAAGCCAATCGCATGCCCGAGCTCGTGCGCTAAAACTTGAACCATCAGATCATCGTCTAGGCTCTCGTCCACTTTGATCTGTGCACGGATAATCCCAGAGTCGCTGGTGCGGTAGGTGACCGTCGTCAATCCAATGGTGGTGCTTCCCAGAGAACCCTCTGGAACCGTCTCAACCGAGAGCTCGTAGCTGTTGTCCTTTGAGGCCGTAAAAGTAAAAATCCCGTCGTAGTACGGAGACCAAGCGCTCAGGCCCGCCTCCATGAGAGGAGCCAAGTCGCGCCCCGAGGACGAGCGGAGCTGGTAGCGCAGGGCAAAGCGCGACCACTGCCGTCCCTCGTCAAGCGTGTCAAGGTAGTTGGGCTCAAAGCGCGTGGTTGGCACAGAGAGTGCGGTGGCCGTCGCCGCTCCACCACTACCTGCCCCCGCACACCCCGACAGTGCCCCCAGCAGTGCCAGTATCCCTACTCGAAAAGCCGCATTTTGTCGCATGATCCGCTCCCGAGTTTAGCACATTGCAACTAGTGGGCCGGAGTGAGAATGCGGCCACAGTGCTCACAAAAGACGATACTCTCCCCACGCCGTCCTGCGTCTGCGGCCTGTGTATTAATGCGTGTGTGACAGGCACCACAGGAATCGTCGCTGCCCACCGGAGCGCAGCCGACTCCTTGTTTTTTGCCCCGGATATTTTCGTAGCGTGTGAGAAGCTCCGCACTGCTAACCTCGGCCACTGCGGCAATCCGTGGCGATTTCAGGCTCTCAATCTCTGCCGTCAGCTCTTTGTGCCGGGCTTCGTAGTGGGCACGCACTTTTTTAAACCGGCTCGCCTGAAGAAGCTGCTCTTTCTCTGCGATCTCCGCGAGCGAGACGGCTTCGGCAGCGGCATCCATCGCAAGAAGGACATTTTCTTCTGCAGCATCTTTCTGCCGCACCAGCATGTCCAGCTCTTTTTGCAGGTTCTCCAGCTCCCGCGAGCCCGTCACACTGCCGCTATAGAGGCGCTTCTCCTCATGCTTGCGCTTGGTCTCAATCGTCTCCAGCTTCAGCTCAGTGTCTTTCTGCTCCGACTGGGCTTTTATCGCCAGTGTCCGTAGCGCCTCCGCCTCTTTCTTTTTAGTGTTGTAGACTCCCAGAGCCGCCGAACCATTGTCTGTCGCCGCCAGAGTCGCCTTGGCTTTCTCAATCTGGGAGTCAACTGCCTGCAGTGCCAAAAGGCTCAAAAGATCATCACGAAGAGATTTGCTCACTGGATCAAACCTGTCTCTTGAATTGTGCTGGCCTGGAGGGCACGGGCGAAAAAGCGCTCTAGCTCCTCACGAGTCGCCAGCGCCTCGACACGCTCCCGTAAATCGGGAGAGGGACTCCCGAACTTGACCTGGAGTACTTGAAGCAGCGCTTCACGCTTGCCCTGTAAAAAACCACGCTCCTCGTAGACTGTAACCATTGTCCTTACCTCTACTTCTTGTTGTACCATGCTTGAAAACACCTCCGCTTCTTCGCCTGCGAGAGGCAAATACGACTCCACCACTGTCGAGAGAAGTGCCCTATGTGCATCGTTTCGCGTTGTCCCGACCAGCTGCCTCAGGCAGTCTAGCTTTAAGGCCGGGCGGCTCAGCGCCCCTGACTTCATCAAAGATCGCAGTGCCCCTGCCACCGGTGTGGTCGCGGTGGCATAGTCAGCCGCTTGCAAGTCAGGAAGCCCTATCGCAAGATAGCGAAACTCTTCGATTTGCCGTCCCAAAAGAGACTCGCGATACGTTTCTTCTGTGACTCCCCCTGCCCCCGGAGCAAGATAGAGAACCAGTGGCAAAACAGGCTTTTTATGGCGAATTCTCAGCAGAGAACGATACTCCCAGAGACGATAACCAAAATTGCTGCGTCGCTGCGACTCAATCTCAAAATCCACGATGATAAACTCATCCTGCCCACTTAACGTTTGCACTTCTGCGACGACATCCGCACGCCGCAGCTCACCTTCCGTAAAATCAGGAAAAAGCTCCTGATCCATAAATCGAAGCCTTGTCCAATCAATTTGTCGCGCAATGTCAGGAAAAAACAACCCCATCACATCAGGAAGAAACTCATGAAGAACTTCTTTCCAGAGAGGATCGTGGTTCATAAACTAGGGCTTTCGCTTTCGCTTGGGATTGTAGCGGCGCAGTAAAAACGGCATCATTTGCTGGTACATTCGGCACCGCGCAACAACGCCAGGCAGGAGGCCCAGTTTCCGCTCTTTGGTGGGGTGGGAGACATCTTTCAAGACGACATCGGTCATGGGGAGGCCTTCCCCCATCACAAAATTGGTGATCGCCAGCTCGACCCCGTAGCGGGCATCGGCGAGGCAGGGGACATTGAGAAAGACATCGCGGCGGATGGCACGCTGGCCGGAGATATTGGGAGCTAGGATCTGGGCCAGCGTGGTCCAGAAGTTGCCGCCCCGGAAGACTCCCAGTGCCATGACTTTCTCGCCGCTCCGCACAGGAGCAAGCAGGCGCTCGACATGCGCGACGGTAAGCCCGGTGAGATCGGCATCTAGGAAGAGGAGTATATCTGCTCCCTCAGCCTCATCCGCACCGCGCTGCATGGCCGCCCCTTTGCCCTGGTTGGGGTTCTGCTGAACGACCCGCAGCTTGCCCGTCGCTACCGCAGGATGCTGACTCGCCACCGCAAATGTATCGTCACGGGAGCCATCATCCACCGCCACGATCGCATCTACGGAAGGCGCAGCAGCCAGCGTATCCAGAACGGGTACGATGCGGCGACCTTCGTTGTAGGCCGGAACCACAGCGATAACCCTCACAGTTTCAGGAAACCCTTCACGGAGCCTTATAGGTTCCTTTTTTGAAGTCGGTGGAGCGCTTGGTCGCAGCCTCGACACGCTTGGTGGTCATGGGGTGCGACGAAAGAAACTCGCCGAGTTTGCCTCCCCCATCTCCGCCCGTCTTTGCCCCCATCTTGGTGAAAAAACTCGCCATAGAGTCGGGGTTGTACTTCATGTTCACTAGGTACTTAAAACCAAACTCATCTGCCTGGTTCTCATCACCCCGGGAGAACTTCATCTGCTGAAGACCCGCCGCGATCTCTGCGGCACCTTTAACCGTGTTACCACCTTTGATCAGCGCATCTATAGCCGCCAGCCCAATCATCATGTCCTGGCTCTTCTTCATCTGCTTGACAGAGTGGCGCTTGGTGATATGCGCAATTTCATGGCCCAGAACCGACGCCAGCTCATCATCATTGGCCGCCAGCTTGATCAGCCCCGTGTAGAAGTAGATCGGGCCACCAGGCACGGCAAAGGCATTGATCTGATCGGACTGAATCACTTTAACCGTGTAGGGAACATCCCAGTCTTTTCGGGCGAGAGGGAGAAGCTTAGCGGCTACGCGCTGGACACGGTCGTATTCTGGGCCACGAGTGACAATCGGGCCATCGGGGAGCTTTCTTTCGTACTCCTGCGCGAACTGCTGACCGAGTTCGACCTCTTTTTCCTTAGAAGGGAGACCTCCTCTACAGCCGACACCGGCGAATGCCAGTATAACCAGCGAGCCACTTAACCATTTTTTCGTGTTCATGGTTTCTTTGGTTCTTTCTTTTTCTCGGTCTCCCAGAGGGAACCAACCTGTTTTGATAGGGATTGTACCGTACTTTGTAGCTCTCCGAGTGGGTCGGAGCTCTGCGCACCGGCATAGGCTTTTTGCGCCGTCTCTGCGGCAAGCTTCGTCTCCTTGGCGGCTTCTTCGAGCTTCTGGGCCTTGAGTAAAGCTTGGGCTTTCTCCGCGTGGGCCTTCGATGCCTTGAGGAGCGCAAGCGAGTTTGTCAAGGTTGGCTTATCGGAAAGACCTCCTCCGCCCGCCTTACCCCGCGCGGCTTTAAGCTGGTTGACTTCCGTGCGAAGCTGGCGTACCTGCCAGATATTCCAGGCCAGCGCCGCAGTGAGAGTGAGGAAGAACAACCAGCGCATAAGGGCGCTAAAAAACTTCATTTCCTTGCCTTTGCTCCGCCTTCTCAGGGGACTTTTCTTTGCCTGCACGAGACACAACACCGCCTTGACGAGCATGCATCGCGTGCTTGAGCCTTAGCTCCAAAGACAGCGCAAGACGCCCCGAGGTTGCCAGGAGCTGTGAGAGAGGCTGGCCCGGCTGCGCCAGTGAGAGGCGCTTGTTGTAGCGGTCTTGCGCTCCCCACTTGTACTTATAGCCTTCGTCGCCGCGGAGAAAGTCAAAGGTAGTGGCACCATCCGCCTCAATAGCATGCTGGATCGCGTTGGCCGTTAGGACGGTTCCCGGCGAGAGCTTGGATACTTTAGGATCGAAGCCGCTGAGGTAGTAGTAGGTGGTGCGGCCTTTATGAAAACAGTAGAGCGACGCCACCGCCTTGTCATCCAGCCGGAGCGTGTGCAGGCGAAGGTTCCCCGACTCCAGAAGTGCCCACGCAGCCTCCGTGTGAAAAGCGCGTGCGGCCTGCGAGGCAAAGGCCCCTGGCATCCAGCGCCCCCGCCAGCGGAGCTGGTGGAGCTCAAAAAACGCCCGCATGTCCGCTTTAAAAGACTTGTGTGAGGCGAGGCGAATCTCCAGAGCGTGCTGCTTTTCCATCGAGCGCTCGTAGTAGCCGATATTCTGGCGCAGCTTTTTATTCAGCACTTGCAGGAAGGCTCCGTAGGTTGTCGGGAGCGGCAGATAGGGGCAAGTCTCCCCCGGCCACTGTTGGGTTCCTGTCAGGTGCCGGGCGGTGCTTCCCGGCGCGATCTGCTGAAGATCCGCCCAGAGCCAGCGGTAGGGATTGCTCTGTAGCCACTCCGCAACGACAATCGCGACACCGGTCTCATGGCCGGGTAGCGCGAGAAAATCCAGGTAGTCAGAGCCCCCCGTCCCCACCAGGCGTAGGGTCCCGGCGGCGCGATAAAACGGGGCAAGACCAATCACACCCGCTCCAAACTCGCCCGTTTCCTCACAGAGCAAGGCCATGAGCTTCTTGCCGCGCCGGTTGTGCCGCCACCAAGCCGCGCTCCACTCCCAGGTCTGGAAGACGGTTGCGTTACCTGCCGCCGCCAGCATTTTCCAGTGATTTTCGAGCTGCGCAAAGTCAGAGATACAGTGAATCTTGAGCACGGTGGCTATTGTACCTTGCCAAAAACGGAGTTTCCGGATAATATAAATCCGATCAATTTACTAGAATTAGTCAAGAATTATGACATTCACCTCAAAAGAAGACTATGGCCTCCGTGCCGTTTTAGACCTGGCAGCACAGGGAAATAGTGGGCCAGTGCAGGCGCGGGAGATCGCGGCGCGCCAGCAAATCCCCGAGCCGTTTCTGGAGCAGCTCCTCGCCTTGCTACGCCGCGCGGAAGTAGTGCGCTCCATTCGGGGAGCAGGCGGAGGCTATGTCTTAGCCGACTCTCCCGACCGCGTGACCGTCGGCGCCGTGCTCCGAGCGCTCTCCGGGCCGCTAATTCCGCACGAGCTGATCCAAGGCACTCCCGAAGAGCCCGAGTCTCTCGGTGCGATCCCCGAAGTGCAAGTGGTGCGTGGGGTCTGGCGTGAGCTACGCGCGGCCTTACTCTCTGTTGTAGAGACGGTCACGATCGCCGAGCTTCTGGAGCGTCGCACCGCAACCCATGATGGCTTCTTAGCCATGCATATCTAAGCAATAGGAAAAACTATGAAAATCTACAACAACCCCACTGAGCTGATTGGCAACACGCCGTTGGTGCGCCTCAACCGCGTCACTGAGGGCTCTGTCGCTGAGATTATTGTCAAGCTGGAGTATCTTAACCCCGGCCTCTCCGTCAAAGACCGTATCGGGGTCAATATGATTGAGGCGGCAGAGAAAGCGGGCCGGATCGCGCCGGGCAGAAATGTGATTGTCGAGCCGACCAGTGGCAACACGGGAATCGCGCTGGCGTTTGTGGCGGCGGCCAAGGGCTACGAGATTATCTTGGTGATGCCCGAGACGATGTCCATGGAGCGCCGCTTGCTTCTCAAGGGCTACGGCGCGACTCTGGAGCTGGTGCCCCCAAGCTACGGAATCGGGATGACCGGCGCGATTAAGAAAGCCAATGAGATCGCGGCGCAAGACCCAGAGAAGTATTTTATTCCTCAGCAGTTTGAGAACCCCGCCAACCCGGATATTCACCGGCGCACCACCGCCGAGGAGATCTGGAACGACACCGACGGCACGGTAGACATTCTAGTCTCCGGTGTGGGCACGGGCGGAACCCTCACGGGAGTCGCGGAGGTGATCAAGGCGCGTAAGCCCAGCTTTACCACGGTAGCGGTGGAGCCGACGGCCTCGCAGGTGATCCACCAGACCCTTGCCGGTGAGCCTCTTGCTCCCGCACGTCATGGCATCCAGGGAATCGGGGCGGGCTTTGTTCCAGAGAACCTTCACACCAGTGTCGTGGACGAGACATTTCCGGTCACCAACGAAGAAGCCGTCGCGATGGCCCGTCGGGTGATGCGCGAGGAGGGACTCGCCGTCGGGATTTCGTCGGGAGCGGCGATCCATGCGGCCATTGAGGTGGGCAAGCGCCCCGAGAATGTGGGAAAGCGCATCGTCGTGATCGTCGCCAGCAACGCCGAGCGCTACCTCTCGACGGTTTTGTTTGAAGACCTGCGCTCGTAGACCTGGTAGTAGAGGGAAATATTTAATAGCACGCTTTAGGGGTGTTCAATCGCCCATTTTCGGCGTACACTATCCCTGATGTCTGTGAGTTCCATGCCCGAAGCCCGTCGCATTCTCGTTGTGGACGACGACGAGAAAGTGACGCGGCTTCTGCACGCCAACCTGACCCAGGCGGGCTACGCCGTTCAGACGGCTCTGAACGGCGCGGAGGCCATGCGTCTGCTCATGCAGGCCTCGTTCGATCTCGTGGTCTCCGATGTCGAGATGCCCGAGCTGGATGGCCTGGCGCTGGTGGCACTGGTGCGCGCCGATACGGTGCTCCAGAACCTCCCGGTCGTCCTGCTCAGTGCCCATGACTCGGATGGTGACATGATGAACGGCCTGCTCCAGGGGGCCGACCTCTACCTCACCAAACCCTTCCAGCCCACCGAGCTTCTCACCGCCGTCTCCCGCCTCCTGGGCGAGTGAGCAAAACCTACTCGAACCCACCAGAACCCACCCGGCCACTCGTAAAACTCGCGTCCACCCTCCCTCAGGGCAGGGAGGGTTTGGTACACTGCGACGTATGGGATCGGCAAAGCTAGACGCGGAGGTTATTGCGCAGGAGTGGCGTGGGTACTGGCGCACCGGTATATCGCCGCTGGCAGGCTGGCTCCCCGAACGGGACAAATCCTGGCGTGCGACGACTGCTCCACAACCTCTTCCCGAAGGGCATCTTGCACAAGGCTGGCCGCTGTTTCGAATCTTGCTCTTTGACCCAAGGCTTCGCGAGACACTACTGGCCGTTGTGGGCGCACTGGACTCAGCGGAGCTAGAGGCATGGTGGCTGGAACAGCTCATGGCGAGAGGGAATGAGTTTCTGTGTGATGTCGGTTTGCAGTGTCTTGCCAAGTGCCATACCTGTCACCCAAGCCTCATTGAACCTTTCCTAGAAAACCTTGTGCCATTTACGAGCCGGTCACGGTTACGGGGATTGGGATCCTCACCGGGTTTAGGTTTCTTGGGCAAGGTACGTGAGTCGCCAAACTACCAGGCTGGGGCTTTTTGCCCATCGCACCGGAAAGGTATAGTTGGGCGTTTCCCCACCCCTTGCGGTGACGGAAATCAGGTGATTTCCGTTGATCACAGATGGT
>NZ_JANNYP010000242.1:0-28716 GCF_031410135.1 Armatimonas sp. | reverse complement strand
GGGGAGCACCACAAAGGTCGGCAAGTTGTCACGAAGGTTCCCGATCGCGTAGGAAATCCACGCCCCCATAGACGGGAATCCCGGCTGGATGAAGCCCGTGTTCATCATGTACGAGGCGGGGCCGTGGACACTGGACTTGCTGGCCATCGCCATAAAGAACGCCATTTCGTCCACGAGTTTTGCTTGTTCGGGAAATACCTCACTCACCCAGCGTCCCGACTGGCCGTACTGCTTGAAGGTGAACGGGCTCTGGAGGCACAAGCCAGGGGCACTGGCCAATCCCTCGGGCCGGATGTGGTCCGGGAGCTTTTGGCCGTGGTACTTGATCAGCGCGGGCTTGTAGTCGAAGAGGTCCATCGGGCTTGCGCCGCCGTTCATGAACAGCTGGATGATTCGCTTCACTTTAGGCGGGTGGTGCTGCATGTTTAGTGAGCCCTGCCCGGCGGGATCTGTCGGTGTCGCCTGGCTGTCTTTGGCTAGCAGGCTGGTCAGGGCGAGGCCCGCGAAGCCCCCGCCGAGTCCGGTCAGGAACTCGCGTCGGTTGGTGGGAAAACCCCAGTGATCATCGTTCATCTATCCTACCTATCAGTCTATGAACAGGAACGCATTGGCGTTCAGAATAACGCGGCAGGTCGCCTCAAGCCCATGAGCACTCGCCATGGTTTGTAGCACTTTCCGCTCTTTGTCGGTGAGGGCTCGGCCCCACGCCAGAGTCGCCGCCCGCTCGATCTGGCGCGGGAGAGCTCCGCCCTCAGCTACCACACGCTTCGCCAAGGACTGGGCGCACGAGAGCACGAAGTTGTTGTTGTAGAGCGTGAGAGCCTGCAGGGCCGACACACTTGTGCCTCGGGTGGGGGAGAGCAGGGTCAGGTCGGGGAAGTCCAGCGAGTCCATGAACGGGTCTGGAATGGAGCGCCAGACCGTGCGGTAGACCGAGCGCCGGTTGGCCGCGGGGCTCTCCCAGTCGAACGCCGCATAGTCCAGGGCGGGTGTCATCTGCGGCCCTGGGCCTTGCTTGAAGTGGTTGACCCCCGGTCCCCCCATGGTGAAGTCAATCCGCCCGGCGGTCTGCAGCGTGGCGTCCCGGTACTGGTCGGCATCCAGGCGGAGGCGATTTGCCCGCCACAGCAGCCGGTTGTCCCTATCGAGCTTGTCCGCCTCCGGGCGGTTGGTGGAGCTCTGCCGGTAGGCGTGGCTTGTCACCAGCAGGCGGTGTAGCTTTTTGAACGACCCCTGCGCGTCGTCCTTGAACCACGCCGCGAGATAGTCTAGCAGCTCAGGATGGCTCGGTGCGCCGCCCATGCGGCCAAAGTCGCCGGGCGTGTCGACAATGCCCTTGCCAAAGTGGTAGTGCCAGACGCGATTAACGATGCTGCGCCAGGTCAGGGGGTTGCGGCGATCCACGACCCACTCCGCGAGCGCGGCGCGGCGCTGGCTCTCCTGCGTCATGTCGCGGCGCTTGAAGTAGAGCCCAAGCTCCGGGAATGCCGACAGCGCCCCTGGCCCGACCACCTGCTTGGGCCGACTCATCTCACCCCGCTCCAGCACGTGGATTTCCCGGGGCTTGTCGATATTGACGAAACCCACATCGGCCACATCGGCGGCTTTCGCGGCGACGTAGACACGCTTGAGTGGTGGCAGGGACGCGATGCCATCGGCGGCCGTTTCCCGCAGCGCGAACGCGGCGAGCTCCACGCGGGTGGCCTGGTCCGGCGTGGGGGCCTTCAGCAGCTCGGCCACCTTCGGGGGCACGGCGCAGAGAGTCGCACGGGGGGCGTCGGCGACACTCAAGCGGAAGCGTCCTAAAATGTGGCCCGCACCGTCGTTTTGTTCGAGAACCACCTCAAGCGCGTCACCATCGGCAAGTTCGAGGGGCTGGGCGAAGGCGAGCACGAGGTGGTGATCCTTGCCAGACTCTGGTCCGATGCCCCACGCGGAGCCGGAGTTGCCGTCTGCGGCGTGCGCGGCGTCCTTGTTCGGCTGGGCATAATCGGCGCTGGCCCGGACAATTTTCGCCTTCTCGCGCTTGCCCCCGACCCGCAGAACCTCGACCGAAACTTCGCTCAAGAGAAAAGCGCCATCGTCCGCGCGTCCGGCTCCACCCTTGGGGAGCTCAGGCGATGCCAGTGCATCTACTCGGAGAGCACCGACGCGACTGGCACCGGGGCGGGTGAGGAGTGTGTAGGTGTCCTTGGCCGGGCGGGGGCCACTCACCGCAACGCGGCCATCGTCGGTGAGGGTGAACGTCGCGCCCCCCGTGCTACTTGCTTTCTGCACCAAGACCGGCTTCCATCCGCCAAAACGAGAGATCGCCGACAGAAAAGTACCCACTGTCGGCTGATGCTCGGTAGCGAGGATGCGATTCGCGTTCTTGCTGTCGGCGACTTCCTTTAGCTTGTTCCACTTTGCGCGCTGTTCCGCGATGTCGGGCTTCTCGTCGTAGGTGACATCGCCCTTGATCACGCCCGCGAACACGGCCTGTAGCGCCCAGTAGTCTGTGGTGGGGACGGGGTCGAACTTGTGGTCGTGGCACCGTGCGCAGTTGGCGGTGGTGCTGACGAAAGTAGACATAGCCTGGTTGACCATGTCGTCGCGGTCGAGGATCTGGAACGGGACGGGGGCGGTGTAGTAGGCGCTGAGATCAAAGTTGCCGGCGCTCAGGTAGCCCAGGGCGGGGGTGAGATCCGGGCGATTCGGGTAGAGGGCGTCCGCAGCCAGCTGTTCGCGGACGAAGCGGGCGTAGGGGACATCGTTGTTGAAGGTTTGGACGACATAGTCGCGGAACGGCCAGGCGTTCTTACGGCCCATGTCATGCTCGGAGCCGTGGGAGTCGGCGTAGTGGATGGTGTCGAGCCAGTGCCGGGCCCAGCGCTCACCGTAACGCGGCGATGCCAGCAGCCGATCCACGACCCGCTCGTAGGCACCCGGCGCTTTGTCGGCCATAAACGCGGCGATTTCCGCTTCCGGGGGCGGGAGGCCAATGAGGTCGAACGTGACGCGGCGGATCAGGGTGGGGCGGTCGGCGGCGGGTCCCATGGCAAGGCCCTTGGCGGCGAGGCGCGCGTCCAGGAAGCGGTCCACGGGGTGGGGTGCCTTGCCGGAGGGAAGGGCGGGTTTCTGGATCGGTTGGAGCGACCAGTGCGTGTCCCCGGTGGGAGTAGCGGCACCCGCCTCGGGCCAGGAGGGGCCGGATTGGATCCAGCTGCGCAGAGTTGCCACCTCGGTGGGGGTTAGCGGGGTCTTCCCGCTGGTTTTAGGCGGCATGATCAGATCGGTGTCTGTGGTGGAGACCCGCTGGATGACAGAACTGGCGTCGGGATCGTGCGGCACCAGGCCCCGAGCCCCGCTGCCTCCCCCGGTCAGTGCGCTCTTGAGCTGAGTCAGTTTCAGTCCGCCCGCCCCTTGAATGTCGCCATGGCACGGCATACACTTGGCCCTCAAGAGCGGCTGAACCTCCTTGGCGAAGTCGGGGCCCTGGGCGGCGGGTGCCTTGATCTGACTGGACGACCGAGCGGGCAGCAGGGCAGCACCGGCGATCGCGAGGGATGTCAGCGCGAGGAGAGCACCACGACGCGGAAGTGTTTTAGTCATAACTGTCTGATTATGGCAGAAGTGTGCCATTTTCTGCCACAGACCCGGGGGGAACTGCGAATCAGTTTTATCTCCCGGCCTCGCACCACTCGCCATGGGCACCCCCTGGGTACGGGCTTCGCGAAGGGTTTTGGGGCTTGAGCTACCCCCTTCGTAGGGAGGAACGACCGAGAACTGCACCCAGGGGGTACCCAGGTAGCCGTCTCAGCGGCGGGGGGAGGTAAACTTGCCCCACCCGCAAGGTTGCTTTATACTCTAGGCATCGATTGCCGTCGCCCCGTGGGTGAAAATTGCCCACGTCGTCGCACCGCGAACGAGAAAGAGGCTCATTGCCATGACACCCGTCACCACAACAACGACGAACACCAAGACCGTTTTTCAAACGAAGGCCCCCTTTGGAGTGATGAAGACTCGAACCTTCACCGTACTTGCCACCCTCCTGCTGATCGAGGGCGTGATGATCGGGCAGGTACTCTCACGACCCGCCGCGGCACAGACCGCTGCGGCAGAGGACTGCAAAAAAATTATTGATAAAGTGGCGCAAGTCGCATGTTGGGTGAAAAAAGTAAAGGCGGGAGAGAAGAACCTTCTTAAGGCGGAGCTGGGTAAGGCGGATCTGACTGGGGCGGATCTGACTGGGGCGGATCTGACTGGGGCGGATCTGACTGGGGCGAGGCTGGTTGGGAAGAATCTGAGTGGGGCGAAGCTGACTGGGGCGAAGCTGGCTGGGGCGAGTGTGCGTTATGCGGATCTGACTTTGGCGAAGCTGACTGGGGCGAATCTGAATGGGGCGCGTCTGCGTCAGGCGACTCTGAATTCTGCTGATCTGAGTAAGGCGGATCTAACTGGGGCGGATCTGTCAAATGCGGATATGGCTGAGGCGAATCTGACTGAGGCGAATCTGAATAATGCGGATCTGAGTTGGGTGAATCTGAATAATGCGGATCTGAGTGCGGCGAATCTGACTGGGGCGAAGCTGCACGCGGCGGGTCTGGGTACGGCGAATCTGACTAAGGCAAATCTGTTTGGGGCGGATCTGACTTTGGTGTTGATGTCTGGTGCGAATCTGACTGAGGCGAATCTGACTGGGGCGAGGCTGGTTGGGAAGAATCTGAGTGGGGCGAAGCTGACTAAGGCAGTTCTGACTGGGGCGAAGCTGAACGCGGCGGATCTGACTGAGGCGAAGCTGACTAATGCGGATCTGACTAAGGCAGTTCTGACTGGGGCGACTCTGACTGGGGCGGATCTGCGTGTGGCGAATCTGACTGGGGCGAATCTGACTGGGGCGAATCTGATGAATGCGCAGATGAGTGGGACGGCTCTGCGTAAGGCGGATCTGACTGGGGCGAAGCTGACTAAGGCAGTTCTGTTTGGGGCGAATCTGACTGGGGCGGAGCTGGGTAAGGCGGATCTGACTGGGGTGGGTCTGCGTGTGGCGGATCTGAGCCAGGCGAAGCTGATTGGTGCGAATCTGACTAAGGCAAATCTGTTTGGGGCGAATCTGACTGATGCAGATCTGACTGATGCAGATCTGACTGGGGCGGATCTTCGTGGGGCGAATCTGACAAATGCGGATCTGAGTAAGGCGAAGCTGACTGGGGCGAAGCTGACTGGCATCAAGAAAGACAAGGATACCAAGGGCCTCCCTCCCGGCAGCTAACCCTTGCCCACATATCACACGGGCGGTAGGGACAGCACTCCGCGCTGTCCCTACCCTTTGGTTGTGCTACTTCCTGCGCCGTGCTACTTACTTCCTGCGCCGTGCTACGATGCCACCGACCATGCCTAGGGCGAGAGTGCCGGGGTCGGGAGCGGAAGAATCAATGCCGATTCGTTACGCGCCCATTTGAGGTTCTGCAAGAAACGAGGGTTGACTAAACCGTCTGCGATTGAGTCGGACTCGTAAATACGGCGCAGGAAGCAACAAGAGCGCATACCACAGGACGACCAGCTCGGCGGGGGGCGAGGCGACGGAGAGCGCGGCGTAGGGGAGGGCGGCGAAGGCGAGCGCGAGGGTTTTGAGGAGCGTGAGCCCTAGCTCAATCAGCCACCAGAGCGGGGTGAGAAACGGGAGCGCGACGGCAGCGAGGCCGGCAAGTAGCAGCAGCTCGGCGAGGGCGGCGATGGGCAGGTTGGCGAGTGGGGCAACCCAGGAGAAGAGGTTGTAGTGATACGCCACCAGCGGCGCGGAGCCAATTTGTGCAAGAATGCCGATCAGCAGGCCGACGGTGCAGGCGCGGAAGAAGCGGGTGAGGGGGTGCTGGTCAGGCTCCCACGGCCAGATGAGATTTTCGAGTGGTCGTGCCCAGGCGACTAAGACGCTAACCGTCGCAAACGAGAGCTGTGTTCCGGGATCGTAGAGGGCGAGGGGCTCAGCGAGCAGGATCAGAATGGCGGCGAAGGCGAGGGTATGCAGGGGCTCGGCCTCGCGCTTCAGTAGCGGGGCGAGGAGCATCACTGTGGTCATGACTGCGGAGCGCATCACGGCACCGCCCGTTCCCGCCGCCAGCGCGTAGGTCCAGAGCAGGGCCAGCGCTAGAAGGGTCGGGAGACGTTTCCCTCGGCCAAAGAGCGCCACTAACACCGCGGCGAAGACACTCAAGTGCAGGCCCGAGGTCGAGAGGATATGGATCGTGCCCGTGCGGGCAAACGCATCTTGCAGGCTGGCGGGAAGCTGGCTGCGGTCGGAGACAAGCAGGCCGGAGAGCAATCCCGCATCATTGGAGGGTAAATGGATCTGACAGGCGCGGCGGATGGCCTCACGGAGCCGCTCGGAGGGAGTGGGCGGAGTATTGGTCGTGCTGAACGGCACTTTAATGGCCCACAGAACCGTGTGAACCCCGTGACGTTGGAGATAGGCTCGGTAGTCGAACTCACCGGGGTTGGTGGCACGAGGGGGAAGCTCTAAGCGACCATGCACCGTGACCCGATCTCCGCGATGGAGAGGGAGGGGGGTGCGTGTCGTGACTTGCACCCGGCCCTCAGCACTGGCCAGTATAAAGCGTATCCCCCCCTGACGCGTGGGCTCAGGAGCCGTCTCGACGGTGCCTCCGAGAATCTGGTAGCTCCCTGCATGCTTAGTCAGACCATCGGGGCGCAGGGCACGCTGGGTCTGGGCGAGGGAGAAAAACAAAAACGGTAAGAGTAAGAGTGCCGTTGTGAGGGTGGGGCGACGCAGAAAGGCTATTCCCGCGAGGGCGCTTGCGAGTGCCAGTGCGTCGAAAAAGAGGGGCTGGTTGGGAAAGAGCGGCGCGGTAAGAATCCCGAGCACCACGAGCGCCAGAGCGGTGAAGAGAGGGCGCAGACGCACAAAACTAGCCTTTATCGCCCAGCAGACGGCAGCGGGGGCAGCTCATGCCATTGCCCCCCAGAAACGGAGCCACCAGCTCGCCACAGTGCAGGCAGGGAGCCCAGCCATTGTCCAGCCGCCAGTTCCGCAGGCGCACCTCGGAGAAACGCGTCTTACGCAGGCGCTCGCGCAGGTCGGCGTCTTTGATCATGTAGATACTCTCCTCAATCTGCTGGCGCTCGCGCACCGACAGCTCAATGCTATCGATCTCCACTTCCGGCTCTAGCTTGGGCGTATCGACGGATTTTTTGACCCCACGGCTCTGAAAGTGAATGTCGGTGATGACATAGGCCCGAGGAGCGCCGAGCTTGGCGTTGAGGCGTTTGAGAATATCGGTCTTGTAGAACGTCAGCTCATTGGCCCACACCGACGACTTAGCGGAGACGCGCAGGACACCACCACTCACCCCGAGAACCTCGGTTGCCGCCGCGAGCTGCTCTCCGACCACCTCCGCCCAGACAATAGGAGCGGTGTGTTCCTTGAGCTTGCGTAGCATCTCACGTCCGCCCAGCACCCGCTCCATGTCAATTCCCAGGCGATTGATTTTTCCACCACGTCTCATGAACCTGCCGCCTCGTCGAGAAGCACTGTGAGTGTGCCCTCCGTGGGAGCAACACCGAGTACGGGAAGCGTACTGACGCTCCCCTCGCCTGCTCGCCACCGTACGACTTTCTCTTTTTTATTCGCCCCGGTCACCAAAAACAGCACATTGCGCGCAGCATTGATCAGCAAAAAAGTGAACGTAATGCGATCCACCGGTGGCGGCAAGACTCCCGGCGTCGAGTGCGTGACGAGCTTCCTTGCCGTTAGCGCTTCCTTGCCTGGAAAAAGCGATGCCGTGTGGCCATCGTCGCCCATGCCCAGCAGGATAAGATCGAAGCGCGGCTCTGGTCCCAGTGCTGCTACCAGCTCTCGCTCATACTGCACGGCGCACTCAGCAGCGTCTAAGCTTGTCTCGGCGGGAACAGGATAGGTGATCTTAGGGTTCAGCGGCAGCAGTCGTAGCGCGAGCCCGGCATTACTAAAACGGCTCGCAGGCGAGAGAAACCTATCATCAGAGAAGAACACCACGATTTTTTCCCAGTCCAGCTCCCGCGTGGCCAGGAGTTTATAGAGCCGCTCCGGGGTCGAGCCTCCCGCCAGCGCCACCACAAACTGTCCGCGCGCGGCAATTGCAGCCTCGGCAAGATTAAGAAAACGCGTTGCAGCCTCGGCAGCGACAGCATCTGGATCAGGAAAGGTAAGAAACTCGGGTTGCATCATGACCAGTATACCGACACGATACGATATATTAAGTTCAATGAAAATAGCCGTTGTGACCCATAATGTTATCAAGGGAGATGGCCAGGGACGAGCTAACTTAGAGATCGTTCGCTATGCCAAAAAACAAGGAGCCGAGGTAACCCTCTTTGCAGATCGTGTCGATCCTGCTCTGGTCGCCGAGGGGATAGAGTGGGTGAAAATCCAACCCCGTATTCGGAGCAACTGGCTTGTTCATGGTATTGAGTTCCTCCTTAAGGCAAACCAACTTATTGAAAAAAGACGACATGAATTTGACATAATCCACGGATATGGAGGTAGCTTCACAATAAATCAAGATATTAATACCTCCCAATTTGTGCACTCAGCATGGATGAAAAATCAAATGCATCCTGCCAAGCAGACAAAAGGTTTTTACAGGGCTTATCAATTTACATACTCGAAGTTTAACTCTGTAATTGAGCGAAAATCATATAATTCGTCAAGATTTATTGTGCCTGCTTCCAGTACCGTTCAGAGTGAACTGAATCAGGATCTTGGAATTCCATTATCTAAGATGAAGGTCATTCTAAATGGGGCAGATCCGTTAGAGTTTTATCCTGGTAATGTCGATAGAGCTACTTTAGGATTACCTGTAGCTGTCTCTCTGGCACTATTTGCTGGTGACATTCGTACAGGACGTAAGAATTTGGACTCTGTACTCAAGGCGCTTGTCAAAGTTCCCAAGCTGCACTTGGCCATTGTGGGACGTAAGGCAGAGAGCCCCTTCCCTGAGCTTGCTCAGCAGCTCGGTATTGAATCGCGATGCCACTTCCTTGATTTCCGTACTGATATTGCTGCTATCATGCGTGCCTGCGATTTTTTTGTTTTTCCGTCGCGCTATGAGGCCTGTGCACTTGTTCTGGTGGAAGCACTTACCTCTGGACTCCCGATCATCACGACAGAAACGACGGGAGGCGCTGAGGTGGTGGGAGAAAGTGCGGGCGTGTGTTTGAAAGACACCGAAGACGTGGATGCTTTAGCAGAGGCGATGGGGCGCTTTGCGAGCGACCCGGTGCGTCTTAAGGAAATGTCGGTGGCGGCACGGGCGCACTCGGCGCAATACACGTGGGAAAAGATTGCCAGCACCTACTACGCGCTCTATCAAGAACTTGCTGAGAGTAAGTCGGTGAGAAAGCGCTGAAAGCGCTGGCAAACTTGGGTATAGTCAAAGTGCTTCTCCGCTTGCTGACGAGCTTGAAGAGACTTTGCGGGAAATGCTTCGGGGGATAACGTGTCTAGCCAAGCTGCACACTTTTGGTGAAAGGTACTGCTCGCAGGGTGATAGGGAGGGAGTGCCCAACCTGCTTCCCCAATATAGTCGTAGTAGCCAGGGATTGGGCTCATGGCCACAGGAAGCCCACAGGCGAGGTACTCGGGGAGCTTGGTTGTCAAGCGATAGCTACCTAGGGCATCTAAAGTCTGCGTGATAAAGCCAATATCCATGGCATTTATTGCCTCCACTACCTCATTTTCAGGAAGACGTCCCGTGAAGACCACTCTGTCCCTCAAGTTTGCAGGAAGACGCGCTTCGAGACGAGCTCTCCCATCGCCGTCTCCGACGATGAGCATGGTAATGTCGGTGCGTTTTAGATACTTGAGAGTCTCAACAAGCTCCATACCATAGCAGTATTCTTGACGCGCAACCCATGTCAGTGAACCTACCAAGCCACAGACCAAATTTGCCTGAGGGATCTGGAGCCGCTCCCGAACAGAGCTGCGCTCTTCGGGGGAGAAACGCCGGAAACGCTCTAGCTCCACAGCCCCCTCAATAGTGACCGCACGTGGGGCCCCGAGCTCTAGAGCACGTCCGGTGAGGTAGGGAGTCCAACCAATAAATCCTGCACTGCGGCGATAGAGTTGCTTCTCATAGGCCCCGAAAAGCGCACCTTGCAGTGCCCCTGCCGTTACCTTGAAAAAACCTGCCACCGGATCACCTGAGGAGACAATATAGCGGTGCTTGCTACGTAAAAGAGGAAGTCCTGCCGAAATCCCGGTGCTCTCCAGATAGACCATGTCCCAGGAGTCTTGTAGGAGCTGTTGCATGTGTACAAACCCTGCTTTGCGCGAGCTACGATCTATGTCTACAACAGTGACATCAAACGGCAGAGTTTGTGTAAGGCGGCGGGCACGAAGGCCATGCAAGTTTCCTACCCCTCCTGCATTAACTGCGAGTACTCGGGGTAGTGGGGATTGTGTTGGCATAGGATTACTATACCGTCTAGCTCCCGCGCCGTAGACGCTCGCGGGCCATCTTGATATTGTCTTTCAGCTCGGGGTCTGCGGCGAGGCGGGCGAGTGCTTTGTCGTCGCTCTTGCTACCGAGAAAGCCAATCAGTTCGATGGCATGGGCACGCACAAGGCGCGGGCGCTTGCTGGCGAGAATGGTCATAAGCTCGCGGAGCAGCTCCGCACGCAGCTTTGCACTGCCACCGGGAGCGCAGGCAGCATGTACCTGTTGGGCCATGATCGCTTTGGCGGCCTTGGCCTTGATCAGATCGGAGCCGCTCATGGTATCGGCGAGGGAGAGAAGGGTTTCACGCATGTTTTTATCAGACTCCTTTGAGGCTCCAGGGTGCACGGTACGGCTCGTAGAGAAGCTTATTGGCCTCATCATCACCGATGAACTTCCATTTTTTGGGGTCGTAGGTAAGCTTGCGGCCTAGGACATAGGCGATATTGGCGATAATGGGCAGCACGATTACTTTTACCCCGATCTCCACGTCCATTACTGGTTTTTCACGGGTTCGGATGCAGCGCCGCCAGTTCCGTCGGTGGCGCTCCGTAGGATCTGTATCTTCGGGTTCCATGAAGGCTTTGATGCCGCCTGCGGGCGGCTTGTAGAAGCGGGCTTTCTCTTCCGTGGTACAGCCACCATCGCCCCCCAGCACGATTAGATCGTCTTTATCACCTTTGTAGAGTGCGCCCCATGGGCCCTCGAAGCGCTCGGGAGCCACTCCCGGCTGATCCCAGGTCATGGTCCACTTGGGGTTTGAGAACTCCCACTTTACCTGCATGGTCAGTGGCGCATCGTACACCGAGTTAGGGTTGGTCTTTCCCATCGCCTCGACGGTCACGGGGGAGTCCCAGGCGTCCTGGTTCAGGCACCACATGACCACAGAGAGCACGTGGTTTCCTCTATCGCGGATAAAGCCGCCACCAGAGTCCATGAGCCAGCGGAAGTTGAAGTGGACAATATCAGGGTTGTAGGGCCGCCAGGCAATCGGGCCAAGCCACATCTCCCAGTTTAGCTCGGGGGGCGGTGGGCCTTCCTTGCCGAAGCTATTCTTCTCCACGAAGTTATTGGGATGCCAGACCGTGACATCTTTGACCGTGCCGAGCTGACCATTGCGGATGTAGTCGTAGGCCATCGCCGCGCCGGGGTTGGAGCGCCCTTGTGAGCCGATCTGTACCACTCTCTTGTAGCGCCGCGCCGCCTCGATCATCGCGCGGCCTTCTTCTATCGTCTTACACGTTGGCTTCTCGGAGTAGACATCTTTTCCCGCCTGGCAGGCATGCACCGTCATCAGGGCGTGCCAGTGGTCGGGTGTGCCAATCGTGACCGCATCAATGTCCTTGCGCTCCAGCAGTCGCCGGTAGTCGTCGGTTAGAAACGGTGAGCCCTTAACCTTGGCTGCCGCGTTTTTCAGGTGATTCGCATCCACATCACAGATCGCCGCACACGAGTCGGGGACAATATGGCTACTGCCCATGCCGCCCACCCCGATATGCCCGTAGACAATCTTCTCATTCGCCCCTTTCGGGTTTTGCGGAAAGATCGTCGCAAACGAGTCCACACGCTTCATTGAGTCCATGCCTCCTCGGTTCGACAGGCGCACCTATTCTTCCTCCCAAGCATGCCAGTGCCGCGCAATGAAAGTCAGGCTTAGCGGACTATCAGCTCATTGGTGGAGGAATCGGTTCGTACCAGTCCAATGGCGTTCTTAGTGGTCACTTTGACATCGTAAACTCCTGCGGGCAGGTTGACAAGCTGATCTGCGGACAGCTTCCAAGTGCCATTCAAGTTATCCACCCCTGAGTAAATCTTGCCCGCAATTTCCACCGTCAGGCTTTCCGTCACACTGCCCAAGGTGCCGGTGAGCTCGGCTGCCTGACCACGAACAACCGTGAGCTTGTTTACGGTGACATCTGGCGGCAGTCGGTCGAATTTGAAGAGGCCTAATTCGTAGCCGATCTTGAACTTCTGGGCTTCAAGCACCTGTCGGACTCTGGGAATGAGCCGGGCAGCGTTCCAGTAGTAGATGTGGTTCAAGACATCGGCAGGAAGATTAAGACCCTCTAACTTAGGGCCACCATGAAGGCCGTTCGTCACCTGATTGGTTTCGAGAACTTTTCGTTCGTTTAGAAACCCGCTGGCGGGGGCACCTGCCGCAAAGACATCGGAACCGAAAAGGATCCGGTCACGGTGTTTGATGTAGAAGGCTCTGGCCTTGCTTGGTGTGTACTTCGCCGCTTGGCGCGCGTTGTGGGTGAAGGCTAAGTCAACGAAGACATTCGGATACTGGTCGAATATCTTCCCTAACTTGTCCAGACCTTCGTCGTTTTCCAACATGAAGAGACCATGAGCGAAGATGAAGGTTGTTTTTGGGTGTGCCTTCGCAATCTCAATCGCATCCTCTTCGAACTTTGGAAAGGCGGCGCTGTTTCCTTTGGCATCGCCCGGGTCTCCTGCGTGATAGCCAATCAAGGGCATTCCTAGGCGACCTGCCTCATCAAGCTGTTCATGAATCTTGGGGATCTTGCTGGAGAGAATTGCCCCGTGTGGCCACAGTTTGAGGCCGACAAAACCCTGCTCTTTAAAGGTCTTGATTTCATCGACGCTCCACCAGATGCCTTGACTCGGAATCGTAAAAGCGCCTGGAACAAAAAGAATCCGGTTCTGTAGCTTGTCCTTCACGTAGATCATGTCGTTACTTGGGATCTGTCTGACACTCGCCGGGCTTGCATTTTTGTCGTCGTTATCTTTCACCCAGAACAAACCTGCCAAGCTAATACTGATGGTGCCACCCCATTGGTCCATTGCCTCGACCGATTTTGCATACTGGGTTTTGGCATCCATGTGGGTGTGCATATCCACACGGGGCATAGCGGAGGGCGGGTATATTGCCTGCTGGTCCGCCGCTGCCGAATGTGCCAATGCCATTAGTAAGCAAAGGGCCACTCCGCCGGCAAGGTATAGTTGGGCATCACGTCGGGCACGTGAGATAACGATCTGCCGAGATTTAAAGTAGTTCATGAAGGATTATATCTATAGAAAACGTCCTCCAACCGCAGTAATTTCCGTAATCCTTCACCGCCCGCTGAAGCTGATTTTAATCGGCTGCCCCGCGATTGTTGAAAAAAGCTCCTCCGATTGGAATTGGGAGATCGAAGACAGTGTACTCTCTAGCATGAGCGATCCTATTATAGACGTCCGAGACCTTTACAAGGAGTATCCTGGTGGCACTAAAGCTGTCAATGGGGTGACATTCTCTGTGAAAAAGGGTGAGTTCTTCGGCTTTCTTGGCCCCAATGGTGCGGGCAAGTCCACCACGATGAATATGCTGGTGAACCTGGTTAAGAAGACCAGCGGCACTATCACGATCGCTGGTTTCCAGATTGATGAGAAGCCCGACGAGATCTACAAGCGCGTCGGATTTGCCATGCAGGAGGTTGGGCTTGATGAGACGGCCACCGCCCGCGAGATGCTCCAGCTACACGGCAGGCTCTATCATATGCCCAAGCGCGAGATAGACGAGCAGATCGCAAGGCTCCTGAAGCTGGTAGAGCTGGAAAAAGTGGCGGATCGGTTTACGTCTACCTACTCCGGCGGGATGCGGCGGCGCTTCGACCTCGCGCTGGCACTCATGCACAAGCCATCAGTTCTGTTTCTGGACGAACCAACGACGGGCCTCGATCCCCACGCCCGCCAGCTGATCTGGAGCCACCTGCGCGAGCTGAACCGCGAAGGCATGACGATCTTTTTGACCACACACTTCATGGACGAGGCCGAGGCTCTCTGCGAGCGCATCTGCATCATGGACGGCGGCAAGATCGTCACTGAGGGCACCGTATCGGAGCTTCTCGCCAAACATAACGCTAAAACTTTAGAGCAGGTTTTTCTCTCCACGACGGGAAGCAACCTGGGCAACGAGGAAGCGAATCTCAACGCCAGCGACCCCTACACCCGAAATCGTTAAACCCATGATGCAACACTTTTTTTCCGATTGGTACTATCTCTCGATCCGCAACATCAAGCAGATCTGGCGTCCGGTTCTTGCGCTGATTCCCTCGCTCTTCATCCCGATCTTTTTCTTCGGGGTGAACGCGACCTCGCTTCAGGCATTTGCCAACGCGCCGGGCTTTCCGGCGGGTATCTCCTACAAAGACTTCATCGCACCGACGGCGATCTTTACCGCGATCTTTTTCTCGGCAGGCAACGCGGGTATCGAGCTGGTGCAAGACATTACCAGCGGCTACTTCAAGAAGCTCATCATCATGCCGATTCACCGGCTGGCGATCATTCTGGGTAAGCTGAGCGAGGTTGCGGTTCAGTCCGTGCTTCAGGGAAGCATCGTGTTGCTGCTCTTGCTTGCGGTGGGTGTCCACGTCAAGACGGGCTTTCTGGGTGTGCTGGCAATCTTCGCGATGCTGATTCTCTTTGCGATGGCGTGGAGCTGCATCGGGATGATCGCGGCGCTTCGGACACAGAACGCTCGGCTGGTGCAGAGTATGTTCACGCTGGTGTTTCCGTTTCTCTACGTGACGACCTCGCAGGCCCCCAAGGAGCTGCTCCCCAAGACCTTTGCGCTAATTGCCAGCTACAACCCGGTGACCTACATTATCGAGGGCGTTCGTGCCCTGGTACTCTCCGGATGGAGCGATCCTGCTATCGGCAAGGGCTTCGCGGTTGCTACTGCGCTCTTCGTGCTCCTGGTGTCGCTGGCGGTGGGTTCTTTCCGAAAGGCCCTGAAATAGCAGTAGCTCAGAGTGTTGTGAGTACCGTCCAGCCGCCTCGGACGACGGGGAGTGTGTTTGCGAAGCGCAGGGGCTGCGCCGCGCCTTCCCACGGATCAACGACACGGACCGCGAGCCGGAGCCTCGGAAGCTTGGGGATGCCAACAAGCGACGCTTTCACCGAAAACGGGCCGGGGAGCCAGCGGCGCAGATCGGCACTCGGGCGGGTACGCACCACGTCGCGGCCTGTCTCATCCAGAACGCCAATCTCCAAGGGCCAGTTTCGATAAAACGGCGCGACGCCCTCGTTGATGCCGTCCAGCGTGAGACGGAGACCGCCTTTGGCAACTGTGTCGTAGGTGAGCTTGGTAAGGCGGAAGCTGTAGCCCATGCGCCGCACCAGCGCCTCAGCATGGGTTTTGTGTTCGTCAGTCAAGTCTTTTTCGTTGGCGGGGCAGTACGGCCCGATCCACGAGAAATGAAGCTGCTCGACAGATTTCTGAAGTGTCGGCCAGCCCTCCCCGAGCCATTTTTTCGCTCCCCCCGGCACCATCTCACCGCCAAACGGAGCGGTCTTCCAGTTCTCTGTGCGTCCGGCTTTCTTCAGCGACGGTAGAAACTGCCAGTCATCAGGGCCGAGCGAGTCCTCAGGGATCAGGTCATCGTGGTAGCCCAGCCAGGCGTGGTTCGTGCCCTCGTGGGGGTAGCGTGCGTGAATAGGAACATCGGGGAAGGCCGCTTTGTACGCCGCCACGACCTTCTTCTGGGTCTCCAGCGACGCCATGAGCTTATCCACGGGCCAGGTGTGCCACTCGCCCCAGAAGCCAAGTGTCCCGAGCTGAAGAAACGCGACTCGGGGGTGGGAGTTGTAGCGCTTGCCAAACGCCGCAATAAACCTCAGGAGCGGCTCTAAAAGCTTCGGGTCGTCCCAGTCGGGGCAGAGCCCCTTGCCGACTTCTTTGGTGTCGTAGGGCACTCGCTTCACGCCAGAGTCAATCACCCACTGCGGCAGGCCCGTGGGCTCATTGGGGTACTCCAAAAACAGTCGCAGGATGACGTGCTTGCCGCGTGCCAGCGGGCTCTCCCACTTTTTCTCGAACGCTTCCCAGGCGAAGACACCCGGACTCGGCTCCAGCTCCCGCCAGGAGGCGTAGAAGTAGGCCATCGAGACAGGGAGCGAGTGGACGAAGCCCGGATTCGAGTAGGCGCACCAGCCCTTGAGCGGGTTATCGAGCGGAGAGGGACCTGCGGGTAGAGAGAGCACTTTGGGCATGAGGGGAGTGTACCGAATAAAAAAACGACCTCACTCTCATTAGAGTAGATCGCCTCTAGTCCGTAGTTCCCCACGTGACTATGAGTACAGTATACGGCGAAAACAGCTCTTAATGCCATGAAAAATTCCAAATCAAAGAAAGGAAATTCAAGGGTTTAAGACTGATATCAAGGGATATGGATGCGCCTTAGGAATCTACGAGAGAGAATGACTGAGATTTTTTTGCATTAAAATGTCTCGTTATTGTCTCAATTAAAAAGCTTTCGGGTCTACTCTTCGTCGCGTTGCCGAATGTGCCGCGCGATAAAGCTGTGGAGAAACGCAAAACCTGCCGCTGCAATTCCCAGTGCAAGGCCCACAAAAAAATCACTGCGTGGGGTATTTCTCAAGCACGACGCGGTAAACCCAAGTAAAACAAGGCTGAGTAGCCCCCAGCCCAGCGCCACCAACCACTGGAAGATTTTTGCAATTTGGCGCATGCCACAGAGAAGTGTCAGCGATGCGAAACTGGGTATTGCCATCATGCAGACTGCAAGGGTGATGAGTGCCCGAGGACTGGCAAATAAATACGTGCTGAGCAATCCTGCATAGAGGAAGCACAGAACTACGGCGACAATTTCTAGTGGTGAGAGCCAGGTGCGTTTCTGTCGTTGCATAAGGTTGCTCTACTGCGAAAAAAGATAGGTTTTGCTAACTATGGGGGCATTCGAGGCCGTCTGGGAGTCGAGGAGGCAGAGGAGGTGCTTCCCATCGGGAGACCACTGGAGTGATCTGACATAGGCGAGCTTATCTGGCAGAGGTAGGCGCGACACGGAGCCACTGGTGAGAGAAAACACGCAAAGCTCGGTGATTTCTTCTTGTTTCAGAAACTTACCCCACCAATTGTTCCGTCTCTCCACTGTGACCGCAAGCGTATCTGTGTTGGTGTGTAGAGCGTAGGGCCAGCGCAGAGTTGCCGTCGGGTCGCCGGGGATGGTCAGTGGAGCCGGAGCGGGCGATTTTGTCGCGAGAAAGCGTAGCGCGCGAACGCTGTTAGAGCCCTCTGGGAGCCAGAGCCAGCTTCCGTCACGCCGCCGTCCAAGTAGGGTATCCACCCTCTTTGCGGGAAGCGGGAGTAGTTTGGGGCCATTGGCAAGAGTGTCCACACGGTAGAGCTCAGCGGGGCCTTCGGCGCTGTGGAGCACAGACCAACCTGAGCTATCGGGGAGCCAGAGAACCTCTTGATTCCACATATAGAGACTCGGGCGTGGTGTGCGGGAGAGCTTGCCATCAGGCGGCCAGAGCTGGGTCTTTCCATTGTCTCTCTTCACCAGACGCCAGCGCTCGCCGATTGGGGAGGTGGTGTCGGTGCCTGTCTGAAGTTCTTGTTCCCAGTAGAGAAGCCAATTTCCATCGGGCGAGGGATAGGGGGCACTTCGGGAGAGAAAACGGCGGTTGGGAGCAGGCTCAGGGCCACCGAGTGGTGGCAGCTCGGAAGCGGGTCTTGCTTCCAGAGAAACCGGATTTGCTGAGCACCAGATCGATAGAGCGTGGCTTCCCGTCTCCCGTCGCCAGCCCGAAGGTGACGCGCCACACCCCAGACACGCCAGGCTTACGGTCAGAAGCAAGACGCATTGCGTTTTCATCTTCACATTTTATCGCGCCTTCGGGTACAACAGGGCTATGCGAATGCGTGTTGCTTTCTTGACTTTGGGTTTTGCCACTCTTGCGCTGGCCCAGCCGCCGTCGGTGCCGGGGAGTGGACCACTACCTAGCCTCCACGACCCTCGTGAGGCGCATCTTAAGAACGTGCGCCAGCTGACGTTTGGCGGGCAAAACGCCGAGGCGTACTGGAGCTTTGATGGTAAAAAAGTGATCTTTCAGTACATGAAGGGGGGCGGGGACGCCGACCAGATCTACACCATGCGCCCCGATGGCAGCGGTAAGAAAATGGTTTCCACGGGGAAGGGGCGCTGCACCTGTGCCTATTTCTTAAAAGGCGACAAAGAGATTGTCTTTGCCTCGACACATGGCCACAGCCCCGCGATCCCTCCGGAGCCGGATCGTTCTCAGGGCTATGTCTGGCCGATCTATCCCTACTACGCTATCTACAAGGCCAACGCAGATGGCAGTAATATGCGGCCTTTGTTTCCCGCGAAAGTGGAGCCGGGCAAAGAGTGTGGCTACAACGCCGAGGCGACAGTCTCACCCGACGGAAAGCGGATTATATTCACGTCCACGCGTGACGGCGACTTAGATCTCTATTCCATCAAGCCCGATGGCTCGGATCTCAAGCGTCTCACCAACCGGGTGGGCTACGATGGCGGGGCGTATTTCTCTCCCGACAGCAAAAGAATCGTCTGGCGCTCCTCCGTGCTGCCCGATGCCAAGGCTGTCTCGGACTACAAGAGCTTGCTGAAACAAAATCTGGTGCGTCCGACCTCAATGGAGATCTGGGTCGCCGATGCCGACGGGAAAAACGCGAAGCAAGTAACGCGCAACGGAGCGGCTAACTTTGCGCCGTTCTTCACTCCCGATGGCAAAAAACTGATCTTTGCGTCGAACAGTGGCGATCCTAAGCGCCGGACGTTTGAGGTCTACTTAATCAATCTGGATGGCACGGGGCTGGAGCAAGTGACCTACGGCGCACAGTTTGACTCATTTCCGATGTTCTCCCCCGACGGCAAGAAGCTCATCTGGGCGAGCAATCGCAATGGGAAAGACCACGAGACCAATATCTTTGTCGCGGACTGGGTGAAGTAAGCCCGTAAATCTACCAATAATCGGAGCATGTTGCGACGAAAATTGGTGATCTGGGGAGCACTTTCCCACGCGACCGTGCTGGAGTCGGTTCGGCGTAAAGATCTTTACGTGGCGATGATCCTCTCTTTCTTGATGATTGGGATGGCGGCTCTGGTGGGGCGCTTTGGCGTTCAAGGGCTGGATATCTTCCTCAAGAGCGCCACCTTGACCGTTATTAACCTGCTCTCGGTGATCCTGGCGGTGGTGTTTTCCGCACGCCAACTCCCCGAGGAGATCTCGCGCCGGACGATCTACCCGCTCCTAGCCCGACCTATCTCCCGCACGGACCTGCTGATCGGTAAGTTCCTAGGCGTCTTTTGTCTGGCTGGGCTGGGGCTGCTGGTCTTTGGGCTTATCGGCTGGGGGACTCTGAGTGTTTACGGGATGCATCCCGGAGTGATCTTCTGGCAGTATTTAGCGCTCCGGCTCTTTGTCCTGATGCTGCTTTGTGCCGTCACCGTGACCACATCGGTTTTTCTAACTCCGCAGGCCACGGTCACCATTACACTTCTGATGGCAGTCGGCTCGCAAGCATTCTCGCAGTCGACACTTTTACTTGACAAGACCAGCGATGGTTTTGGGCAAGTGCTAATTCGGGGACTCTACTTTGTGATTCCCGAGCTGAATCTCTTCGATCTCTCCGGGAAAGTGAGCCACGGCTGGAACCCGGTTCCCTTCTGGGTACTGGCAGCTCTCTTTGGCTATGCGCTGATTCATACGCTAGTGGCGCTCTCCGTGGGGGCGGTTCGCTTCCGAAAGGTGGCACTGTGAGAGAGGGCATGGTGGTGGGGCTGTGCTTCGTGGCGCTGGTGGGGGCAGGAAAGCTCGCGCAGAGTGTCCAGCCACAGCTCAAGGCTCCTGTTGGGCTGACACTTCACCAGCAAGAGGCACTGGAAGAGTCCGCTGTCACCTCCGTGTTTGGGGAGTTTCGCGCCTCACTCGCCGATTTTCTCTGGCTGGAGTCGGATCGCTATCTGCACTTTGGAGTCGGCACACGCGGTCGGCTGGAGTCGGAGAAAAAAGACGAAAAAGTTGGCAAAGTCCAGGGAGTGGTCGCGCACGACAGTCATCACGATGAGACGACGGTTGTCCCCAGCGAGGCCTCGGACTGGCGAAGTATTCTAGGGCATATCGAGCGCCAGACCCAGCCCTACATGGACATGTCCAACCATAAAGAGCGTGATGCCAAAGAGGCGCTGCCGCTCTTCCGGCTGATGACCTGGAGCAACCCCCACTTTATCCAGGGCTATGTTCAGGGGGCGATGCAGATGGCCTCTCGGCCCAACAAGCTAGACGAAGCACTGGCGTTCTTACAAGAGGGCGAGCGCAACAACCCCGAGAGCCTCTCGATCCAGACCACCCTGTGTGAGCTGCTTCTGGTGCGCTTCTCCCGCCCTCTGGAGGCCGAACCACATGGCCGTAAGGCGCTAGAGCTACTGGCGGTGCGCGATCCAAAGACGCTAAGCCTAGACGAGAAAGAGGACGCCAACTCCGCCTACCGCTGGCTGGTGATTCTCTACCGAAATCTTGGGGATGAGCAGTCTAAGAAGGAGGAGGCCGAAAAGGCGCGTGCACTCTATGGCATGGCTCGTACTCGGGCCCAAGAGTGTCTAAAGCGCTACCCCGAGGACCCGACGGCGATTCAGTTTTTGCGTAAGTATACGGGGAAGTAGGGGCGGGCTCTTGACAAAAGGGCATCCTTAAGCTAGAATATCCCGTGTCGGCCTGTTACCTGGTAAGGGCGAGTGGTGAAATGGCAGACACGCTGGTCTTAGGAACCAGTGCCGCAAGGCGTAGGGGTTCAAATCCCCTCTCGCCCATAGCCGAGCGGGTATAGTACGCGGGAGTAACTCAGTGGTAGAGTGTCACCTTGCCAAGGTGAAAGTCGAGGGTTCGAACCCCTTCTCCCGCTCTTCGATCTCATCCAAAAGACCGAGGCAGGGTACTGGAGCAGTAGCATCTCCGGTACCTTTTTTGTTGGCTAATCCAAATCTAAATCTATTTGAACTTTAGGAGTGAAAATTCCACCGATGCAGGTGACGACTGAGCAGCTTGACCCCTGCAACATCGCGCTGACCATCTCCGTTGACCCGGAGCGAGTCGAAGTCGCACGCAAGAAAGCCTTCCAACAGGCCGTGGGCAGCCTTCAGCTTCCCGGTTTCCGCCGCGGGAAGGTTCCGCCCCATATCGCTAAGAACTACGTGGATGACGGTCGCGTGAAGCAACGCGCCGCCGAAGCCCTCGTACCCGATGCCTACCGTGAAGCCCTCACGCAGGTCAGTGTGGAGCCCTTTGCCGAACCCGAAATGGAGCTTGTCTCCATGGACGATAACGGTCCTCTGGTCTTCAAGGCACTGGTTCCTCTGCGTCCTCAGATCACGCTGGGGCTCTACAAAGGACTCGAGCTAGAGCGTCGTAAGATCGCCCTCGCCGATGCCGATGTCGAGAAAGAGCTAGAGAACATCCGCGCTCGCTTTGCGGAGTATCCCGAGATTGAGGATCGCGCCTCCGAAACCGGCGACTTTTTGATGGTGGATCTCACCGCCATTGTCGAGGGACAGGATTTGCCCGAGCTCGCCGAGCCCAAAGCTACCATGATCGAGGTCGGGAAGAACATCCCCGATCTGGATGCAGGTCTGCAGGGCCTCAAGAAGGGCGACTCCAAGAGCATCGAGGCGACCTACCCGGAGACCTTTGAGAACGAAGGCCTACGCGGCAAGCGTGGCGTCTTCACCGTGGATGTCAAGGAAGTGCGCGCCCGTGTCCTTCCTGAGCTAACCGATGAGCTGGCACAGCGTGCTCGCCCCAAGGTTAGCACTGTTGAAGAGCTGAAGTCGGAAGTCCGTGCACAGCTGGAAAACGATGCGGTCGAGGCCAGCGAAAACGAGGTGGAGTTCCATCTCGTCAGTAAGATCGTCGAGACCAGCCAGATTTACTTCCCCGAGGTTCTTCTCAAGGCCGAGGTCAACGCCGAGCTAAATCAGCTCGCCCAGACCCTGGAGCAGAATAAAGTAACCCCGGAGCAGTATCTTGCCTCGATTGGTAAGACCGTCGAGCAGCTTCAGTCCGAGATGGCCGTTGGGGCAACCCAGCGTATCAAGAACTCGCTGGTGCTCTCTGAGGTGGCTCGTGCCGAGGGTATCATGGTCGAGGATGCGGACATAGATGCCAAGCTCGCCGAGCGTGCCGGTGAGTCTGGTGTGAGTGTCTCCGCGATTCGTGCCTATGTCGAGTCGCAGGGGAGCCTGGATCGCTTCCGTGATCAGGCCCTCACCGAGAAGATCTTAAACTTCCTCAAAGAAACCAGCAAGATCGCCGAGCGCACTGTCACGACCGCGGAGCTAGAAGCCGAAGAGGCCAGCAAGACAGCGGGGGAAGCCTCTGCCGCTCCTGCTGAGGAAGCCAAGCCCAAGAAACGGGCCGCGACCAAGAAGAAGGCTGATGAGCCTGCTGCAGAGCTTGAAGCGGCCCCTGTTGCCGAGGAAGCCGAAGCGGCTCCGGCGGAGGAGCCCAAGCCCAAGCGAAAAACAAAAAAGGCTGAGGCGGAAGCACCCGCTGAGTCATAATGTAAAATAGAGAGATGGCCCTGGTTAGAAACCGGGGCCATTTAAGTAGGAGTACCATGCCACTAAACATTCCTGGTGTTATTGAGCAAGATGCCCGCGGTAGTCGCGAGCAGGATCTTTTTTCTCGCCTTCTGAAAGATAGAATCATCATCCTCGGGGAAGAGGTAGATGACCAGCAGGCCAGTATTATCGTCGGATCGCTGCTTTTCCTGGAGAAGCAAGACCCCGATCGCGATATCGAGTTCTATGTCAACTCCCCCGGTGGCTCCGTGACCGCAGGGCTCGCCATCTACGACACCATGCAGCTCTTGCGCTGTGATGTGGCCACGATCTGTATGGGAATGGCAGCCTCAATGGGAGCCGTACTTCTTGCTGGTGGCGCAAAAGGCAAGCGCTTTGCTCTGCCCAATGCCCGTGTGATGATCCACCAAGTCAGCGCAGGCTTCCGAGGGACCGCAGGCGATATTGATGTCCAAGCCCGAGAAATATTAAAGACAAATGATCAACTGGCGCGAATATTGCAGAAACATACAAACCAGGATCTCGATAAAATCAAGCACGATATCCAGCGTGACTACTTCCTCTCCTCTGAGGAATCTGTGGCGTATGGGCTGATTGATGAAGTCCTGGTTCGTGACAAACGCTAGTGGGTGTGAAGGGTTTCCGTGCAAGTCCCTTGAACACGCCTGTCTGTAAGTGAAGGGGGCTTGGATGCCGCGTATTGGAGGTTATGATCGCCACGACAACCGCTGTGTGTTGTGTGGTAAGAGCCGCGAGCAGGTTCGGAAGCTGATCCTGGGAGTTCATGGAGGCGTCTGCCTCGACTGTGTGGGACTCTGCAACGATATCATCCGAACTGAGAGTACGCAGGAAGACGTTCTTCCTGCCGGGCACTTGCCCAAGCCACGCGACATTCACCGCCAGCTCAGTAACTATGTTGTCGGGCAGGAGCGTGCCAAGCGCGCACTATCCGTTGCGGTCTATAACCACTATAAGCGCATCCAGGCTCCCGCGAGTGATGTTGAGCTTCAGAAGTCCAATATTCTCTTACTGGGGCCCACGGGAAGCGGCAAGACACTGCTTGCCCAGACCCTCGCCCGTGTGCTCAATGTTCCCTTCGCCATCGCCGATGCCACTGCACTCACCGAGGCAGGCTATGTGGGGGAAGATGTTGAAAACATTCTTCTTAAGCTGATCCAGGCCGCCGATAACGGCGACACGCTCCCCAATATCATCAAGCGAGCCGAGCGGGGGATTATCTACATTGATGAGATTGATAAGATCGCCCGCAAGTCCGACTCGCCCTCGATCACCCGTGATGTCTCGGGCGAAGGGGTTCAGCAGGCACTTCTTAAGATTCTAGAGGGGACAATGGCCAATGTCCCGCCTCAGGGAGGCCGCAAGCACCCCCAGCAAGAGTACGTTCAGATTGACACCAGCAATATTTTGTTTATCTGTGGTGGCGCATTTGACGGCCTGAGTGAGATTATCGAGCAGCGGCGCAACCGCAAGAGCCTAGGCTTCCGTGCCAGCTTGGCCGCTGAGGTGGACTCTATTGAGGACGATCCCTTCTCCCATGTGCTCCCAGATGACCTCCAGCGCTACGGCCTGATCCCTGAGTTTATCGGGCGACTTCCGGTGACAGCAGCTCTGGCCCCGCTAGACGAAGCCGCTCTGGTGCGAATCCTCACCGAGCCGCGCAATGCCCTGACCCGCCAGTACCACCGCTTCTTTGAACTCGATGGGGTGGATCTGCGCTTCACGGACGGCGCTCTCACGGAGATTGCCCGCCAGGCCATTGCGCGCAAGACCGGTGCCCGCGCTCTCCGAACCATTATCGAAGAGGCAACTCTGGACATCATGTACGAAGTGCCGTCCCAGCGTGAGATCGAGGAAGTTGTGATCACCGAAGCGACCATCCGCGACAAGCAAGCCCCCGATATCCGCTACTTCAACCGCGCCGCGTAGAAACCATCTCTCCCAATGCCCCTGCCCTCTGGCAGGGGCTTTTTGTTTTTCGCGGTACCATAGATCCTATGGAAAAACGGGTTTTAGGCCGCACGGGTATGGAGATCTCTGTGCTGGGCTTTGGTGGGGCGGAGATCGGCTTTGAGCAGGCGAGCATAGATCAGACCGCGCGACTGCTTGGCTCGGCGCTCGATGCCGGGCTGAATGTGATTGATACTGCGGAGTGCTACGGCTCCGGCGAGACGGCCAGCGAGCACTTGATCGGGCAGGCCGTGAGCCACCGGCGTAGCGAGTTTTTTCTCTTTACCAAGGGCGGCCATAGAGCGGGGCTGGAGCACGAGGACTGGACGCCGGAGCTGCTCACGGCGGGGATTGAGCGTAGCCTGAAGCGCCTCAAGACCGACTATTTAGACTTGGTACAGCTCCACTCCTGCAGCCTCTCAGTGCTTCAGCAAGGCGAGGTGATCGCCGCACTGCAAGCAGCCAAAGCTGCCGGGAAGACGCGCTTTATCGGTTACAGCGGCGAGAACGAGGCCGCTGAGTACGCCGTCTCTTGTGGGGTGTTCGACACGCTTCAGACCAGCATCAATCTCGCCGATCAGCGGGGAATCTCGTGCTGGGTAAAGTCGGCGGCAGAGGCAGGGATGGGAATTATCGCCAAGCGGCCCATCGCCAATGCCTGCTGGACGTGGCCCACCGAGGACGAGTGCCCGGCCTACCCTCGGCCCTACTGGCAGCGCCTCCAATCACTCGCCTACCCTGGGCTCTCGATTGAACGCGCCCTACGCTTCACGCTCACCGTGCCCGGTGTCACCACGGCGATTGTGGGAACCAAGAACCCCGAGCGCTGGGCGCAGAACGCAGCGCTTCTTGCTAGCGGCCCGCTCCCTGCCGAGGAGTTCGAGGCGATTCGCGCACGCTGGCAACAAATCGCCCCCGACGACTGGCTAGGGCAGGTCTAGACTTGCCCGAAAGGCTCTTTGGCGGCGGACTTGGCGACTTGGCGCAGTAGTGTCGCGAGGACTTCGGTGCGGTCCACACCCGAGAGGGCGAGGGCAGTCTGGGTTTCGATGTAGCCAAGCGGCACGCCCATGTCCAGACGCTCGCCGCTGGTCTCGACGGCGACGTAGCGCTCTTGCGATCTTAGCATCTCCTGGCTGCTGGTGAGCTGGATCTCGCCTTTCTCGCGGATGTTATTGTCAATATGGTGCGCCAGACAATCAAAGAGGCTGGGCGGGAAGACGTGCATCCCAAAGAAACAGAGGTAGTAGCCACGCTTCACCCCAGGAGTCTGGAGGTGCTCGGCGGCGTAGTCAATGGAGGGTTTCTCCATGATCTGTTCCACGTCGTAGATGGGCGGGTCGCTCTGGCCGAGCCGCTCCCCTTTGACGGTGCCAAAGAGATGCAGGTGGTCGTCGGGGGTCTGCTGCACGGCGGAGACGGCGCACTTCGTTACTGCGTAGGTATCCATCACCTGCTGGGCGCAGCGCTTCTTGCTGTTGGAGATATAGACATGGTCGCCCAGTAGCAAGAGAAACGGCTCGTCGCCCACGAAGTCTTTTGCCTGGTAGACCGCGTGGCCGTAGCCCTCGGGAGTGGTCTGCTCGACATAGGTGATGCGCTCCTCGATCCGCCGCAGCGTATCCGCCTGTGCCAGCGCCCACTCCTTGCCCTTGAAGACCTTACGCTCGTCGTCTTTGAGCCGTGAGAAGTGCTCTTTAAAGGGCTTGGCTCCGCCGGGTGAGACGACGATGCAGATGTCCTCGATCCCGGATGCCAGGCACTCCTCGATAATAATCTGGATGGTCGGCTTGGTTATACCATCGCGATCCACGAGCGGCAGCATCTCTTTTTGAATGGAGCGTGTGGCCGGAAACTGCCGTGTCCCCCGCCCCGCTGCGGTGATAACCGCCTTACGCACGATGCTCACGAAGTTCCTCCAAGAGCACCTGTAGCGTGGGCTCGATCTGGTCTTTCAGCGTCTGGTTCGCATACCCGCACCAGCTCACAGCGGCGCGGATGTCCAGTGGCGCGGAGAGAGCCGAACCACGCTCATCCGTCACAAAGACACCAGCTTCACGAGCGATCAGCTCGGTGCAGATGTCATACGGATGGCAGACCAGCTTGGGGGGCAGACCCAGCGCCTCAAAGAACACGGGGCGCAGATCCGCGATAAAGCGATCGTGACCCACTAGAAGCTCGTAGAGCTGTCCGCCCGTGGTCATGTACTGGTCGTCGAAGACCACCGGGTTCTCGCCATCCTCGGGGGCTACAGCCAACATCAGTTTCTCTTCCAGTGTTGCGGTTGCGCCCTTGGCGGGCGGGAAGAACTTGGCGAGGCTGGCAAATCCGTGTGCCAGCGAGTGCGAGCGCGAGGGGCGCATGGGAGTAGCTTTGCGCTCGCCGGTCACTAAGTTCTTGGTTTCGCGGTTTGCCCCCTGGCCTTTGATCGCCCAGAGCTGGTCGGCCAGCAGCGCCCGCGTGGTGGGGAGCTCGGTCATCACGGCTACTTCGATATCGGCGAGCGTGGTGCCACGGCCTTTGTTGGGCGCGATCCCCGCCAGCGCCCAGGCGGAGCGCTTGTTGTACATGATGTTGCGCGTTCCATCTATCGGGTCCACAATCAGCAAAAACGCGGCATCGGCTTCATCGGTGCCTTCGGGGAAGACCTGCCAGCCTGCACCCTCGATGCCCTCAGAGATCAGCACTAAGGGCGCTTCTCTTGCCCACTCGGTGCAGAAGTGGTGCAGGACTTCGTCGGCATGGGCATCAATCTGGTAGATCGTGTCGCCACCACGCACATCCGCGACGCCCGAGAGCGCCTCTGTGGCCGCTTCCTCCTGGGTCTTGACATCAGCGAGCAGCCGGGTCTGCATGGCATCTTGCAGGCTGCGTAGCTGCTCGACATAGTGCTCCGGTGATTTCTTTAACATACTTTACGTATTATGGCCGCATTTAGTAATTTTGTCTAGGTGCTCTGTCGCCCCCGCTTACGAAACGGAAAATATCCTATGTTTAGGGCTGGGACTCGTGAAAGTGACGGGGTGATCTGTCAGGGTAGGGGTCGAGATGATAGCGACTTGTGCAAGATCCTTCCGCGTCATCGTTTTCACAGCAGCGCCTCCTACTGTGCAATGTACTCGGTGAGGGCCTAGGCGGATACCCAAATCTCCACCCAACTCCTCTGCGCCTGGTAAAAAAACCGTTTCTCCCGAAGTCTTGCGCCCGCGCTATCGGACTCTGCAAGCTATGCAAACTCGTCAAAATCGGCTGCATGAAACATAACGAGGCTTATCGGACGAGGCAGAGCATAGCCAGAACGCCAAAGGGCCGGGGATTTCTCCCCAGCCCTCGTTAAGCCGCCACAGTGCAGCTACCCCTACCTACAGGTAGTTCTCTACCTCTTGCGACGCGCTACGATGCCACCGACCACGCCTAGGGCGAGGAGGGCGAGAGTGCCGGGTTCGGGAGCAACGCCGCCCGACGAGGAAGTCCTCTGGGTGCAAGTGAGAAACTTTCACGCCTAATCCACCACTAGTGGCAAGATTGCTTTATACTTCCGGTATCGACTGCCGTCGCCCAGTGAGCAAAGACTGCCCACGTCGGCGCACCGCGAACGAGAAAGAGGCTTATTGCCATGACACCAGTAACGACAACGACGACAAACACTAAGACAACGACGGGCAAGACTAACACCACGACCAAGACAACGACCGTCTTTCAGAAGGCACCTTTTCGGGTACTTGCTGCCCTGCTCCTGATCGAGGGCGTGATGATCGGTCAGGTACTCTCTCGACCAGGCGCGGCACAGACCGGCGCGGCAGAGGACTGCAACCAAATTAGTGATCCTGAGGCGCGAGCAGCCTGTTGGTTAAAAAAAACTACGTCAGCAAAACAGCCTTGATGGTTACCGGGTAAAATCCTCGTGAGGA
>NZ_JANNYP010000241.1:0-2808 GCF_031410135.1 Armatimonas sp. | reverse complement strand
CCCAAATGATGGCCGCACGGCTCCCGATACCGTGGAGGCGATCTTCCACTTCAAGAGCCCGGACTTCATCATGACCTGGTCCACGGGCCGCGACTACCCCGATAAGCCGGACTGTGGCGTCGAGTTTGTGGCTGCCGATGGCAAGTTTGTCCGTGTCTGGCGCGGCGGCTGGAGTGTGCATGCGGCAAACGGCGACCTCATCCCCAAAGAGAGTGCCCCTGGCGTCAACGACCACTGGCAAAACTGGCTCGATGGCGTCCGCACCCGCACCCAGACCCGCTCCAGTCTCGCGTCCATGGCCCAGACTACTGCCGTCTGCCATCTTGCCAATATCGCGTACCTGTGCGGCGAGACCGTCCATTTCGACAAGACCAAGATGGACCTCGTGGGCAAGGCCGGGCGCAATACCACCTCGTACTGGCGCGAGTACCGCAAGCCCTGGAAGCTCCCCACCTACAAATAGCGTTTCTCGGATACCCAATCCCCCGATTGAAAGCATCCCCTGCTTTCAATCGGGGGACAATGATTCATGAAAAAGGCGCCATTACAGCAGTTCTCTTCACAGCGACGGCTCCATATGGGCGAGGTTTGTCTCATCGTCCTCAATGTCTTTCTGGGACTGAGTTTTCTGTTGATGGTGGTTGAAAACAAAATGGTCGGGTGGAAACTGCTTAGCTTTGGTGTGCCGGGCAGTTTGATAATTTGCGCAGCTCTTGGGATCGCCCTAAAACGGCGACAGCTCGCCCTCATCACTCAGGCACTTCTTACTGTGCTAGCCTTCCTTGCACTAATTTGCTATATCGTCCTAACGACAACAGGCTTTCCCATCGGAGACCCGTACATTCGCGTCGTCATGGATTTCTTTGTCCTAGGATCTCTCCTCATCCTGAGTGTCTACTTTGCCTGGTCTACCTGGCTTCTCAAACGGAGTGACAACTGATGCAAGCCCAACAAAAGCCAAAACCTCGTTCATCCAAAGAGTTCGAAGAGAAGATGAGTATCGGAGAATGGATGGTTCTCTTGCTCAACTTACTGTTGGTGCCTGTGGGAGTTCTTATGGTGATCGTTTTCGTGTCCATGGCTCTTCCTGGAGAATCAATAGAGACAACACTCGCCGTCTTCGGCTCGCTCTCTCTTGTCCTACTCGCAGGACTAACGGGTCTACTCGTATCCCTGAGCAAGCCACAAGTCGCGGCTTGGTGCCAGTGGTTGGGTGCCGTGTCCGTGACAGCACTCATGATTAGCCAAGCGATGCTCCAGCAACGCCTAGGAATCCCCTGGAACAATACCGAACAGCTCCAGGTACAGGGGATTTGCCTCACCATCTCACTCCTTCTCATCGCCTCGGGACGATTTCTGCGAGCGGTGGGTGACAAAAAATAATCCCCCTGTTTGCCGCACCGCGAACAGGGAGATTTCCCATGAGGAGATCACTGACTGATCTGGAAGCGGCCTCGGTCACCGGTGCGCAGGAGGCCGATTAGCTCGTAGTAGCCCAAGATGCTGGTCGGGTTGGTGCGGACGGCGGGGACGAGCATCCCGACTGTCTTGATGCACGGCTGGAGGCTCGTGGGATTGAGGTTCTCTCCGAGCATCTCTATATTATGGCGGCCATCAGCATTGGCAATCGGATTGATCGTGCCCACGACGGCAAACGCCGCATCGTTCAGAGAGACTTTTCCGACAAACTCACTGGGCGGATTGAGCTCACCGATCTCGCGAGGCAGGTCGTGTGTCAGAACCATCCGCCCTGAAAAGCCGGAGACACTCGTGAAGGTACCTAAGCAGGGATCCGGCGGAAAGAGGCCGATGCCCGCCGTGCCCCCAATAATCGTCTGACCACCCGTGACCGGCTTGTAGGCACGTAGAAGACTCAGGCGACCACTGTCGTTGTGAGCACCGGGGAGATTATTGATGACGTAGTTGCTAGCCAGCGCGTACGTTCCGCCCTGGGGAGCAACCGTCCCGTGGACATGAATCCCGGCAAAAGGGACACCCAGGCCCTGAAGATCCACAACCCCCGTGACTGTGCAGCTAATGCTCACCGGCACGTTCTGGCCCGTCATGTTAAGAATGCCCGAGTTGGGGTTGTTACTGACATTGAGAGTGGCACTGCTCATGCCACCACCAACCGTGCTGACTCGAAAGCCCGTCCATTTTGAACCCGCGATAAACGGTCCAGCGGCATGGGCAAAAGCAGTGCTGGAGAGCAGCGCGGCGGCTCCGAGCAAAGTGCGAAGGAGTGTTATTTTCATGGTGATTTTCTTTCTTTGTGTCTTTGTTTTTAGACAGCACCATGCTATGGCCCCACCGAAGACCAAAAGGTAGACAGATCGGCGCTCTTTGCGTGGTCGAAAGAAAAAATCCAAAAAAGCCATGGCAGATTTGACGAGATTTGACAGTGCCTCTATAACTTGGTAGAATGTCCCTTGCGCCCGTGGCCCGGCCCCGTTCTTCGGCGGCCGGGCTTTGTGCTGTTTTTAGAAAAGACGACTATGTTTGAGGCTCTCGCAGAAAAACTTCAGAACGCCATCGCCAAACTACGAGGGAACCAAAAACTCACGGAGGCGGATGTTGACGCCGCGCTCCGCGAGGTGCGTATGGCCCTGCTTGAGGCGGATGTCAACTTCAAGGTCGTCAAGAACTTCGTCGCACGGGTCAAAGAGCGCGCACTGGGCGAGGGTATCCTAGAGGGTTTGCAGCCCGCGCAAATGGTCATCAAGTTTGTTCATGAGGAGATGATCGCCACGCTCTCCGGCACCGATGCCGAGGGCAAACCACTCACCGAAGCGATTCCTCTGACGATGG
>NZ_JANNYP010000240.1:0-25287 GCF_031410135.1 Armatimonas sp. | reverse complement strand
CACATCATGTCACCATCTGTGATCAACGGAAATCACCTGATTTCCGTCACCGCAAGGGGTGGGGAAACGCCCAACTATACCTTTCCGGTGCGATGGGCAAAAAGCCCCAAAATGTGCGAACAACGTGCGCCTCCAGCGTTTTTTGCTGTTTATGGCAGAACAGACTATCTGGGGGCTATCAAAGTTAAATCGCTACGGTGCCACTCATTTCTCTCAAGCAAATCGCTATATGAATGGCGTGTACTACATTGCGTCGCTTCATGCCGAAACGTCTCCCTGGTACATTCTGGATGGCAAAGCTAACCGACTGGTGAAAGCGTTTTCGAGTTACCGTCCTCGACTCGGAACTTCTATCATAAACACAGGCTCCTGCTCGGTTCCTCCTGCGCCGCCTGACAGTGTGGACTACATTTTTACCGACCCACCCTTTGGCGAAAATATCTACTACGCCGATTTGAATTACCTCGTAGAGTCCTGGCATGGTCTCCTCACAGACTCGGCACCGGAAGCCATTGTCGATCAGGCGAAGAAGAAGCGGCTCGCCGACTACCAGGATTTGATGACCGCAAGTTTCCGCGCCTACTATCAGATGCTGAAGCCGGGACGCTGGATGACAGTGGAGTTTTCCAATAGTTCCAATGCGGTGTGGAACGCCATACAAGAAGGGCTGGAGCGTGTCGGCTTCATCGTTGCCGACATTCGCGTTCTCAACAAGCAAAGCGGCTCCTATCGTCAGGTGACGGCCAGTAGCACAGTGAAGGAAGATCTCGTTATCTCCTGCTACAAACCTCATCATGATTTCGAGGAACGATTTCAGGAGCTACAAGGTAACCCCGAGGGCGTGGTGGAGTTTCTCAGGGAGCATCTCGCCATGCTGCCTGTTGCGCCCGTCAACAAATCTGGCAAGCTGGAAACAGTGGCAGAACGCACCCGCTTTTTGCTGTTCGACCGCATGATCGCTTACCACCTCCAGCGGGGAGCGAGAATTCCTCTTTCTGCCTCTGAGTTCTATCAACTGGTGGACGAGCAGTTCGTCGAACGTGATGGCATGTATTTCCTACCCGACCAGGCCGCTCGCTACGATGCGGTGAAGGCGCGGGGCGTGGAGACGGAGCAGTTATCCATATTCGTCCGAGATGAGAAAACGGCAGTTCAATGGGTGCGTTCCCGCCTCAACGAACAACCACAGACACTCGGCGACCTGACTCCGAAGTTCATGCAGGAGCTACGGGAGTGGGAGAACCACGAGCCGCGCCCCGAGCTACGCGACCTGCTCCGCGAGTATTTTATCGAGGACGCGGGCACCTGGCGCGTTCCTGACCCCAACAACGAAAAAGATCTGGAAGCCCTGCGCCATAGTGCGCTTCTCAAGCTGTTCCGAGACTACGCTAACGCCAAGGGACCGCTCAAGGTCTTCCGCAAAGAGGCTGTTCTGGAAGGCTTCCGCCACTGCTGGGACACCAAGCAGTACGGCATAATCGTGGCGATCTGCGAGAAGATTCCCGACAAAATTCTCCAGGAAATCCATGAGTTCGTTCAGTTCTACGACATCGCCAAAGACCTCGCGCCAATGGCTTCTGAGCAGATGACATTCTCGTGGGAGTAGAACGATGCTAATTACAATGCGGCCTGTGTGCAGCGAGAACATTTACGAATGTGCAAGGCTCTCTATTACTGAGGAACAACACAACGAGTCACAGATTCCTGAGATGGTAGAGCTACTCGAAAAATTGTCGGGATTGCAAGATGTCGAACAGCAGACTTTCTACGCAGGAGAGACGATGGTCGGCTATGCTGCATATGAGCATGAGGTAGGGACAACCGAGTACGCAGTTCTTTATTTCCTAATTGACGAACGCTGGCAGAGAAGTGGATACGGCACGGGCGCGTTTCAGCAACTTCTTGACAAATTGAAGGCAAATGCCGACTGCACCATGATTAAAATTCGCTATATGGATTTCAACGAAGCAGCGCGGGCACTGTATGTGAAATTTGGATTCGTTGAGACAGCAGAATCGGACGGCTACGTGGATGCCATCCTGTTATGCCAGTAGGAAAGATGGCTTATTTTGCATCCCAACGAAAAAATAATTACCTTATGGTGTCCACCCCTTAATGCCTGGGTGCGTGTCTTGGAAGAGCGTACTCTCTTTGGCAAGCAGGTCGCGCGCGTGATGATGGACGGCGGCAGTAGCGTTCACACGGTTCCGCTCGACATCCTCCAGCCTGAACACGCCTTTGACCTCTCCCCTGCCCTCTCCACCGTCGCAGGAGCACGAATCTGGAGCGCGTTGGGCTCCGACCTCTTTCTCGCGCCACTGGTGAGCCAGGCGCTCCCCCTCCCCCATCAGTTTCGCGTGCTCCGTAAAGCGATGTCAGGATTCCCGATCCGCATGATGCTGGCGGACGAAGTAGGTATGGGGAAAACCATCGAGGCGGGCCTGCTTCTCAAAGAGTTGAAGCTGCGTGGGATGATCGAGCGCATACTCGTGCTGGCTCCCAAAAGCCTACTGCTTCAGTGGATCGTCGAGATGGACACCCTCTTTGGGGAGTCCTTTGATCTCGTTCTGCCCGGCGATTGGAGTGCTGATGTGGGGCTGCGCGGGGAGAATGCCTGGAAGCGGTACAGCCAGGTCGTCACCTCGGTCGATTCCGTCAAGCCTAAGGAAGGGCAGCGGGGTTGGACACAGGACAAGATAGCCCGCTACAACGTCGAGCGGTTCCACGACCTCATCGGAGCCGGATGGGATCTCGTGATCATCGACGAGAGCCACAAGGTCGCCGGAGCGAGCGATGATGTCTCGCGCTACGAGCTGGCTAAGGAATTGGCAAGAGCAGTCCCCCATTTGCTCCTGCTCACGGCCACTCCCCATAGCGGCAAGTCCGATGCCTTTCGACGCCTACTCACCTTGCTGGATCCCGGTATCTTCACCACCGGCGTTCCCCTCACACGCCAGCTTGTAGAGACCGTTGTCATCCGCACCGAGAAACGTTCGGCCACAGACGTGGACGGAAAGCCACTCTTTTCGCCACGTTCCACGCGCCTTCTCAAAGTTCCTTTTGCCCCGCGTCATGCCCTACAACAGCAGCTCTACGAAGAGGTCTCACAGTACGTGATCGCGGGTTACAACCGAGCGGAGCGGATGGGTGATAAAGGCTCGCGGTTGCTCCTGATCCTCATCCAGCGGCTGATGAGCAGCTCCACCCGAGCGGTTCGCCACTTCTTAGAGCAGCGTCTGGCGGCACTGGGAGGCGGTGAAGCGACCACTCCTCCATCAGGAAATGACCACCTGCCCGACGACACAGAACTGGACGATACCGTCCAGGGCGTCCTCTTTACCCTTCCGACTAACAGTCAGGAACGCACCGATGTCGAGCGCTTGTTGGGCCTTGCCGTGCGTGTCGAGAGCGCTGGTCCGGACGCCCGTGCCGAAGCCCTCTACGAGCAGATGATGCAGATTGCTCTCGAAGAAAACGATCCGTCTACCAAGTTTCTGGTGTTCACCGAGTTTCGCGCCACCCAGGAGATGCTGGAACAGTTTCTGAAGCAGCGCGGTTATCCTGTTGCGACACTCAATGGCACCATGGAAATCGCGGAGCGCAAGGGCGCACTGGAGTCCTTCCGCCATGAGGCGCAGACACTCATCTCCACGGACGCGGGCGGCGAGGGGTTAAATATGCAGTTCGCCCATGTCGTGTTCAACTACGACTTGCCCTGGAATCCGATGCGGGTCGAGCAGAGGATCGGGCGCGTGGACCGTATCGGACAGACACGCGCCGTTCAAGCGACGAACCTTGTCCTCGAAAACTCCGTCGAGGCGCGGCTGTACGAGATCTGGCAAGAGAAGCTCGCGACCATCTTGACGGAGTTTGGAGTCGATAAGACCGGCGACGTACTCGACTCCTCGGAAGCCAGCGTCGAGTTCGAGCGTCTGGCACGTACCGCTCTGCTGAAACCGGAGGAGCTCTCAAACGAGCTGGATCGCGTCGTGATGGACATCCGAAAGGCGGCGGCGGAAGCGGCGCATACCCATTCGCTCTACACGGGGAAGGTGGAGGAGACCGACCATCTTCCCACCGTGCCTCTTCGGATCTGGATGGATACCCTGATGGGTGCCGAGCCGGAGAGATCCCCCACCGAGCAGGATAGCCTCGACCTCTCGGAGCGTGTCATCGAGCGCATCAACGCGCTCACTCCGTTCTTTGCGGAGGGCAAGCCAGTGGCGCATCTCAGCGTGGACGGGCTTGGGTTCCCTTTGGATGGCTGGTTCTCCCTCTGGAAGGTCGGGATCGCCGACGGGATATGGCGTCAGCAGAATGTTTTCGCGCTCTTCTCGACCGACGAGGGCAAGTCCTTCGGCAAATCCGCGCAGCGGCTCTGGGATGAGTTGGCAATCCGCCGTGTGGCTATCCAGGTCGTCGGTGAGACGATGGACTACGATTTCCTTGCCTTGCAAAGTCTGGCGGAAGCGGAATCCGCAGCGCTCTACGACGCGGTGGTACACAAGACGCGGGTACGGGCGAAGCACCGCTTGAGCGCCTTGGACATGAGTTACCTGGCCCGCAGAACCTCGCTGGCGCGGATCGAGCTGGAGACGGTGCGTGAGGCACGGCGTCGCGATCTGGAGACCGAGTACCAGAAGCGCAAAGCGGAGATCAACCTGGTGACCCAGGCGCTCCCCGACATGACCTGCCTGTTTCTGACGCGAGTGATGGCGCAATGAGATGGGTGGAAACCATAATTGCGAAGCTGAAGCCCGCCTTCGGAGGCATCCCCACTTTCTGCGTGGACTCGGACAATCTGCTGGACGTTCCTCAAGTACGAGAAGCTCTCCGTGCTGCCGGAATGACCATCGAGGATTGGGATGGCCAACCAACCTCACTCGCCCCGCTCAAGCAGATCGGAGAGAACGACAAGCCGCTTCTTATTGTCGCCGACGCAGGCCGTCGTCATATTGTGAACTCCTGCCTGACCGATTTTCGATGGGAGTCGGTGACCATCGGCGAGCTCATGCCCAAGTTCGCCCTGGACGTTGTGAAGTCTGTACCGACCGAACGGTGGGACCACCTGATGGAGCTGCACCGCGAAGTACGCTCCCCACGAAACGCGCACGAAACCGCGCTCCTGGTCGGACGTGCTCTCTACGGCGTAGACCCCGAGTTTCTCCGGCACGGCAGCGGTTGGCTACGGACGCTGGGCTCTATCGCCGTTGGTGACGATCCCCTCCCCGCTCCCGTGGCCCATGCCATTGCGCAGGAAGTAGCCTGGCCGCCGACACTCCCAAGCACGGAAGCGACGGTAGCCTTGAGCGAACCTGCGGTGGCACGCACAGTCTTGCTCTCCGCTCTCCAATCGAATCCTGGCCTGACGGAAAGAGCCACAGCAGCGGAACAGATTCTCCTTGGCCAACTGGCACCGTCGAAACCAAAGAGAGTGCCGGATGCCGCTCCTACAGACCTACTGGCAGAGTGGGAACAGAAACGCCACAGCGCGCAAGACGTTTTAGAGTTTGGCATCCTCTACGCAAAAGCCGTTGGGTCGGGCGGCGTTCCACACGAATTGCGACGGGATCTGGATCAACACTTTTATGAATGGCTCAAGCAAAACTATGGCCTGATGCTGAGTTCCCCCAACCCAGCGATTCTGCGCCTCCCCACCCTGCTGGATCGGCTCGACAAGGAGATCGGCGACGACCGCCTCCTGCTTCTTGTCGTGGACTCGCTTTCGCTGCGTGCATGGGAAGGCACACGAAAACGATGGCTCGCAGATGGCATCATCGGGGATGCTTCGACGCGGGCCGCGTTCGCAATTTTGCCCACGATTACCAGCCTGAGCCGACGGGCGATTTTCGAGGGGAAATCGCCGTCCCAGTTTTCCTCGGAGACGCATTCCACGCGCCTGGAGCGACAGCTCTGGACAGCGCGGTATCAGGGTGAGGGCGACTACTACACGGCGGAGGAGGCCCTGGGTATGCAGGACAGTTTCGCAAAAGCCCGTCGCCGTGTTTGCCTCGTGGATGTGAGCTGGGACAAGCGTGGGCACAGCATCAATCCACGCCTCGATTCCATCGAAGAGGCCGTTCATGTTTGGGCAGGGAAAACACCGCTACGGGATATTGTTCGTTCCGGTTTGGCGGAGGGATACCGAGTGATTCTTACGGCGGATCATGGGCAAGTGGAATGTCGTGGTCAGGGGCGTCCTAAAGTTGGAGCATTACCGGAGGAGCGCTCCAAACGCGTCTTGACCTTCGACGACAAGACAGTATGCGCGAGTTTCTCGAATGCCTTGTCTATGCCGTTCCACCCATCGAATCTACCGACGAATCTCTGGCCGTTATTCGCGATGGATTTTGCCAGCTATGATATCGCGGGGGCAGAAGCAGTGAGCCATGGCGGGTTGAGCATTGAGGAGGTTCTTGTGCCCGTGGTAGAGATGAAATTATGAATCAAAGAATTCCCATCATGTACGATAGGCCGCTCCGCCCAGAGTGGATCGATTATGCCTTGGAGCAATACCTCAAGGCAGAGAATGAAGTGACGTTGCGGAAAACCCTCTTCGAGTACCTGCGTCCTCAGATTCGCGGCGTGGAGACGCTGGAAAAAACGGCGCTTCAGTTGCAACGTACTGTGGGTTTCAAATCTTCCATAACAAAAACACGGCTTGCTGAAACCTATTGTCAGATGAGCGAACTCTCTCCAGATCAGCGTTTAGCACTCAGGGTACGGTTACTTTCTGAGGCGACTCCTTTTGTAGACGACTGCCTAACGGCCATGGAGCGCCTCGCCGTGTTGGGCGTAAAGGGAGTGGAAACCAAGCATATCTACGAACGCATTTCCTCGAAATACGGAGACCGATCCATGGTATACCGTGGCGTCCGCTATGTTCTGCAAACTCTGACGCTGTGTGGAGTGGTCGAGCATCGCGATAAACGGTGGTTTCTCAATGGACATTCTTAATATATTAGAGGGATACTCTTACGGAAGAGGCGCAGTGCAGCCGCTCACGGAACGACATTGGTCGAACCTCATCGCATGGGTTCTCGATCCGTTAGTCCATTCCGGCCAATCGCTCGCCCCCAGAGTGACCGGCCTACTCGAACTAGCAGAAGTGTCAGGTCAAATAGGATCCATCGAAAAAGTGGAACGCGAACGTCCTGTTACAAATCAGCAAAATGCTCGCATTATCGACCTTGACCTTCACTTTACATCGGGCTGCAAGGTATGGATAGAAAATAAAGTTGATCGCAGCTATGAGGATTCACGTCAGTTGGAAGAGGAGCGAAATGCTCTTGGCCCTGATGATCACTTAATCCTACTGTGCCCACGAGGGATGTCCCTTCTTCAGCAAAGGACGCGGGAGGTTCTATTGTCCGATCCGCGTTTACATCACATCCGCTGGCTTGACCTAGCCGGGAGATGGAGATTATCTCTTCCTGGACTAGCAAGTAACAGCCGGGAGTTCCAGATTATTCAGACGATGGCGGACTATTGGGAGCGGCGGGCACAAGGTGACTTTCTGTGGCAAGTAGAAACCATCGTTGAGGAATATGGATGGTCTCGCTTTTATCCCGACGACTTCAAAGCCGCCTTCTGTCAGCGTTTTGCTGATGTCTATCAATCGTGGGTAGTTGAAAGAGGAGAGCGTGGTCTAGGAGGAACCCACTCCTATCTTTTGCAACAATTGGTGGGCCTCACCAAGAAAAATCCTGGACAGTTCCGTCTTGCTAAAACCGGCAACGAGCGCCCTCCTTATCTCCCAGATTGGGGTCACCCGATCATTTTTGAATATCAGGTGCTTAATGATTGAAGTTCAGTATTGTGGCCGAATCATCAAAAAACTAAATTGTATTAGGTAAAATGCCTTCGCCTGTTCTGGCACCGGAGACCGTTTTGACACAAGTACCCCTACCCAACCTAACCGCCAATGCCAGCTTCTTTCGCGAATTTCTCGCCGCCGATCCTCCCTGCTGCGCCGTGGGCATGGTGGAGGTGGAGGGCGTCGAGTGTGGCCTCCTCGCACTGCGGCCTGGTAAGGTCATCCCAGCCCATATCACCGGCAAGGGTTTCAGGTTGGGCCACGCGGTCATCGGAAACGACACCTTTGAAGTGGTGCATTTCGCCTTCGAGTTCTACGGATTTGAGACCTACAATGTGCTGCTCAATCCCGCAAACCCTGTGGTGCAAGCGGTCTTGAACAAGATGGTCGCCACGGGCGATTACTTCTTCTTTGCGCTGGACTCAGACCGTAGCGCCACGGCCTTCCGCTCCCAGATCGAGGAGAGCAATCTGCGGGGTTTGAAAGCCCTGATGCCGCGCCTTAGGCAGTCTCGAACCGCGGAGGCTCAGTACCAGAAAGCGCTGACGGCTTTCGAGAAGAACCCAGAGCCAGAAGGGATGCTGCTCGCTTTGGTCTGTCAGGACAACATCGCCTATCTGGATCTGAGTACAGACCGGCTAGACCTAACCCCGAGCAACTGATACCGGGGCAACTAACTGGTACCAGGGCAACTATTCCAGCGAGAGAGCACGAATTGTCTCAACCGCCAGGAACAAATGGTTGGGGTCATCGAGGAGCGCCTCGAATCCCCAGCCTAAACTCAGATACCAACTCCGCGCCTGCTCGTCCAGAGCATCCAGCACAAGCGCGAAGATACCTATCGTGCGTGAGGTTTCCTCTGTCTGCTTCATTGCCCGTAGGAGCATGCGCTTTCCCAAACCCTGCCCCTGCGCGTCTTTGTCTACAGCGAGCCGTCCCAGGAGCACCACACCCACCGGCCCAGATGGGAGCTTCTTAGCCGGGACTATCTGGCTCTCTACCGTGCGCGTCACCAGCGTGTAGTACCCCAGAATCTTAGAGTCCCCCGACTCGGCAACAACAACGTGTGTCACTCCAACATTCCGATCCGCGTTCTGACGAGCCTGCTGCTGAAGGAAGCGATTCAGAGACTCCTTCCCACAGTCAAAGCTCTTTCGGTCGTGGTGTGGCTGGAGCAGCTCGACAACAGACATACGCTACCAATTGCCCCCAGGATTCTCCGCCTTCAGACGCTTGTACTCCTGGGCAGCCGCACGGAGCTTTTCCGTAGGCGCGGCGGGCTTCTCGATAAGTTCGACGAACCGTGCAAAATCCCGCTCGGAGAGAATGATTCGGTCGTGCTGGGCAAGAACCGCGTCCGCCTTCTCTGCAATCGCCAGCTCGGTAAAGTCCGTGATGGACTGTCCTAAGAGGCTCGCCGCTTCCTCTGCCCGCTGCTTAATACGTACGTTCACACGGCAGTTCAAACGGGCGTAGTCGGTTGTTTCTTTCGCTTCTACAGTTGGCATCTTCCTCACCTCTTTATTTTTATATGTGGCATTATGCCACATCCTAAGGAGTGAGTCAATCGCTTCGTGAAGCAAGTGACAAAGCGCTTAAGTGGCATCCTCAGAGAGTCGCTCCTGCAACGTGGCTATCTCCTGCCGCAGAGAAGCGTTCTGAAGATCGAGTGCCTGAATCCGACTGGAGGTCTCCTTGATGCGCGTCAGGACGGCCTGGACATCACACGCAGCAGGCTCCAGGGCTTGAGTCTGCCCCGCTTGCAACAAGCCCATCTCAGCTTTGTCCTGCTGACGATACCAAGTCTCCAGAGCGGATCGCTGCGTTTGGGTGAGGATCTCGCCCCGTGTGGCGCGGTCATGCCACTTGGCACCTTGGCTAATCGAGTCAGGCATACGGCGATTATATCGCCCTCCCCTACTCCCATAAAGCTGGAATACCCTGCGTAGTTTGGGGAGACGTTTTCAGGATAAACACTTATATTAATACTAATTAAATACTATTTTGCTACTATAAAGATATTATTTTAGTATCAATATAATACTCTTGCCAATCTCAAGAACTCCTGAACGACCCCGGTGGCGTCTCGCTGCTCACGAGCACGCTCCTCCCCTTGAAACTGGGACGCTATGGCCCGGTGTACGCGTGAGTCTGGAAACACTCCGACAGGTTCGCAGAAGAGGATAAATTTATTAGTTACGTTCGTTTCGTTCATTTCGTATACTACAGGAGAGGAGGTCTATCATGCTCACACTTACACAACACACCAATGCCCTATCCGGCCCTGAGGCACAGCTCGCCGAGGAGTCCAGCCGCACCCTCGCACACTTTGCAAGCGACGGGGAAAACATCGTTCAGATCGCGCTTCGACTACCCAACGGGGAGCACTCGGAAATCTCGATTCCAGGTTCCGCGCTCTCTCTCCTGACTTCCGTTCTCAAGCACATGGGGCGCGGGCGAGGTGTGGCAATCGTTGCCACCGACACGGAAATGACCACCCAGCAAGCGGCGGATTTCTTGCACGTCTCCCGTCCCTACTTCGTCAAGCTACTTGACCAGGGCAAGATTCCTCATCGAAAGGTTGGGGTTCGGCGACGCGTTCGCCTGGAGGACGTTTTGCGGTACATGGACGAGACGCGCGACGCGGCCTCAAAAGCTCTTGAGGAGATGGTTGCGGAGAACCAAAAGCTCGGCCTCTATCCGTGAATCATCATGGGAATTGAGTATCCTATATGTTCAGATAAGTTACTTATTGCAGATAGGACAGATATATGACATACTGGATACAGGAGAATCAACATGCCATCACTGCTGGATCGACCCCATACACTCAAGCCCTCTGCTGACAATCGTAAAGGAGCCACGCTGCTTGCCCATGTTTTGGAAGTCGCTCAAATGACTCCCGAGGCAGAACCGATTCGAGCCGAACTCTTGGCGCTTCTCCGTGACATGGGCAAGGGTCAGGGCTTTGCAATATTGCCGCTGGACAAGGAACTGACTCCCTCTCAGGCGGCGGAAGTCTTGGGGGTGTCGCGCACTCACTTCATGCGGATCGCCCAGAAGGGCGAGATTCCGTATCGTATGGTGGGGGCGCATCACCGTATGCGCCTGGAGGACGTTCTACAGTACCGCGAAGAGCGGGAGCAGCGCGGCCAGGCTCTCGACGAGCTAATCGAACAAGCTCAAAAGCTTAATATGGGGTATTAGGTTGGCAGTTCCCGTCACCCTGCTCGATGCCAATGTCCTGTATCCCGCGCCCTTGCGGGATTTTCTTTTACAGCTGGCCTACGCCGATTTCTTTGACCCCAAGTGGTCGGAGGAGATACAGGACGAATGGACGCGAAACGTTCTGGCGAACCGAAGCGATCTCACCGCCGCTCAAATGTCCTACACACGGGACGCGATGAAAAGAGCGTTTCCCACGGCCATCGTGACGGGATACGAGTTCCTGATTGCACAGCTCACCAATCACCCCAAAGATGCACACGTTCTTGCAGCGGCTATTCAGGGAAAAGCCCAGTGCATTGTCACCTTCAATCTGAAGGACTTCCCCGCCACCGCACTCATTCCCTATGGGGTTGAGGCGATTCCCCCCGACGAGTTTGCGCTGAGTCTGTATCATGGTAATCCCGAAGATGTCATCGCCACGCTTGGCCGCCACCGCGCAAAGCTAACTCGGCCCCCAAAAAGCGCTCGCGAGTACGTCGACTCGCTGGAGCATTGTGGTCTCATCAAGACTGCAAAGCACCTCAGAGAACATGAGGATGAAATCTAAGCGGCATTTTCTCACGAGCCAATCTCCGCGACCAGCGACCGCGCCATGATCTTGCAGATGTCGATTACTTCGATGTCAGTGTCCCCCCAAATCGGTGAGCAGCGCGTCGGCCAGCTCTTTAGTCCGCCCCTCCACGCGCGCAACCTCAAGCCAGGCTCGCCATGGGGAGACCCGTGCGATCCCCTCCAAGCTCCGATGGACACGCCAGGAATCATCTTTGGACTGAAGGAACTCGATGCTAGCCCCCTCCCCTGTTGGCTGGAAACCCACTTCTTTAAGGTGATCTGAATCGAAGTCACCAGGCACCCAGACCCGTAGCGGTGGGGCAACCTTTGTCAGTGTGGGCTTATAGAGATTCGCCGCCAGGGTTCCCCCTATAGCAGACTCGGGATATAAGCTCAGAATCCGCTTTGCCAGCGCCTCCGTAGAGTTGGCATATAAGTAGCCACGCAGCGCAACCGTATGCGGCTTTTCTTCCTGGCTCCACAGTTCCGCCAGCGCCTTAGAGTTCACGACCTGTCGCCGTTTCGCAGGGCCGCTACCTTTGGCAAGAAGAAGCCCCTCCCCTTCCAGACGAGTCAGAACACGATGCGCAAGAGTCGTTGAAACGTGAGCATCCGTCGCCAGCTCCTGCACAGACCAGGCTCTAGCGCCTCCAAGCAGCAGAGACTCAGCAAGTACCCCCGTGCGTCCCATGAGCCGTACCTGACGGACTTCTTCGGACGACACATCAACCTCTCGACGCAGCGCGATTCCAGGCAAGATAAGTCGGTATCCCCCTTCAGGAACCAGAATATGGTTGAAGGGAGCTGCTGCCCGCGCGGCTTTCTGCGTCGCTGCGGAGAGCACCAAGAGGACATCAGGAGCAGCGGCTCGCTCCACATCCGCCGAGGCAGGACGGTAGAGCCGAACAAGCCGCAGGCAGTGTGAGCCAGCAGGCCCCGTTACCAGAAGCCTCTCACCATTGAGGGTCAGAGTAACCCCTGCCTTCTGAATCTCTTTCTGAATTGCGGATACTATATTTACAAGCTCAGCCATATTCACCGCCGTGGTAAATATAAGCTATTTTGTGAATAATATCAAACCCCATAGTAAAAATACTTGCCCCTATTGTCAAAACGGTCTGACTGTGATACCGTCATAGTATTAAATCAGTATCTCTCAGGTATTAAAATGATAGTAACAGTTGGTGGTATTAAGGGTGGCTCGGGCAAAACAACCGTCGCGACAAACTTGGCAGTCATCCTCAGTCAGCAAGGTCAAGACGTTCTCTTGATTGATGCTGATGATCAGGAAACCTCAAGTGACTTCACGAATCTCAGGAACGAAAAGCTTGAAGCGGGAGCTGGGTATACCAGTATCAAGCTCACCGGGCCAGCCGTCCGCACTGAGACTCTCAGGCTCAAGCAGAAATATCAAGACATCATCATAGATACAGGCGGGCGAGACACTACCAGCCAGCGAGCTGCTCTCTCCGTATCGGATGTCCTCCTTGTCCCGTTCGTACCGCGCTCGTTTGATGTGTGGACACTGGAGAAGGTATCCGGCTTGGTTGGCGAGATGAGCACAGCCAACCCGAGTCTTAGAGCCTACACCTTTATCAACCGCGCCGACCCGCGAGGTAGTGACAACGATGATGCTGCCGACGTGCTCAAGGACACCGTAGCGCTTAGCTTTATTCCGACCCCCATTGGGGGACGAAAAGCGTTCGGCAATGCCGCAGCCGAGGGGCTAGGAGTCACCGAGCTAAAGCCTCAAGACCCCAAAGCCACCGAGGAAATTATGGCATTATTCCGATATGTATTTAATACCAAATAGGTATTATTACGGTATAAGAAAGGTATCAAAACAATGGCAATCACAAAACGCCCCACGGGGCAAGTTTCAAATGCTGTAGACGTTGAAGCCCTCATTAACAAAGGGGGAAGTGTTGGAAGATCCGCCGAGTCACTGACTCCACAAGAGGAACAAGAAAAGACAGCCTTAGTGAATCTTCGTCTTCCGACCTCGCTTCTTGCTGAGATAGATGAAGTTATCAAGTCAAAGCGAGTTAAGATTCCCCGTCATACCTGGCTCCTTGAGGCCATTGCAGAGAGACTTACAAATGAGAAAGAAGAGCTGGTTCGAAGAGGATGAGACCCGCTCTTCTGATAGGTAGTAGCCTCAAAAACAGTCATCGAAACTGCACTTTTACCTTCAGGAAAACGATAGTAAACACAGCAAAAATGTGGACTCCTCTTCACTTTCAAGTATCAGAAAGATACTGTTTTAATACTATTAAAGTATTAAAACAGTATCTTCTTGGTATTCAAAACACGGTTTTAAAAGCGCGTCAAAAACTGCACTTTTACCTTCAAAATTACCTTTTAATGGCTTTAGAGGCGATACTAAAAACTGCACTTTTACTTTCAGAAAACTGCACTTTTAGTTGCACTAAACTGCACTTTTAGTTGCAGAAACCTGCACTTTTGGTTGCACGGCCTTTGTGGGAAACTGAGCTATCCCCTCACAAAAACAGGTGGTTTTGCCTCCCTCTTTTCTCTTAGACTCTTTAGACTTATATTTAAGACAGCAGCAGACAGGCGAATTAATTCGCCATTATTGCTGCTGCTGCTTCCAGGAGGTATAGGAAAGTGAGAGTGGAGCTGATCGAGACCCAAGCCCAAAACGAGCTTGCTACCCTGAATATCATCAGGACTGCGACCGCACTCACCAGATTCCCCGTTCATCAGCTCTGCAAGCGACGAAACGAGGCAATCGAAATCAAAGTGGTCAGCGAAGCGGGGGAGCTAACCCTGCTCTGGAAAGTTGGCTACAACGAGATGGGCGGTCCACCGGGGCCGCTTGCCTACCGGCTTGATACCATCGTCATCAACCGACAGATCGAAGAGCGCCCCAACAGCGCCTCACCCGTCGTGCGTCTCGGGAGCATTCGAGAAATCTGTACGCAGCTTGGCATTGACTCCGATAGCGGGAAAAACTACAAGGAAGTCAAAAATGCCTTGATGCAAAATGCACTCACGGCGATCTATGCTAAAGTTTCCTACCGCGCCAAAGACAGAACGAAGAAGCTTTTTGAGTTTGCCACCACGCGCTATGGCGTCATCTTCAAGGGGGATGAGCTGCCTGGTGGACAAAGGGCAGATGCCGTTTACATCGTCATCAATCCGGTCTACAACGAGCTTCTGAGCAAGGCTGAAACACGGCCTTTAGACTATGCCTACCTCAAATTTTTGAAGTCTCCTGTTTCTCAAAGATTCTATGAGCTGGTAAGTTTTCAGATTTTCGGGGCACTTGAGAACGGGCGACCGAGAGCGAAATACCTGTACTCCCAGTTTTGCCGCGAGGTGCCGCAAAAGCGATACCTCCAAGGCAATCGGATGCGGATGCAGATGAAGGAAGTCCACAGCCCGCACCTTGAGAGCGGGTACTTAGAAGCCATTGAGTTTGTGCAGATCTACGATGCGGAAGGGGTTGTGGATTGGGAGATGCTCTACACACCAGGCCCACGGGCCAAGAACGAGCATCGAGCTACCCGCAAAGAGACAAAGCAGCTCTTGCTATCCTACGAGGAGGAGAGTCAACCCCAGAAAGCAAAACGCGGGCGTCCTGCCAAAAATCAAGCGAATGTCGCGGATGCAGCCACACAAGCCAAGCCAGTTTCGTTAGGGGGAGCAGATCCGACGCTAGTTCAGCAGCTCATAACGGCTGGGCTGAATCAGGCAGACGCTGAACGGTTCGCTCGTGAGAAGGCAGAGCAGGCCCGTCATCAGCTTGATTACCTGCCCTACAAAAGCAACCTCGAAAGCCCAGGAGCCTATCTTCGAGCCGCCATCGAGGGCGGGTATGCACCGCCCAAAGAGTACGCCCAAGCCAAACGCAAAGAAGACCAGGCACGAAAGAAGCGGGAAGAGTCCGAACGTAAACAGGCCGCAGAAGCCCTCAAATTGGCTCAGGAAGCCGCAGAAGCCGCCAGAGTGGATGAATCCCTAGAGCAACTCGAAAAAACGCAACCTGAGGCATTTACGGCGTTTTCCGCTTATGTCGTCAAACAGCGCACTGTTCTTGAGAACCGCTACCATAGCATGTCGCCGACAATTCGAACCAAAATGCTTGCTCACTTGGAGAGTCAAGAGAAGCGCCGAGAGCTGTATGAGACCTGGCTCAAATTGAATGAACAAGATGAGAAATAGTATCTATTTAATATCTTTTTGATATGTATACAGTATGAAATTAATACTAAAAATATACTAAAACAGTATTGATTATTGATTTATTCTCGCAAAACTAAGGTAGGTTATTTTGGTCGTACCCGAGGCATAAGGGTGGGGTTATCGCGGGAAGTGAGTGGGGTTATCGCGGGAAATCGCGAGTAGGGATGACCCAAAACAGGAAGGGGTAGCGATGTTTTTTGTTTGTGGCACATCGCTAAAGCCTCATGATCTACCTTCTCAAAATACCTTTCTAAAAACCTGTCGCCTTAGAAAACATCCCCGTGTTTCATGGGATGGCCCAGGACGAAAACCTTAAACCTTCGCAAATAACCTGTAGGAAAACCTCAGGTGGTCATAGAGACCGATTTGGACAAACGCGAACTCACTGAGGTAATTCCCGTAGTGTCTGGCCGATGAGAGCTTCGACACTTTCACGGGAGACTCGCCGCCAACGGGGTTTCTCAAAACTACCATCCGGCTTGCGGCTAAACTCCAGCAGATCGAACTGCTCGGGGAATTGCCACCGCTCCGTATGGGTATTGTAGTGCCCGCGAGCCGGGTAGTGCTCCACAACCGTTGGGGCAACCGTGGGCTTCTGCAAGAACTCCCAAGCCATCGTCGCCAGTACCTCGATTCTATTCGTAACACTGGTGCCGATATTGCCCGGAAGCTCCGTAAAGACCGCCATGGCTGCTTGATCGCTCTGTCCCGTCGGCTGGTAGAGCCTCAGGTAGCAGACCGATTTGCAGTTATGGTAGCCCTTGTAGTGCCAGGGGCCATCGTAGATTACTTCCGTCATGCTATTCGACCCAGTCATGCTACGATTTCCCTCTCTTTGACACTGTAGAGAGGCTCAGAAACCGGTGCGTCCAGGCTCTCGCCTATGACATCCTCCACGGCCTCGCGGCACATAGGAAGCCAGTAGACAGAGCGCCGCTCACGAACCGCAGACGCGTTATCGGCGATTCGTGCTTTGCGCTTGCCTGCTCTCAGGTTTGCTGCCGCGCTGTTACAGCTTGGCGTCAGGTTCTTGAAGAGCACCAGACCAATCTCCTCCTCAAACTCAAGCTCCATACCGTTTTGACGGTAGTGACTTGCCGCGTAGTGCTCGATGAGCAGGAAGTCCAACTCACTTTGCACGTCACCAAGCCCTCCGCGAAACCCGCTGATGATCGTCTCCAGCCAGGGGCCAGTCGCGAAGTCAGGAGCTGCGGGGAGCCAAGTCAATAAAAGCACTGCATCATTCATCGCCTCGTTCCTTTGCGGGAGGAAGCAACGAACGCGGCAGTCTGCCGTGCGCCCTTTACCATCTTCCAGCTCGAAGTGCTGATCCAGGGTTTTGTCCATCAAAGAACTCCTTTCCCCGATTCAAGCCTTGCGATGAGGCAGGCACCGGCTTCCTCTGGTGTCAGCTCGTAGCAGGGGAGGAACTCCACCCCTTCCGAGACAGCACGCCACAGTCGGTGCCAGCCGTCCACCAGGACGCTTGTCCCATCGTGAAACGGGACAAACAGAATCGGGCGAGAGAGATCGGCCTTCGCCGCATGGCTCTCGTCGATGTCCGGGTAGCGCTGCTTTAGGTGCGCCAGATCTATCCCGTGGTCACAGGGATAGAAGAGTTTGGTTTCACGAGGAACCAGCTCGATCAGGCGCATCCCTAAGGACGCGTTCCAGTGCCACTCTGTGCCCTTGTTGTCCTCAAAGCTGTACACCTGGTCGGTGGGCAGCAAGTCCATGACAACGAGCGTACGCACTTCGTCTGTGGGCCAGGGCGAGTCCAATGGCTCGCCGACAAAGCCCTCCAGCTTCGAAACCGATGAGCGCCGGTAGCAAGGCTGTATGGATGGTGAGCAAGGTCTGATCGCCTTGCCCTCCACCAGCTCCCACTCGACAATCCCGACTTCCGCAGCACAATGTACGAAGACCAGATAGCGCTGACCTTGTTGGTGCAGTACTTGAATGGTCTGAGCGATGAGCGCCGATACCCAGTCAGGTACCGGAACACTCGGGTTCTGAAGCGCGTAGCTCAGAACCAAGACAACGCTTTTCTCGCTATCATGCTCCTCGGGAAGGAAGAGGCGAAAGCGGGTTTTCTGAACGGTTCCTGCACCCGTAAGAGCGTAGGTCTCGTCCGTGACTTTCTTCATGGAATCCTTTCTGTTCTTGAGGAGTTCCCTCAATATTTGTTGAGTATTTCCTCAATACTCATCGGGGAGCAGAACTGTCGAACTGCGCCGGTCAGCATCGGTGATGATCCAGATCCGAATGGAAGTCTGGCCGCCACCGCTTGCGTTGTCTGTGTGGTTTGCTTTATCTGCGCCATCCACTGTGTCTGCGGGGAGGTCGTAGGCGGAGAGGAGTCGGTGCCCGTTTCGGAGCGCCTCCTCGTTCACGCGGCGGTCGTGGGCATCTAGGACGCCCCAATCACCGCGTGCGTGTCTCTCCAGATAGCCCTCCAGGTTCGCCTGGCAGGCGATGGAGGCTAGGAGCGCCCCCGGTGTCACCAGGAACTCGCCAGTGGGAAAGAGTGGAGCTTTGAGCGTGTTCATCGTCAACTCTCCTCTCGTATCTGGCAGGTCGTCTCTTGCCAACCGGACTCCGTGATGACGGACAAAACCGTGCCATCTCGGAGCGTGTATTGGGATAAAACCCGTCCACCGCGCTTGATAGATTCCTCGTTGACCACGCGGTCGTCGTAGGCCATCTCCGCGCCGTAATCGCCTTCACGGTGGCGCTTGAGCAGGTGGATAAGCTCCTCATCGTTTCGGATGAGAGCCTCCATTGCTGCGGGAGTCAGGAAGACCTTGCCTAGGAGGAACTTGATGGGCCGCGTATAGCCGCTCATAAAGTCACCTCCAGTGAATCCTTAGCCTCGTAGACGAAGGTGTCCTGTCGTTTGCGTCGTGGTAGCTCTGGGATTGCGCCCGTGAGCCGCCTGACGACTTCGACGGCACCCTTACGGTAGAGCGTGACGACAACGAGAGAGCCGGTGTCGGCTTCTCGCACCGCCCAGTTCCTTCCGCCCTTGTAGCGCGAGATTGTCAGAGACATGAGGGTGTTCCTCCATGTTTCTGAAGCTGCGCCGAGACGGCTTCTACGATGCCTTCCTGAACCTGCCGGATGCCTTCCTCAAGCGGAACGCTCTCCCATAGTGCGCTAAGTGCCTGGATAGCGGCTCGCTGCGTGAGCAGGAGCTTCTTCCAGCCCAGTGTGTGCTTGCAGGGGTAGCGCCCACTATGCTTCTCAAAGAAGGGGCAGGAGCACGTGTCCGCCTCGCGATCCACCGTGTAAGTGCCACCGTGATTCGAGCGAACCAGGTAGCGGTGAGCATCGAGGCAGCGGATGCGGTAGCCATCCTCGTAAAGGCGCTGTGCCCGCTCGTTGACGTTGGCAAGGAGCCTGGCCTCATCGAGCGTTATGGCTGAGCGTTTCACTATCTGTGGCCACTGAACGATCTGTGACCCTTGTTTGGTCATGGAAACAATCCTTTCAAATGTGGAAAAGACCGGAGCCATGACTACCCTTCCGGGCGGCATGGCCCGGTCAGGAAGTGACGAAGAGGGGAGGGGAGTGGTTAGGTGACTAACCTTTGGGGTTAGCTGTTTAACCTTTGGGGTTAGGCTGCTGCCAGAGCCTTTGGGGTCAGGATGCGCTGACGCAGTGCCTGCTCCGTGGGACTCGCAGTGGTCGTGTCAATGAGCACACTTGCCAGACCCTCCAACTCGTAGCGACCTTCCACCGACAACCGTTGCGCGGCGTTGGTGACGGCGTTGACAAGCCCGTAGAGAGTCTCCGAGTGCCGTTCTCCGTAGAGACCGAACTTGATGTACTCCTGGGTCTGCTTGGAGAGGCCCCAGAGCTGTCCCAAGTAGGCGATAGCCCGCTCGGGATCAGGAACCGGGACACGCACCGACAGAACCATCTGCTCAATGAAGGCTGCGGCCACCGCGATAGCCTGGCTCAGGGCATCGGCGAGCAAGGACTCCAAACGCGCTTCTGCGACATGGATATGCCGCTGACGCATCAGGCTCTTGCCGCTGATTTTCCGGACAAGCCCGTTGGAGCAGACCTGTCTCCAGACGACAGCATCCACCGTAACGGCGCGTAGGCCCACCTCGCTATTGCAGAGGTGGATTCCCACTAGGAGCCGATCACCGGGGATCACATCGCGCCAAATCGTCGGATCGATGAGTCTTAGGTGGAAGCTCTCCGGGTTCAGCTCGACGAGTCCTACCTTGAAGCGGCTGTTGCCAACCATTGGTAAGAGGGTATCGAGCACCTGGCTATTATCGAGCTTGGCGTACTTGGGGGAGAGAACACCGCGCACCAGGCTTCCCTTGGTGCGTAGCATCCAGTCCACACTCGCCTCGTTATCGCCCATGGTCAAGGAGCGCTGGTTTTCTTCCTGCGCAACCCAATGATTCCACTGAGCATCCTTGAGGAAGCTCGGGCACTTCTTAAAGTACCCACCGGGGATTCCTAGCTTCTGGCACGCCTGAGCGGTTGCCCACTCAGACATAGCCAAGCCTCCGTCGAATCCATCGCTTTGTGAATCGGGCAGCCAGAGTCTCCCATGGTGCATGGTGATCTGGCGTGCCCTTACTATCTGATCGCGCTTTCCGTCGTCGTCGGCTCTTGCGAGCTCTCGGACGTCGGCTAAGCTGGTGGTGAAGGTCATGTAACTTGCTTCCTTTCGTGTGGAGCTTTTAGGGAGTAGAGCTGCCGCTAGGCCGAGGCAATGCCTGAATAAATTCAGGGTATACCTCTGGCCTTTTGGCGTTTCTTCTACCCGTATGGAGCGGCTCTTAGAGAGTCGCGTTTGTCCACGGTGAAGGTAGCAAGGGGTGGGGGAGTAAGGAAGTGGGGCGCTAGCGGGGGTGAGTTTGTTTTTAGCGGGGAAGGGGATATAAGGGATTTTTACTCATCAGGGCGTGCAGGCTCTAACAAGGCCAGCAGATCCCCGCGCAGAATAAGATTGCGCTTGCCTGCGATGCGGAACGTTTTGGTGGGCGGTAAGGATTCGAGTAATTTCCACACACTTCGCCGATTTGAGAGCTGATGTGATTCTTGATTCACGACACGTCGTTTTGTGCCTCTTCTTCCTCATCGTCGTCGTCGCCTTCCTCATCGTCGTATGCACCTTCGAGTTCTTCGTCCGGGTCTGGAGCCAAGTCCACTAACTTGTCCAGCATCTCGATTATGGGTTCCAGAGCCTCGATGTATCCCGACAAGGTAATCGAAAGTTCATCTGCAAGTTCCCAGACGCTCTCATGCTCGATTCGGCCTCCGGGCGGCGACCCGTTGAAAAGGTGGTGTACCATCTGGTGGAGCTGCAAAAAGCTCTCACGCATCTGATCCGGTTCGCAAATGTCATATCGGATCTGGTCGATGGCATCCAGGGCATAGAGAACCTTCATTGTCTCGAAGGAGTCTTGCAGTCGCCTGAAGACTTTGGCATCCACGGGGCCGTAGGGGGTCTGTTTTATCGGCATGGAGTTATCCTACAAGCCGGAAAGGGGATTGGGCAAATGTGGCCACAGTTCTTTTCACGTGGCCGCAGTTCTTTTCTCAGCAGGCCACAATGCCGATACGCCTGTTGACCAACGATACTCATGGCCAAGACACTTTTTTGGTACTTTGATTTCCTGAACCGGTTTCGTGAACACGAGCCATCATCGAACCAAGGGAGCGGGCAGCACCGCTCGCTCCCATACAGGTCATCATCAAGAGTAGCGTTTTAAGGGTCGTTAATTTGAACTATCATCAGGCGGCCTGGGAGCAATTCTGTCAAAGTGACTGCGGTGAAAGTGTCCCGAAAAACGCCGGGGCTACGATGCCTTGTTTGCATACCTCCGTCCTTGCCTGTAGCGAAAATCGCCTTGCCGCTCCGGGGCGAAAATGCTACAATCTCGTAGTCTAAAAACTGTCCAGACAAACGTCAGGATTACAATGTTGTGAATAAAAGAAAAATGCGTAGAAATAATGTTTACTTGCATGAGTATGCAAGATTGATGCTTAGGGCTCACATATCTGCTCTTTTGGTAAGTGCTTTTATTGTTTTTGTAGGCTGTGGCGGTAGTAAAGGAGATAGTTTTCCGCTTAACGAAGAGCCTGTTACCTTGACCTATTCGGATGGCATTCCTACAATTCCGAATCTAATTGGGACTCGTAAAGAGTCACGAATTTTTTTCTCCGCAGACCAAGAAGGGAATGGGAATGCTGATGTCTATTCCATACGGCCTGATGGTACGGACTTAATTCGCATGACGGCGACGACTGCTGCAGAAACTAGCCCAACCTTTTCGCCATCCAAACAGGTCGTTGTGTTTGCACGATCTGTGAAACGTGGCCTGTTGGACGATTCCAATCGTACGAACTTGTTTGATCCTAATAGAGCGAGTGAACTTTGGGTGATGAGTATAAATGGTGAGAACCCACACTGTATTTATCCAAACGACCTAACGAGTCCGTTTGATAAAGCCCGTCATCTTTTTGTTTCATTCCCACGTTTTTCCCCCGAGGGGAACTTAGTCGTCTACTTCCGCACTGCAAAGAAAGACGATGGTACGTTTACTACATTTCTGAGCCGGACGGATATTGAGACAGGAGCAACTGTAGATTTGGTAGCTAATATTGCCCGTGCAGGTGGCCCACCTACCTGGTCTCCTGATGGTCTCCGCCTTGCGTTTTCACAACTCAAAGATAGTAAATATCGTATTTTTATTGTTGATAAGGATGGCAAAAACCTAAAGCAAGTGACTGATCCACCAATTAGTTTTCCTGCCAATGGGAGTATTCTTAGCACGAATCGTCAAGTAGCATCCGACTCTTCGCCAATTTTTACTCCGCCTAGTTATACAGGTGTGCCATCGCTCATCTTTGCACGACGCCTTGAAGTCCGAACGGATAATGGAAAGAGTATAGATCAGAGTGGGATATATCAAGTTCCGCTTAGTAAACTGGAGGAGGCTAGTGTTAAACCGTTAACTCCTGAAGGAGCAACTTTGTTGGTAGGTGATGCTCCCTCTTTTGCCCCCGAGGGGGATCGTATCATCTATGTAGGACGATCTACCACAGGGGCCTTTGGTTTTTCAATATATACTATAGGCGCAAGCGAATCAACAGTGTTGTTAGTTAGCCCTTCGACATTTTTGACACAAAAAAATTTACTAGGCCCACCTCAATGGTGCTCTGGTACACTTTGATTTTCATCATGAGACGTAATTTCTCCAAGTTCGATTTTGATCAAAATTTCAGGATAATTATGCTAAACCAAATGCCATTCGTTGTTGCTGCTACTGTTTTTACGTTGTCTACTGCTATACCTGCCTCAGCACAAAGTACTAAAGCTACAGATCTCAAACTAGAGATTGTTCGTGGGATAGATAGATCAAGCAGATATGCAGTTCCTGTAGTCAAGTTAGATGTCAGTGAATTCATTTCTCGGCAAAAATGGAAATTTCAACTTATTGATAAAGTTGATTATAGTGAACGCGAGTTGTATTCCGAATTTATTTCGAAAATAGACGATAAATTGAAATCTTATATCAAAGATATATCTTACTATAAAGTAGAAAAAATAAACAAAAATACTAATAATAAGCATGATAATTTAGTTGTTGGTGTTGAAATTAAAAAAAATATAGTTTATCTTCTTATTGATCAGCATAATCCAATTCATCAAGATGATGAACTTCTTGTGTCTTTTAGGCCTCCAACAATTAAGGTTCCTCGAAGTGTTTTTGTTGATTCCAACGAAGCATATGTCGAAGATGGAATAGAAGTTAACAAAGGGAATGTGGAGGTGCAGCAAACTATATTGGTTAAAGGCTTCTATTCTCAATCTCTGGGAATTCAAGCAGAGACTTCTGCGGTGAAAGTAGGTTTAGTACCATTACCGCCTGATCCGAAAAATCAGCAGGGATTACCTGGGACACCTAACCCTGGCGCGATTCCTTCATCTTTACCTTGGTACTTAAATTCTGAGGGATTGTCTTCGTCAAAAAAAACTGGTGATCAAGGTGATGTTGTTCGTCTAAATCTGAAAATACCTAGCTTTATATCTGATACCGAATATAAAATAGTTCCATTTTTCAATAAATATAAATACGGATTTTCTATTGGTTTTGACAGCCAATTATCAACAAATATAAGAGATCCTGAAACATTTATAAAAGTTCCAATTCGATTGGAACGAAATTTAAAACCTTATAGAGATAAGGAAACAGCTGCGAAGACGACTTTTTTGCATCGAAAAGAAGGCCTGATTCTACGTCATGAGGCTTCGGTAGGAGTGACGCAAGATTTTTTTGAGAATTTTCTTCTTAAGCGAAAAGGTAGTTCGAGTGAACAAGGTATATTTCAATTCACCGTCTCGCCAGTTATATTAACCCATGAAAGATCTTTTAACGTACCTTGGAAAGGGAGTATAGGTAAATGGTTCTTGCCAGGTGACATGAAATTAGAGCTGTCTCCAGCAGATGTTAGTGTGGATAAGTATGCATTAACACAGCTTTCCACCGGGGTACAGAAATATGTCTATCTGGGGTTAGATGCGGCGGCTCCTCGAACTAGTTTCAATGCCAATCTGGATCTACTCCAATTCAAATTGCCAACTAGGGTGATCCCACAGTCATCTCAAGTTTCGCCAACAGATGAAAAAGGAGTACTGCGCTTTGGTTTCACTGGATGGTATTTCTGGGGACGCAGCCGCAATGAGCTTGCACAGATCGCTTATGCCAAGCTCGCGAATAGTAGAGCGCCACTCGATTTGCCACGGATGGAGCGAGGACTCTACTCCACAAAATGGTCACTGTTCTTCCCAAGTGGTAAGGACGGAAAATTTGTCGAAGTGAGTTACACTGATGGTTACCCTGGAAAACGTGGCTTTTATGATCCAACGATCCGAATACTCCGAAGTTTTAGTTTCACTCTGGTAGATTCATTTTAATGAAAGCCGACATGAGCAAACTCCTAGGGATTCACTGGGATCCTGCTTCGTTCAAATTTACGAGGACAGACTGACACGACCTGGAAGATAAAGGGGGCTGGAAATTTACCGCTTTGAAATTTCCTTGTGAGCTGCCCCCCGAAAACTGGTTCTTCCGGTCTTTTGGTGAAGCTACTACGGAGCCAAATTTCTCCGGGTAAAACGGGGAGATGGCCCTCCAAGCTCTCCTACCAGATCCTTCCTGCCTAACCCTAGAATCTCTCACCTTGCAAGACACTGAGATTGTTTTCATGGTCAGGACAACACGCCCCACCGTGAAATGCCCACTCTGTACAACTGCATCCCAGCGCATTCACAGTTGGTATCAACGAACGCTGGCAGATCTGCCCTGGCTGGCCTGTACCCCTGATTTGGTCCATCGAGTGAGTTAGTCTTCGTTGGTCGTTGTGGGTTTCCCCGGCGGCGAAGCCGCCTCGTTCTTCGTTTCCGTTTCTGGTTGGGTATCTGGTCGTTCTTGGTTTTGGTCGTTCCA
>NZ_JANNYP010000239.1:0-1259 GCF_031410135.1 Armatimonas sp. | reverse complement strand
CCACAAAGTCAGCGACCTTCGGCGTTTCGTGATCGTCCTCAAGAATGAGGGCAAGAACGGTTCCTCCTCGGGCTTGAACCTCCATCATGTTCGAAATCACTTTGTCTCGAACTAATGGTTCGGTCACGCCAAACACGGCGACAACTCCCTTGGTCACCAAAGCAAGCGGCCCGTGCTTCATCTCTCCGGCGGGGGATTCTTGGGTTGGGATGTAGGCAATCTCTTTTAGCTTAAGCGCACCTTCTAGCGAAACGTAAGCATCGGCACCTCGACCGAGGAAGAAGCATAGGGGCATATCCTTAAACTTGTCCGCGAACTCAATGAGCTCGGCTTCGAGCTTGAGTGCCCTTTCGGCCTTTTCTGCCAGGGCCAGAAGTTCGGCAACATTCTCTTGAACGCGGACACCGGGGAATTCCTGGACCTGCGCGATGTAGTTGCAGAGCAAGGTCAGGACAAGAACCTGGGCGGTATACGCCTTGGTCGAGGCTACCGAGATTTCTGGACCGGCTTGGGTCATGATCGTCCGATCACACTCGCGAGCAATGCTTGAGCCAATCACGTTGACAATGCCAAGGGTTCGAATTCGATTTTCTTTGCACAGCCTTAAGGCGGCAAGGGTGTCTGCGGTTTCTCCAGATTGAGAAACAAAAATGGCCAGCGATTTCGGCGACAGAACTGGATCTCCGTAGCGGAATTCACTTGAATAGTAAACGTCGGTGGGGAGCCGCAGATGCTTCTCGAACAAGTGCTTGCCCATCAGACCTGCGTTGTACGCGGTTCCGCAAGCGATGATGTTTACTCGGTCGATTTCATTCCAAACATGCTCACCGAAGATCTGCTCAAACCGAATTCGCATCTTTTCGTCGATGCGACCGGCGAGGGCATTCTTGATCACCTGGGGCTGCTCGTGAATCTCCTTGAGCATGAAGTGCTCATACCCACCACGCTCTGCAGCGGCGATGTCCCACTCAATGTGCATCGGTTTGTAGGGCAATTCTCGGCCGAAGAGATCGGTAATCTTGATTCCTTCAGTGGTAATCGTGGCGACGGTGTCTTCGTCCATGATCACAACGTTTCGGGTGTATGGGAGCAACGCCGGGATGTCGCTTGCGAGCATGTTCTCTCCCTCGCCGATCCCTAACACAAGCGGGCTTGCATTTCTAACCGCAACAATCTTGCCTGGCTCGTTTTTGCTCATGACCACGATTGAGAACGCACCACGCAACCGCTGGGCCGCCTTGCAGACGGCATCCTCTAAG
>NZ_JANNYP010000238.1:0-15047 GCF_031410135.1 Armatimonas sp. | reverse complement strand
ATGTCCAGTCCCTGAGCCAGCTGCAGGGCGATTGTGCCCATGCCACGAGCCGGAAGAGTGGCATCGCCCTCAGCGAGCATCTTCCAGCAGAACTGAAAGACCCGCGCCGATGTCTGTAGGCTCCGATCCAGAAAAATCCCGCCAAAGAACGGACGGATAAAGTTCTCGATAAAGAGCGGTGAGAAGCCCCGGCGCTTTAAGAACCGCTCCGTGGTCTCGTCGGGGCCGTCTAAGAGTGCGCTCATAGGCTTTGCCCCTACTTCCCCCGAGAGCCGCCAGGTGCGCCACTTGTCCTCTAGCGTCACGATTCCCGTGAGCACGGAGGGCAGGAGACTATCCGGGTCGCGCGAGGGGTCAGCAAGCACATGGCGGCGATCTCCTTGGGCAATCAGCGCTCCGGGCGAGAAGGCCCGCAGGTCGAGTGTGGCGTAGTCGAGCTGGCGCTTGGCGGCGGGGTAGGCGGTGAAGAAGACCTGAAAGCCCCGATCCAGTGTGAAGCCCTCGAAAGAGTCAGAACGCACTCGCCCTCCGACACCATCGGACTTTTCATAGACCACGACCTCCGCGCCTGCGTTTTGGAGCAAGCGCGCACACGTCAGCCCCGCCAGCCCCGCCCCCACCACGATCACTTTCATAGTGCTATTGTATCTTGCGTTTCCCCTCCCTCCCCCAATAACAAGCCCTTCGGGTGGGAGGGGAAAGCAGGGTACACTTTTGGCTATGTTGCCTCTTCTGTCCGAGCCTCCTGCTTTCTATGGCCCCCTTCCGGTGAAGTACCAGACCAGCCTGAGTGGTGTGGCGACTCTGCTGGAGCCGGAGCAGGCACGGGTGCTTTTGCGGGGGCAGCGGGAGCAGCGGCTACGGCTGGATATTGGTAATAACACGATCTATCACGGAACCCTGAGCCGCTTTATCTACGACGACTCCGAGGTGCAGAACCTGCGGCTGGGGGAGAGCTACGGCGCGTCTTGGGGCGACTGGAGCTGGCAGGCGAGCTTGGTGCAGCGCTCAGGTGGCTTTCTGGATCCTCTCGTTAAATTCTGGCATGACAATGTTGTTCCCTTCAACGACCCACTTTTTAGCACGCTCCCCGGTGGACAGGCACGTCTTGCCATCAAAGACACAGATCCCCTTTTGGAGCGCAATGGCACGGCGGTGGCTCTGAGCAATGTCACGCTCACGGCACGTCGGGCACTTCGGCCCGGTCTGACGGCGCGCGTGGTCGTAAAGGTTCCGGTCGCGGGACGAGGCCAGTTTCTGGATAATAGCGCGGTGGATCTGGGAGTGGGGCTCCTCGGACAGACTCAGCTCACGCCTCGCTGGAGCCTGCACGGGAACCTGAATCTGGTGCGGCAGGGAACCACGCGGGTTGGGGAGCTCTCGGGCGGCTCGCGCTGGTTGATAGGGAGTGTCTTTGCCGCCGAGTTTCGCACCACGAATCGCACGACTCTGGTGGTTCAGAGTGAGGACACGACCTTCCCCTTCCTGCATGACCTACGAGGCGGTAGCAGTCGTCGCACGCAGATGAGCTTTGGAGCCTGGCACGAAGCCGCGCCGGGCACTCTCTGGCACGCCGCGTTCTCGGAAAATATCACGCCTTTTCACACGACGAGCTACACGCCGGATGTCATGATCTCTCTTGGGGTTACGCGACGGCACTAGCAAAAAAGGCGGGCCGTCAGCCTAAGGATTTTTGCCAGGTTCCCGACCATATAGACCATATAGGGCCAAAAACCCTTGGGAGCCTTGCTTCGATGTCGTTTGAGTTTTTACCACTAGATAAAATACGTGCTGCGGAGGATCAGCCTCGTAAGACATTTTTCCAGGAGTCTCTGGAAGAGCTGGCCGCCTCAATCAAAGAGCGAGGTGTCCTTGAACCCATCGTGGTTCGCCCGCACAAAAAATACCCAGGCTTCTATGAGATCGTCATGGGGGAGCGGCGCTACCGTGCGAGTCGGCTTGCCCAGATGGAGACCATCCCCGCTGTCATCCGTGAGATGAACGACGAGGATGCTGCCGCCGATGCGCTTCTGGAGAACTTCCAGCGCGAGGATCTCAACGCGATTGAGAAAGCCCGCGCCATTCAGAGCTTGCTCAAGTTCATGTCCTACGAGAAAGCCGCGCGGACGCTCGGGGTCTCGGACACAACTCTGCGCCGCTCTTTGGATCTGTTAGAGCTTCCTGAGGTCATTCAGGCGGAGCTGATTACCCGCCCTGGAGCGATCGCGGTCTTCGGCGAAGGACACGCCCGCGCTCTGCTAACCATCAACAAAGACCCTCAGACCCAGATTCGCCTGGTGGAAAAGATCAAGGCGGAGAAGATGGGAGTGGGGGCGCTGGACCAGATCATCCGTGCGATCCAGCAGTACCCGACCAAAAAAGAGATATTCCTAAGGGTCACCGGCTCCGTCGCCGACCAGATGATCCGCTCGTTTAAGGCGGGCGAGGAGAAAGCCAAGCCCTACAAGAGCCAGACCGCCAAAGATCATTTAAAAGGCATTGATCGCAAGCTCAACGAGCTCACCGATACGCTCGATAGCCGCATTGTCGAGTTTATCTCGGTGGAGGAGATGAATCATCTTTTGGCCTCCCTGACACAGATGACCAAGTCTATCGAGTCGTTCACCGGAAAAGTGCGTCAGGCGCTGGAGAAGAAAGACTATGGCTTCCGTGAGGTCTATATCCACTGCCCGCTCTGTGGCCGCATCGAGCTGGTAGGAGCGGTGCGTTGCTCGATCTGCTGGACCGTGCTGCGTCGCTGTGTGGACTGCGGAAACTACGACGCGGGTAATGGCCGCTGCTCGATCTTTACCAAAGAAGTGACGGCAGAAGAGGCAGAGACGCCGCGTGAGACCTCGCTGTCGTATCGCTGTGTGGAGTACCGTCCCAAGTTCGCTCCCAAGGGCCTACCCGTTGCGGGTGAGGCACGGGGCGGTGGCGCAGGGCTCAGAAAGTTTTAGGAAGTGACTATGGGAATCGGCGCAAAACTACGTCAGGCAATCACCTCCAGTTTTATCGAAGTCCGCATGGACGATGCTGAGGTACAGATCGCTCCAGCGTCGGTGCTTGTCCCAAAGCCCGAGCTTGCCCCAAAGCCTGAGGTTGCGGTTGTCGTTCCAGAGCCAGTTCTCAAGATAGACCCTCTCACACCGCCTGACTTGAACGCGGCACTGCGAACCGATGGCTCTCTCAATGATGACGTGGTCTATCGTGGGGCAATCTTAGCTCAGGTTCCGTTCACGGCAGAGCAGGCCATTGATGTGCTGGTAGAGCTACCGTCTGGGGTAACGTCACGCCGACGGTGCCAAGCGATGCAGGAAGCCATTGCAGTCGTCACCGACGATCTTTCTAATGCGGGGCACTTAGTTGTCAGTGATGCGGCCCAGAAGATGGTCTCCTTAAATCTGCATCTTAACCGCAGCCGCGAGGAGCTTAAGAGCTTCCGCCGTCATGTTGCGGAGGAGATGGATCGGCTCCATGAGCAGCTAAACCGCCTCCGCATCTTAGTGGACGAGACCAATGCGAACTACAACGCACTCGATGAAGCGGGACGAGAGCGCGTGGACAACCTCACGGGAGTGATTGCCTTCTTTGATGAGTTTCAGGCGTACTTGCGCTCGGAAGAGAGTGCCGCCGAGGGCAGTAGTGCAGAGCTTCCCGCTTATCTAAGAGACGACACGGCACGAAAGCTTCTTGGAATGGGTCAGGAAAAAGACGCGGCTTAGGCAGTGGTCTGATTTTTAGCTGTGATATAGTTTCCCTGTGGGACTTGTCTACTCCACCGAAAAAGGTCGTCTGTGCCCCGGGTGCAGCGAGTCGCCCTGCCAGTGCAAGCGCGCCCCGGCTCGCTCGGTGGGCGATGGCTTTGTGCGGGTGGGCCGCGAGACCAAGGGCCGCAAAGGCGCGGGTGTCACCACCATTACCGGCCTCCCCCTCGATGACACCGCTCTGACTGCCTTTTGCACCCTCCTCAAGAAACGCTGTGGCACCGGTGGCACGCTCAAAGACGGCGTGATCGAGATCCAGGGTGACCACCGCGACAAAGTCATCACGGAACTCACGGCGCAGGGCTACAAAGTCAAGCGCGTGGGCGGATAGTTTTTTTGCGTTTCCCCGAATAAGTTTCTCTCTGGCGTATCTAAGCTTGCGATGGAGTATGAAATGGCCTGGAGTCCTCAGAAAGCCCACGAGACGCGGCGACATGCGGCGTTTGCGCGGCTCTGGGAGCAGGAGCGTGAGCGGGTCTGGCGGCTGATCGTGGCGCTCTCAGGCAGCCGGGATGAGGCCGATGATCTCACGCAAGAGGTCAGCATCCGGGCACTGGAGGGCTTCTCGCGCTTCCGTGGGCTCTCCTCGGCTTCCACCTGGCTCCACCGCATCACCGTCAATGTTGTTCTGCGTCACCGGGAGCGCCGACGGGAGAGCGTTACTTTAGAAAATGAGACACACACTACCGACGCTGGCCCCGAGCGGCGTGCCGTTCAGTCCGACACCTTGAGGCGCACCCAGAGCGCCCTCGAAAAGCTTCCCGAAGACCTGCGCACCCCGCTCGTGCTGCTGGCCTGGGAGGAGCTAAGCTATAAGGAGATCGCAACCCTCTTGGAAATCCCCATAGGAACTGTGATGTCGCGCCTTCACACCGCGCGGCAGCGCCTCAGAAAGGAGCTGGGCGATGCCCTGTAACCCGCTACTACTAGAAGCCCTCGCCGATGGTGAGCTACGTGGCCTCTCCGCTTGGCGCGTGCGTCAGCACCTGGCGCGCTGTCCAAGCTGCCAAAAAGAAATGGTAGAGCTGGAGGCGCTGAGTGCGGAGCTAAAGGGCATCTCGCCTCTGCCTCAGCCTCTGCGTAAGCCCATCCGGCGGCCTCTGGGGCTCATCCGCCCCGTCTTTGCAACCCTGGCACTTGCCTCCGTCGCCGCGTTTCTCGTGGCACGTGCTCCCGTGTCCGAGAGTCCTCGTCCGATGCAAGCGACACCCGAAGCATCCCCAGAAATCACCCCACACGAGCCTGTCAAGCCACCGTCGAAACCCTCGACTGCGCAACCTACCCAGGTCGCTCAAGAGTCCTTGCCTAAAACACCTCGAAAACAAATCGTACGTCGCGTGGCGCGGCGGAAAACCAAAACCTACCACCGACCACTGGCGGTTGTCAAGGCATTGCCGACGAAAGCGCAAGATCCTGAGCAGGTGATTATCGTCGCCTCCGCTATAACCCTGCCAAAGCCTGTCACTATCGTCCTAAACGATAAAGATGACGAGGGTGGCACCATCCATATTGAATCCACCATCCCCGCGGCCTATGTGGTCGCTCTACAGAAAGAGACTAAATAAATGCGAAATTTTTCCTTCTTACTCGCAGGCTTTGCCCTGCTCACTCCGTTTGTCGCTTTCGGGCAAGAGTTAGCCCCTCTCCCTGCTGAGGCTCCTGAATTTTTCCAGAAAGCTTTTGCGCCAACGCCAAACAATCGCCCCGTTTCTTGCAAAGATAAGACGACCAAACAAGCGCGTGAGGCACTGGAGAAGATCAAGGTAGATCTGGATCTCACGGGGGCAGATCCCCAGCAGGCGTTTCAGATACTCATCAAGCAGATCGGCTCCGACTACGATATTGATCCCGCGTTCTATCCTTTTGGTAACGGAGAGCTTGATCTACCCCAGCGGGCACTGAACATGAAGCTCACCAAGGCATCGGCGGCCCGCGTGCTCGACTCGTTCTGCCAGGCGCTCGGAATTGGCTGGTGGGCAGAAAAAATTGACGACTCGGTGATGGTGCATATTGTCAAGCTACGCGATACGGTGGGACAACTGGACATGCTGGCTAACCTTGGGATAAATTTACCGGCTATCGCAGCACAAGCCGCACGAGGTGCCGAGCTTGGTATGGCAATGGCGGGTCTGGACATGGGGTTCTTACCAAATACACAAGTAAAAGCCGACGCGACCAGCCCACGTGATGTTAAGGCACTCATTGAGGATCTCTGCAAACAAGCGGGGCTGATCTATGCGATTGATAGCACTGTGCCTAGCATTAGCAAGACCCTGGCCTTTGAGAACGTCCCGATCAAGACGGCGCTAGAAGCGCTTTGCGCCACAGCAGATCTGAGCATGAGCGTCTCGAAAAAAGGGGAGAAGACAATCGTAACGTTCTCCAAAGCCGAGAAAAGTGAGAAACTCACCAAGGGTAGAGAGTAGCCGAACCCATCCCCCCGGCCCCCTTCCCTGTCCTAAGGAAGGGGGAGGCAGAGGGGGTTAGGGGGCCAGTCGGGCATCCGTGTCGCGGATGATGTTGCTGACGGCGGTTTTATTGAAGCCCTTAAACCCCTCCCAGCGCTGGAGGATTTCGAGATGGCTGCCCAGTGCCCCGACCGTGGCGAATTTTTCGGCCTGCTCGCTCGTGAGCTGCCCGGCAGCTACTAAAGGCGCGAGGCGCTCGCTTGGCACCTGCCAGGGCTCCCCGACCGTGAAGGCTTGCCAGAGCATTGGCAGGTCAGTGAAGGGGGCCATGACGCCAAATCCGGCAGCAATCGCGTCGTCCTTGACGCGCTGGCAGAGAAACTCGCACTCGATGTGGTGCATCCCCGCCTTGGCAATTGACGAGCCATGCAGGGCGCACCACAGGCCGATAGTCCCGAGCGTTGTGCGGGGAGCTAGCTCAACCGAGGCGAAGTCCAAGTCTAGCTCTTCGGGGGCGATGTCCACATCGGCAAAGATCACAACGCGGCTCTCGGTGTGCTCCAGAACCTGTGCCCCCCAGCCTGCTTCGGCTCCCGCGTAGAAGCGCTCACGGCAGAGAAAGCCCATCGCGACAAAGAGCCGGATGAGCGCGGGAAACGCGGCGCGGGAGCACCGATACGTGTGGTGGTCGTGGTTGGCCCAGCCGATCCCAATCGCTTCCTGCCGGGCGTACTGCCAGCGTGCGGCGGTGTTGCGGGCGAGGTAGTAGGCACGCTCTGCGGCGAAGAACTCCTCAGTAGCGCGGCCCAGCCCCAGCGTCTTGACGTGCTTCTCGAAAAGCTCCTGCGCGGCGGCAATGCTCACGGCCTCGTCATCGGTGCGGGGGCGATTGGCAAAATCCGTACGTACGGCTTCTAATCCGTCAGGACGGGTTTGCGGCGCAAAGCCTTGGTAGCCGATACGCACGATGGGCATCAGCTCGCCGTGGGGCAGTGTGAGATGAGCGCACTGGTAGCCCGAGTCGTCGTCGCCGTGGCAGGCCTCAATCGCGAGGTCGTTTTTCGCCGCAAACTCGGAAATATTTTCGACACCTAGCGCTAAACACGGCGTCGTGCGCTTGGCCTTGATCCGAAGCCGGGGCAGGCGTGCCCCCGGATGCTCCCAGACCTCATCGCCCTCGGGGAGCGTGGTCTTGACGAGGCCAAGCGCCTCCCATTTTTCGATCAGGCCGTCGCTTGGTGGCAAGATCCAGTGGTCTACAAGCGCAAGAATGTCCACGCCTGCCTCGTCGGCAAAGCGCTGTGCGAGCTGCGCGATGAGCGGGTTCTGGTTGGCGAAATCGGCAAAAAGCTCATGGAAGTAAGCGGCTGCCTCGGGGCAGCGCGGCCAGGGGCCTGCGGGATTGGTCGAGGGCGTACTCATGGGTATAGTATAGCTCGCAATAGCAGGGAGATCAAAGCGCCACGTCCCCGTGGGTGCAAGACATAAAAGTGGTGAGGCTAATACCTGCGAGGAGTTGAAAATTCCTCGCTGAACGCCTTCGGCGGAACGTCCTGTCGGACGAGGAGGCGTTGATTTACCCGCCCGGCAGGGCGTTCGGCGCGAAGCGCCTCTAGCGAGGGATTTTCAACCCCTCGCTGTGCCTGGAAAACGAGGTTCTACCTCACCACTTTTTTGTCCTGCACCTTGCCCCCGTGGCGGTGCTGCTAGCCTTCTCCTTGCACGGGGTCTGATCTTGTGTGATTTGCCCTCGGAAACAGATTCCTGTAGAATTCTTTTATAGAGTAGCTACAAGTGTCTTTTAATAGGATTTATTAATTATAATGAAAATCGCAGACGATAAAAAAATCAACTTGGACTTCCAAGAAAAACTCCCTCTTTGGATGACAGAAAATCATGTTCCAACGGTTGGAGTTGCCGTCATTGAAAAGGGGAAACTGAAACTTGCCAAAGTTTTTGGTGAGCTCCAAAAAGACACTATCGCGCCCAAAGATACACTTTTTGACGTTTGCTCACTGACGAAGCCCATTGCTGCAATGACCGTGTTACGATTAGTGAGTGCAGGCAAATGGGATTTGGACGAACCCCTCTTTCACTACTGGATAGATAATGATGTCAAAGATGATATACGGCTTAAAAAACTTACAACGAGGTTTGTATTAAGCCATCAAACAGGATTTCCTAACTGGAGATGGGATACCCCCTCGAAAAAATTAAGCTTCAGTTTTGAACCAGGCACTAAGTACCAATACTCAGGCGAGGGATTCGTCTACATGAAACGTGCGATAGAAAAAAAGCTTGGAAATTCCTGGAAAGACATCACGAACGATCTTTTATTTACTCCTCTTCGCATGAAAAAGACGCGCCTTGTCTGGGATAGCTCACTCGATCGGTCGTTGTTAGCTGTCCCTCATAATGAAAATGGTGATCCGCTAAAACCGGAGTTTGAGCAAAAACTAGACCTGACACCACATCTGGCGACAACTCTCGATGATATTGAATATCACTATAGCCCAGCGGGTTCGTTGGTAACAACCGTCGAGGAATATGCAAAATTTGCAATAAATGTTCTTAACGGGGCAGGACTATCTAAAAATATTTACAAAGAAATGAGTACCTCTCAAAGGAAAGTGTTCGGCTCTTTATCTGCTGGATTAGGCTGGTTTATTATCAATAATTTAAGTAAGGACCAATATGCTATTGTTCATACAGGGGACGATCCGGGATTGAGGACAGTGGTAGTTCTTCTCCCTCAAAGCAAATGTGGCGTTGTCGTTCTTACGAATGGGGACAATGGAAATAAAATCTATAAAAATGTCATTAAAGAATCACTTAGTGTTGGTGGGGAACTCGTTAAGACAGTCGGATTCTAAGTAACGATTTCCCCCCATGGGCTCCCTGCCCTCTAGTAGGGCCTCACTAACTTCACGGTTGCCTGAGTTCGGGTGTTATTGGCGTTAGGATCACCAAGAATCACGAAGATGTCCGCACCATTGGCACGGGAGCGCTGGGTGTAGGCGAGGTAGAAGTTGGTGCCGTTGCGTGCGCCAACATTGGCGGCGTTGCCACTGCCGTTTTGTGAGAGAACTCGTGCGGAGAGCGTGCGGAGGGTGTCGATTCGATAGATACCCGTGGCGATTGCCTGGCGCGTGGTTGTGGTGCCGCGCTTTTGCTGGTTGTAGCTGGTGCTCACCGAGATCGGCTTGCTGACCAGAAAGCTCTGGCCGAAGTTGAGGTCGGTTGTCGGGAGCCCGCCCTGCCGCCCGCGACCCACCCGCAGGCCGCCGCCCTGAAAGAGCGTGCGCTGGTTCCAACCAAACCCGATGCCACTGGAGAAATCCTCGAAGCGCTTGGTGACACTGTCCTGACGGCGGCCCTGGCTGGCATCCAGCGAGAGGCTGTTGCCCTTGCGGGTCTGAAGACTGACGCTACTGCCAAGGTTCTCGTAGAAAAAATCTCCGCTGGTGAGGCGATCGGCTTGGCTGTAGTCGAGCTTAAAGTCGTAGGAGAAAAGAGGGCCTTTGTCGAACTGGTTACGCAGGCTGGAGCTGGCTGACCAGCCCTTGCGATCCAGGTTCTGGACAAGTCCCATGGTGCTGACAAAGTCCGACGAGAGCTGGGACTGAATGAGGGTGTAGCTGGGCTTGCCGTTGGTGGAGCTGCTGTTGAGGTACAGAACACTGTCGTTGCCCTTGGGCTGCGCCCCAAGCCAGGTCTGGGTGCGGCGCAGATAGGCGGTATTGCGACGGTCTTTGGCCATCCAGCCGTAGGTGCCATGTGCCTCCGCAACCCGGTTGGCGACGATGCCGTAGAGATTGTCCGCGGTGGCAGAGACTCCCACCTCGCTGTAGAGCCCAAGGGCCTGCTTCACCGAGACAGCCATGTTGTCTCGGTCGGTCTTAGTGCTCCGCGCCTGCGAGGCCACGAGCCCCACGGAAGTGGCACCGTCTCGCCCGACGACTTTCACCCCGGTGTCGAACTGCTGGATGCGCTGGGAGTAGAAGAGCTCGGGGTTGGGGAGAAACTCACTGCCCTCCGCAAAGAATGGGCGACGATCCGCGACAAACTGCTCGTTGTAGGAAAAGTTAACACTGGCGACGTTCTGTTCGATGGTCTGGAAGTCCGGGTTGATCGCCATCAGGCCCGTGAGCGTGGTGGAAAACGGATACTTGATGTCCATCCCGACGCGCCCGCTCTGGCCGCTGGGCTTGGCGGTGGCAAACGTGTAGGGTAGAAAAACGGGCTTGGGGGCGATATCCGGCATGGGCTGCGCGAGCTGGAAATCTGGGGCCGTCTGTGCGAGCAGCGAGAGCGACTGGCTGTCGGAGGGCACGGCGGGCCAGATGGTGAAGTTACTCTCACGAGTCATGGCGCGAATCAGCTGCATCCCAAAGACCTTGGACTTGGCCGGGTGGCGCATCAGGCCAAAGGGAATCGCCAGCTCACAGACCCAGCCATCCGCGACTCGCTTGCTCACGCCCTTCCAGTCGCCCGCCCAGGTGATGTTGTCTGCTGTGCCCCCTTCCAGCGTGTGGTAGAGCGTCCCAATCGGGTTGATCGAGAACGCCGAGAGCCCCCGATGCAGGTGCTGGCTGTCTATCAGCACGGTGATGTGGTCGTCGCCGTAGACCGCACCGCTGCCGCGCTGCGTCTCACTGGCACGGATCTGCTCGGGCTGGGTGTCGTAGCAATAAAACGCCACATAGAGCGTCTTGCCATCGGTGGTCGCCCATGCCTCGGTCTTCTGACTGACAGGCGTGCTACTGCCAAACCGCGCAAACTCCCCAGCTTTGAGTGCATCTTTCCAGCACGCATCCGAAAGGTCGCCATCTATCTTGGGCGGCGTTTTCGTCGTCGGAAGCGTGAAGTTCTGGCGCTGGGTAGGGGCCGCGTGGACGACGGCGGGAGTGATCGGCATCATTTATTTATTTCTCACGCAGTAGAGCGAGTTGGCGGTTCGGATCAGCAGACGATCTCCGGCAAGAGCGGGCGTGGCCATGCACATGTCGTCATCGGTGAGGCGGTTGGTTTGAAGTAACTCGAACTTATCCCCTGCCTTGAGCACGTAGCAGACACCGTCCTCGCTCAGGCAGTAGATCTTGCCATTGGTGGCCCAGGGCGATGACGTAAACCCGGAGCCAATCGGGAGGCGCTCTCGGTCGTAGAGTGGCTTGCCGGTCTTGGCATCAAAAGCACTAAACAAGCCCCGGTCATAGAGCACGTAGATTTGGCCCTCGTAGTAGAGCGGCGACGGATTGTACGGCCCGGCGGTCGGGTTCGACCACGCGATTACCGTCGCGCTTCCCGTGATATCGCCGCTGGCTCCGGGGCGGATGGCGTAGAGAGGCCGTAGCTGGTCTCCGACATAGCCCGAGCTGACAAAGAGCAGGCCGTCGCCGGTCATCGGGGTGGGAATGGCGATGCTCGACATCCCCTTGAGCGACCAGAGCAGCTTGCCCTCGTTGAGATCATAGCTACGAACGGCGCGTGTGCCAGGAACCACCAGCTCGGTGCGCGAGCCACTCTGCCAAACAAACGGCGTCGCCCAGTTGCTCTTCTCATCACGCTCGACTTGCCAGAGGGGCTTGCCCGTTTTGGCGTCGAGAGCCAGCAGCTCCGCCCTCTCGTCGTTGTCGTTGAGCAGAAAGAGGCGGCCTTGGTGGAGAGTTGGCGAGGCGGCGTAGCCCCAGCCAAAGCGTGTCTTGCGTGGCTCCAGCTTCTTTGACCAGAGCTCCTTGCCGGACTTGGCATCCAGCGCAAACACCCCGAGTCCACCAAAGAGCGCGTAGACCCGCTCACCATCCGTCACGGGAGTCTCCGCGCCGTAGCTGTTCTTGAGATGCACAGTCGTGGTCGGTGCGCCCCGAAACACGGTCTTTTCCCAGAGCGCCTTGCCGGTCGTCAGGCTCAGGCAAATCACATTAAATGAGTGCTCGTCTTTGGGGAGCTCCAGCCGCTCGCCGCCAAAGTACAGGCCCTTTTTCGGCTTCTCGCCCTCGCCGGGGCGCACGACAGCCGTCACATAGACTCGATCGCCCCAGACAATCGGCGATGACCAGCTCTTTCCGGGGAGCGCGGTGCGCCAGGCAATATTCTCCGTCGCCGACCAGCGTGTGGGCAGCTTAGTGCTTGTACTCACTCCGGCAGCGTTGGGGCCACGAAACTGCGGCCAGTGGGTTGTCTGTATGATTTTTAGCATAACGTTCTTTCCGCTCCTAGACGGATTGCCTCGATGGCCTCTTGGTAGCGCCAACCATCACGGAAGGTTAGGTAGGGCGCGTGTGCCTCGCCACAAATATCGGCGACGAACTCTCTGACATGGGCGGCCCAGCTCCGATCACGACAGCATTTAGGTCTTTTTTCATAGCTCCTGGTAGACCATTGTCGCGAGCCGATTTCCCAGGCCAGGGGCGCTGGGAACCCGTTGCTGGACAAAGATATGAAAGAGTTTCTCGCGGGGAACGATATTGAAGTCCGTGTTCGCATAGCCGCCCCAGGAGCCCCGTAGCGCTTTTCGTGCTCCCGAACCGGAGCCAATCATCACGTCTTCCAGGGCGAACCCAAGGCCGAAGCGAAACGCTCCGCCAACCCCGTTTAGCTGATCGGTGAACATCAGCTTGAGGGTATCGCTCTTGAGGAGGCGCTTGCCCTTGTGTACTCCATCGTCCACGACCAGCTGGCAGAACTTGGCGTAGTCGAGGATTGTGGAGACGAGGCCACTGCCGCCGCCGAGAAACTCAAAGCCTTCGTTGTAGGGGCTGGTCGCAGCCGCATCCACAAGCGTGAGCTTGCTGTCTTGGCCCGTGTAGCACGAGGCAAACCGAGCACGCTTGTCTTTGGGCACGACAAACGCCGTATCACGCATTTCGAGCGGCCCCAGCATGGCCTGCTGGAAGTAGCGATCTAGAGTCTTGCCGGACCATATCTCGATCAGCCGCCCGAGAATATCCACACTGAGGCCGTAGGTAAAGCGCTCGCCAGGGTGGTGGAGGGCTGGGACACGGGCAAGCGCTTCCGCGGCTTTCTCAATGGTCAGCTTGGGCGGCAGCATCCCAACCGGCGGGCGGTAGAGAAGTCCCTCTTTGGCGAACGCCACCCCGATCGCCGGGTCGCCGTCGCCGTAGCTATAGCCCGATGTGTGCCGAAAAAGATCGCGCACCGTGAGGGGGCGCTTGGGGGCAGTACGTCCGCCCTTCCCGTCCATAACGGTGGAGTGGGCAAACGCGGGAATGTACTTGGAAAGGGGATCGTCGAGCTGGAACTTGCCATGCTCCCAGAGCATCATCGCCGCCACGGATGTGATGGGCTTGGTCATGGAGTACATCCGCACGAGCGTGTCCGCCGTGAAGGGCTTTTTCTCCTCACGGTCGCGTAGCCCGACAGCTTCCAGATGAATCACCTTGCCTTTATGCATCACTAGGTGCACGCCTCCGACAAGCTCGCCTGCGGCGAGGGCACGCTGTAGCTCTTGTTTTGCTTTCGTGAAAGACTTATCCATAGCCATTACCTTGAGTCTCGAATCCATTCCGCCAGCAAAGGCTGGGCGTAGTCTGTGAGGGCCGCGTAGGCATCGTCGGTGAGATGCAGGCCATCCTCAATAAAAAAATGCTCGACTGGTGCGTTGTCAGAAAAGAAGACCGCGTTGCTCTCAACGTAGAGATCACTAGGAAGCAAGCCTTGCGCAAGCTGCGCATGGATCGCCTCGATCTGCTCCCACTTGCCGAGCTTCTGCGGCGCTTTGATGATCCCAAAGTAGGCCAGTTTTGCGTGTGGCACGAGCGCCTTTAGCGTCGCGCGGCAGGCCAGTACATTGGCGACAATAGCCGCATCGCTCACTTCAGCATTGAGGTCGTTGCTGCCACAGTAGAAGAGCACAAAATCGGGCGACTCCTCGGCGAGCACTGCGGCGAGGTGCTCGGCCCAAAATGCGGTGACGGTTCCCCCGATAGCGCGATTGACCACATGGCAGCCTGGCACAGCATTTTGGACACACATCCACTGCTCAAAGATTGAGCTTCCCATAACGAGAACCGTTGGTTTCATCTCTTGCTGTGCTTCTGGAAGAATAGCAGGATTTCCTCCGCGAGGCTGCGCTTCGGGTCTTCGAGGTGCGCGGGCCAGTCGTGGCCGCCGCCGTCTAGGGTGTAGAGGACGAACTCCGTACTGTCGCGCTTTGTCCACCAGCGAGTGCGGGTGAGCTTGCCGCTGGTTTTGGCCACGCGCTCGGTGAGGCTCAGGGACTTTTCCCAGTGCGCGGCGACGGCTTCGGTGCCGTAGTAAGGCCCCCAGCCGTCGCGGTTTTGCAGGTCGCCGTCCCAGAGCGTGACGGTGTCCTTGGTGCCATGAACCTCCATAATCGGGATGCGATTCTTGGCCGTGAGGGTCTTGTCCCAACCGACCATCATGCAGCCGGCAATCGGCGCGATGGCGCGGACAATCGGCTTGGTTTGCCGCGCCAGGTAGTAGCTAAAATCCGCGCCGTTGGACATTCCGGTGGAGAATACCCGCTTGGGATCGAGTTTGTACTGTTTGATAAGCTGGGCCACAAGCTGCTGGGCGAACTTGACGTCGTTTATCTTCGGGTCCTGGAACTGGTACTCCACCTGGAAGTTGCGCTTGCCTTTCGCATCCGGGAGGCCATCGAGGTAGGCAAAGACGAAGTGATGGGCATCGAGAATCTTGGAGAAACCCGCCCAGCCGCGCATGTCTTCCGCGCTTCCGCCGAAGCCATGACAGACCAGCACTAGCCCTTGGGGGTTCTTAGGCACCTCAAGGAGATAAGAGCGCTCACGGCCCTCGACGGTTATCGTGGGCATCTACTTCCCTTGGAGCCTCTGAATAATTCTCGGGCGCCCTTGCTCTATCTGTTTTA
>NZ_JANNYP010000237.1:0-3776 GCF_031410135.1 Armatimonas sp. | reverse complement strand
GCCCCGGAGCGGTTGATGTCCTGGTACTCGTCCACCAAGACCTGCCGCCACTTCGCCCGCTCCCCAGCCAGCACATCCGAGTAGCTCTCCAGCAGGCGCAGGGGCCGCACGACCAGGTCGGCAAAGTCCAGCGCCCCGTGCTCTTTGAGCAAGCCCTCGTAGGCAGCGTAGAGCCGGGCAATGTCTTGCCAGATCTCGTCGCCGCTTGTCTCTGCACGCTGTGCCACCTCCTCGGGAGTCAGGCCGCTCTCTTTCACTTTCGAGATTGCTCGGAGAGCCTCGGGGAGGGGGTAGGCGGGGTCGTGTAAGTACCGTAGTGGCCCTAGCTCCAGCGCGGCGATCCGGCGCTCTAGAAGCGCAAACGCCTCGGCTTCGGTGAGCATGAGGGGGCGCGGCGGGAGCCCTGCAAGCTTCCAATGGCGGCGCAGCAGATCTAATCCATACGAGTGAAACGTGGTAATCGCCGCCCGTGCTGCAATCGTCTCGTCCTCGCTGGCGATTCGCTCCTGCATCTCGGCGGCGGCTTTTCGGGAGAACGTCAAGGCTAGGATATTCTCGGGACGGACATTTTTCTCGCGCACCAGAAACAAAACCCGCGCCGTCAGTGTGCGCGTCTTGCCCGTGCCAGGCCCCGCTCCCACCAGAAGCGGCCCGTAGTCAGCCTTGGCGGCGGCCTCCTGGGAGTCATCAAGGCCCGTTGCCAGACTCTTCTCCACAGGCGTCTTTTCTAAAATCGGCAGTACCAGCGGCGCGGTGAGCTGCGCGATGATCGTGGCGAGCGGCAGGCCCAGCGCCTCGGCCATCTCCACTGCGTCGAGCCTGTCGTCAATAAAGAGCTTGCGGGCCAGCGGTGCAGGCAGCAGAAACTCTCGGGCGTAGACATTGGCCTCGGTCTCACGGCGCTGTTTGGGGCCGTAGCCACTTCCCGCGCTCTCCGGAATCTCCGCCAGATCGCCTTCGTCGCAGCGGCATTCCTCGGGGCTATGGTGGAGCTTCAAGTGTCCCAGCTCGTGGGCGAGAATCAGCCGCCGCTCTTCGGGCTTGGCATCGTCGCGCACCCAGACTGCCGAGGCTTCGACATCTAAAACCGCATGAGCCATAAACAGCAGCGGGTCGCGGCGTGGGCGCGGGCGAACCGTCAGCCCTGCGGCGGCGAAGGCGGCCTCCAGCAAGGCATCGGCATTTGTACCTAAAGTATCGGGAAGGGCATCGCGGTCGGCGCGGGCATGAATACGAGCACGGCTCCAGTCAGAGATCACGCGCTATTGTAGGCCGAAAAACGCCCGTTTGCCCGAACTGCGTTTTAGAGCCCAAGCAGTCGCACTAGCTCGTCGCCGGAGAGAGTTACCGTGTTGTTGGTATTTTTTGCATCCGTGTAAGCGGAGCCAGAGCGCACGCTCGTGTCGCCTCGAATCAGCCTGAAGGTAGTCGTATCATACATCTGTGCTAGAAGAACCTTGGGCTCTCTCGGGTTCCACTCTCCCTCAACCCCGACAATCTGTGAGTCCCAGGATCGAAGGCTTCGTACCGCAAAGGGGGTCGCGGTTCCCCCTCTGCCGCCCGTTCCACCCGGCACGATGCGAACCTCAACATTTGGCCCTGTCGTGGCTCTTCCGGCAGTGGATGTGGTCTTCCCTAGGTTGGTGACGGTGGAGTAGATTCGAAAACGCATCATAGGTGTGCGGGAGACCACTTCGACCTTGATGGGAGTGAGTGAGAGATCTACCCCGTCAACCAGGAGCACATCGCGGTTAAACGATGGCTTGGGGAGGACGTTTTGCATGTTCTTGATGGCTTCGGGAGAGAGCCGTGTGACAACCGGATCGTCTGCGCGGGCAATATTGATGAGAGAGAGAGTTGCTGCAAAAGCTAGCAAAATAGTTGTTTTCATGCTTTTCTATCCTTCTAAGGGCCGTGATTTTAAATACACTACCATAAGATGACGGTAATTCACTAAATAACGTGACCATTCTATACTTTAGTTTCCGCTAAAATCGGGTGGCTCACCTAGCCAGCAAGGCATCAAACTTACTGCCATGACATCAGGCTTACTTTAACGTACCGAAAGCACCCCCGATGTCACAGCCCGTTTACCGTATTTGCAACCTGCTAGAGAAGACCCTTCAGGGCATTCCTCAGCGGTGAGTGTGAATGTTTTGTGACGCTTGTATTGTGACCGTTGGGCAGTGGAGCATTTGCCTCTTGCTGGCAAACCAATGCTGGGTTGTAGCCAAGCTTTTTTCTGGGATCGTGTGTGTCGTGCGACCTGTGGTCGTCTTCGTCGTGTGTTGAATCGTCTTCATTTTTCGGAGTTGCCCGTGCGGAAACTAAAGTATAATGCGCTATGCAAAACAAAGACGCACTGAGGTCTCTCTTAGAGCCGCTTTTGAACGAGGCACGTGGCTTGCTGGCGACGGAGCAGGGCATTGAGGAGCGAGTAAGTGTCCTGATCCAGCTCGCACAGGCCGAAGCTGTAATCGGTGAGCCCGAGGCTGCGAAGAAGACCCGCGCGGCAGCCGTGGCGCTCGCTCGCACCGCACCCACCACCGATCCCAAGATAAGCCCGATGCTCTGGCCCACGGTTGCAGTCGCTCACGCCGATGCCGGGGATAGCGTGACAGCCAAAGCTCTCTTTGCCGAGGGCGTACAACGGGCGCAAAAAATTAAAGAGGCCGAGCGGCGCTTCTACAGCCTGGCATGGCTGGCGATCTACCAGGTGAGTCTGAAGAAGGAAAATGCCCTCGCAGCGAGAGCCACGATGGCACTGGCCGTGAAGTCCGCGCCGACGATGGCAGCGAGTGCCAACGGACGCTCTACCCAGATCATCTTCCTCAGAGAGAGTGGGGATTTTGCGGAGGCAAAAACGCGCTTATTGGCAAGTAAGGGTGATGTGGTAAATACGGTGCTGGCTCTGGGCAATCTCGCCACCAAGCAGGCAAAGTCGGGAGATAAAGTGGGGGCTAGGGCAACGCTCGCCGATGCTCTCAAACGTAATCAGACCCTTAAGGAAGCTGTGGAGCGAAGCATGTCCCAGGAATCTTTGCTGGGCTACTTTGTGCAGATCGGTGACGCGGCCACGGCCAAAAAACTTGCAGGCACGGATTCCCAGTCCAGACAGTCCGTTGCCGAGGCGCTGGCGGAGGCAGGCGATGTGGACGGTGCCCGCGCACTCAGCTCAGAACCGATGGCTGCCCTTGTCTACGCTCTTGCCGCGAAAGGGAAAGTGCAGGAGGCGCAGAAAGAGCTGGAGCGTGTACTTGCTAACCCGAACAGCGTCACGATGCAAGACGAGCCGATTCGACTTCTTGGGGCCGTTGCTGCCGCGCAGGCCAAAGCAGGCGACACGGCAGGAGCCACATCCACGTTGGAGAAAGCTCGCAAGCGCATCGAGAGCGACACGACCTTCGGAGACAAGCGCCTGCTGCTCGTCGCCAGCTTGATCGAGAGCATTCGTACGGGCGGCAAGCGCGAGTAATAGCCAATTACGAAGCGATGATGAGTGATGACAAAGGGGAAACCCTCTAAGGTGTCGAAGAGGGACTTCAGAACCATGAACGCTAAAATACTTGCTTCTAGTGCGCTCCTCAGCGCAGCCTGTGTTGGCATGAGCCTGGCAACCCCGCCGGCTCTCCCCCGTTTGACAGGGGCTGAGGGGGCAGTTGTCTTCAACCGGGACATTCGCCCGATCCTCTCCGACAACTGCTTTGCTTGCCACGGCCCAGATAAGAACAAGCGCCAAGCGAACCTGCGCCTCGATGGGCCGAACCGAGCCGTGG
>NZ_JANNYP010000236.1:0-14684 GCF_031410135.1 Armatimonas sp. | reverse complement strand
TTCTCCACCAGAGCGATAGACTTCTGAAACGACGCGAGTGCCTCCTGAGGCTTTGCCAGAGCAAGCTGTGCCTGCCCCAATGTGTCCCAGGTAATTTGCTCACTGCTAGGACTGCGAAGCTCCTGGTGCACCGGAAGTGCCTGCTGACACAGTGCAATCGCCTTGGAGTACTGCTTCAAAAAAAGCGCACTCGCTCCCAGGTTACTTAGTGCATCCGCCTCCCCCGAGGCATCACCCAGCTGCTGGTAGAGGGTCTTTGCCCGCTCGTAGGCCTGCTGGGCTTTGTCGAACTTTCCCCAGGAGTTGTAGAGAATCCCCAGCCCGTTCCAAGCGTCGGCCTCACCCGCACGGTCTTTGATCTCCTGGTAGAGAGCGAGGGCTTTCTCAAAGTGCTCTCGTGCCAGCTCGGGCTTGTCCTGCATGGCGTAGACCTGCCCGAGATTGCTCAGTGCGGCTGCCTCGCCGCGCCTGTCGCCTGAGGCACGACGAAGGGTGAGTACTTCCTGGTAGAGCGCCAGCGCCTTGCTCGGCTGGGAGAGGGCGGCGTAGACACTGGCGATCCCGGCGCACGTCGTGGCCGCGACGGCTTTATTTTCGAGTGGCTCCTGAAGCGTGAGGGCTTTTTGGTAGAGCTGGAGCGCCGGGATATACTCCCCGACCGCTTTACGGCAGACTCCAATATTGTAGAGTGCGCTCGCCTCACTGGCTGGGTCTTTGAGGCTCTGGCGGATTGCGAGGGCTTTTTCGTACTGCTGGCGTGCGGCGGAAAACTGCCCCGTGAGCCGGTAGATCGTCCCTATATTGCTGAGCGTGTTGGCCTCACTGCGTTTGTTGCCACTGACCTGGTGGAGCGGCAGTGCCTGCTCGTAGTGCTCACGCGCCTTGGTGTACTCCCCAGTGGTACCGTAGACATTGCCGATATTGGTAAGTGCATCGGCCTCCCGGAGCCGATCTCCGAGCTCCCGCCGGATCGCCAGGGCACGGTTTAAGAACCCCAGGGCTTCGTCGGGCTTTCCCAAAAAACGTGCGAGGCTTCCTAGGTCGTTGAGCGCATTGCCCTCGCCTGCGCGGTCTTTGGCTTGCTGGAAGAGCGCGAGGGCTTGCTGGGCGTAGCCTTGGGCTTTTGGGTACTGCCGCAGGGTCAAAAAAAGCCCCCCGAGGCTATAAAGAGCCCGTGCCTGCGTCCGCACGTTCTGGTTCTTCTGCGCCAGCGCGAGGGCCTCCTCAAAGAGCCGCTGCGCTGCCTCCCACTGGCTGGCACGGACGGCGGCATCGCCCTGCTTGATCTTCTCTTCTTCTTCGCTCATTTTTTAGTCTTCAGTGCCTCCAGAAGCTCTTGGGTGTAGGAAGCGTAGGGCGACTCCAGCTCGGTAAAGAGCGCGAGAGCTTCCTCGTAGAGAGCGCAGGCAGACTCAAGGCTGCCCAGGGCTTCGGCGGCTTCGCCTTCATTATTGAGGGCCTTTGCCAAAAGATCAAGATCGCCGCTACGACGTGCGGCAGAGCTGGCTCGCTGGTAGTGCTGCGCAGATAAGCGAAAATCCTCCCAGAGATAGGCCACGTAGCCCGCATTGTTCTCCACGCGTGCGATCCCACGCAGGTTGTTGTGCTGCTCGTAGAGACGCCGTGCACGGGCAAAGTGGCCGTGTGCTTGCAGTGGATCGCGGGTGAGGTCTTCTCCCACGATCAGTCCGAGGTTGTTATGAACAAAGGCGGCATCGGTGCTCGCGTGCGCTTCAAAAAAGGCGAGGGCCTCCGTGAAGTAGCGCTGAGCCACCTCTTTCTCACCCTGGTAGAGGGCGACTTGCCCCAGGAGGTTCTGTGCCCGCGCGATTCCGACCAAGTCTTGCAGAGTCTGCGCAAGAGCTAGCGACTCTGTGGCTGTCGCGAGTGCTTGCTCCCCTTCCTGAAGGTCCAGACAGAGCCCTGCCCACTCGCCCAGTGCCTCGACGCGCTGAGAGCCTTCTAGCTTGGGGAGCACGAGAGAGAGTGGCTGCTGGGCCGCTCGTGCAAAGCCGCGCCGCGTGAGCAGCCCCGCCAGAGCCAAGGCGCACTCGCCGCGCAGCTCCGCAGGTAGGCTCCCATTGTCCACCACAGCCTGCAGGTTGCGCTGCTCCCGCTCCAGCTGAGCCAGTGCCTCCGCCTCAGTAGAAGTGCGAAATTGTTGCCGAACTTGCTTGGCCCAAGTGGCAAAGTGCTGTGCATGTGCGCGTGTGGTTTGCTCTTCCAGTGCTCCCTGCTCCTTAAGACGCTCCTTGGCGTACTCCCCGACGGTCTCCAGAAAGCGATAGCGTACCCGCTGGCTGCGTGGTTCAGTCTCCGCCTGAAGGAGCGAGTGGCGGCGCAGGGCATGAAGGTTCTCCAGAACATCAACCTCAGGAGCTTCGCAGATGGTTTCGGCATCGTCGAGATAGAAGCCCCCCGCAAAGACCGAGAGCTGGGCAAAGACACTCTGCTCTTGAGCGCTAAGGAGTGCGCATGACGAGTCTAAAGCAGCCCGAAGCGTGCGCTGGCGGGGCAAGAGATCGTGCGCCGTGCTCTGGAGTAGCCGAAAACGCTCTTTGAGCCGCTGGAGTAGCTCGCGCGGCGTGAGCGTGGCGACTCGTGCAGCGGCGAGCTCTACCGCCAGGGGGATTCCCTCCAGCCGCTCACAGAGTGCTTGGAGATCACGTGCGTTCTCCGCAGTCGCGGTAAACGCTGCGTGCTTGCTCTTGCCTAAGGCCACAAAAAGCTCCGTGGACTCTTCACGTGAGAGAGGGGAGACTTCTACGACGGTCTCGGCCTGCAAGTCCAGTGCCCGGCGCGCCGTGACTAGTATCTTGAGCTCCGAAAGCGCCGTGAGGAGTGCGTGAGCAAGCTCGGGAGCCTCGTGGCACTGCTCGGCACTATCGAGCACCAGCAAGACGCGCTTGCCCCGAAGCGCGGCCACAAGCTGTTTCTGAAGCGTCGCAGCCGAGGGCGCGGCGATGCCCAGCACCGCCGCCAGCCGGTAGAGCAGTGCCTCACTCTCGGTTGCTCCCTCTAAGTTCACCCAGAGCACGCCGTCGGGGAAGTGCGGGCGCAGGCGAGCCGCGACTTCGCAGGCGATCCGTGTCTTGCCAATTCCGCCCATTCCGAGAAGCGTGACGAGACGGCGTTTCTCTTGGGTAAGCGCGTGCGCACAGGTATCCAAGTACGCCGTGCGCCCGACAAAGGCGCTCAGCGGCTCGGGCAGGTTGTCCCACACAACTCTCTGCGGCTCCGAAAGCGCGGCATAGAGTGCCTGCGTCTGGGCGTCTGGGCTCCCGAGCCGCGCGCCTAAGAGAAGCGAGCGTAGCTCCTGGTAGCACTGCACAGCGTGCGCAAGATTGCCAAGGCGCTGGTGGCACTGCATCAGCCCCCGCACCACGCTCTCTCGCAGGGGATCGAGGCTCCGGGCACGCTCCAGCAGAGCGAGTGCCTCACTTGGGGGGAGTTGTGTTGCCGCCCTCTCGAGCGCCAGCAAGTAGCCCTGCTCGCGCTGCGCCCGCTCCGCCTCCAGCCAGGGCACCTCGCCCGTGGTGAGAAGCGCTCCCCCGTAGCGTGCCACCGCCTCGCTCCAACACTGCGCCGCCAGCGCCGCATCAAAGGCAAGCACATCACACTCCGCCTCTTGCAGATTCAGCGAGAGCGTCAGCTTGCTGGGCGACTCCAGCCGCCAAGACTCACTCCCCAGTGCGACCCGCAGATCGGTGAGGTTCCGCCGTAGGTTATAGAGCCCCTGCTCGTGGTCACTCTCCGGCCAGAGAGTTCCAGCCAGCCAGAGCCGCTCGACAGGCTGCCCAGCCCGTAGTGCCAGAAGCGTTAGCAGGCTCTCCCCCGTACGCGAGCGCAGACGTGGCGCGGGAGTTCCGTCCACCTCCAGCAAAAACGCTCCCAGTAGCCGAAGTCGTAGCACAGTGCCTAACTTCAATTTTCTCAAGGTAAATTCCTGCCCTTTCGGCAACGGAACCGGCAACGGTAGTGTGAGAAAGTAAGCCTATGAGCATCTATCCACAAAATACAAAGCCTCACGGCTTGCTAAGATTCCTGGCTACTTATCTGGCATTTTTACTTGTCCTCCCGCTCCTGACAGGATGTGGTGGGGCAGGAGCAGGGAAGCCAGCACCCGTTATCGTCGTTGTGGGAGACAGAACGGTCTTAGATGTCGTCACAGAGCTTCGGCGAGCGAAGCTTAACGTGAGCGAAGACAAGGCTCAGATGGCATCGGCGGCACTGATTGTTATGGCACAAGATAGCACAAACGGAGCAATGCCACAGCATCGTGAACTTGTTCAAGAGATCTCAAAATCAGGAAACCGTAATATTTTATGGATTATGACCAATGCTGTGAATTTGGAAGATCCTGAAATACTAGCACTCGAAGATAGCGAAGCCAGAGATCTTCTCTACAAATATAATCTTCCGGGAAATGCGACAAAATTTGCCATTGATTATGAGTCGTTTTTTGTTGATCCTAAACTATCCTATCTGAAAGGATGGGAATCCATAACTAAATACATTAAAGAGGTTAATTTATGAAAAAGTATATTGCAGGTCTTGTTCTGGCAGTCTCCATTGGCAGCGTTTCTCATGCGTCTCTTCCACAAGATGCGCCTCCCAAGGGCGAGGAAGTAGAGTACTGTCGTCCAGGTGATAATCACAAACACTCCTACAAGCTTCGTTACTACGCGGCAGTCTCGGGCAATCCTGCCAAGCGTCCTCTGGTTGTCCTAGCCCCTGGTGCGAATCCTGACAAGGTGATTGATCATAACGATCCACTCGCCACCGCGATTGCACAAAAGCTTGCGATGAAAGGCTTCAATGTTGCCGTCGTTCACTATCGCAAGTTTGGCGATGGCGTTGTGGCAAATGACTATGCCAAGGCGAAAGAGTGGGGGCCAGAAGACATTCGCCATGCCATGCTGTACTTGCAACTCATGAATGGCCAAAAGCTTAATGTTGATACGAAATTTGTTCAGGGGAAAGGAATTACAGCCTCGGGCGGATTTCCAGTGGGATTTACCAACTTCATCTTAGGTGGTCTCTCCTTTGGGGGCTACCTCACTTCCTCTATGATCCATAAAGGCGACCTGATGTACGCGGACCGACGCGATCCACGTCTGATAGGGGCTTTCTTTTGCTCGACGTGGGTGGATCCAGGAGCGCTTTCGGGCTACATGGCCAATACGAAGATACCCGTCGCAATCGTTCATAATACCAAGGATGGAATACCTATTGGCAACAATGGTACCTGGGCTGCGGGTGGGCAAGCGATCTCGGAAGAGCTACTCAAGCGAGGATTCACTGTCAAGAGCACTTTTATCACGACTCCTTGCTTCGATAATCATGTCCCTAGAGTGGACAAGGACTCAGTGGCGGTTGTGGATGAGTATGTCAATGCTGTCGTGAGTAATATCCTTGCGCTTGGACTTTAGTTATTGAATTAAGATGAATCTTAGGAGCCTTCGTCATGAAAAATAGCGTTCTCTTTATGAGTATGTCAGCTCTCTGTCTGCCAATCGTCATCTCTGTTCCTGCTCATGCGCAGGGAGGACTTCAGGTCTTGGAGCAAATCTGGGATCCCGTTCGAAACGACCTCAGGAGCGTCCCCGCTTTTCGCGATAGTAACTACCTCAATGCCATTGCAAACGATGCCTGGGATAAAGCGCGACCTGATATTGAGACGCAGCTTATTGCGCTTCTGGGAAAAGGTAAGCTGCTAGCAGGGCAGACGGCTTATAATATCGAGCTCAACCTGGCAAAAGATGGCACCGTGATTGCTGCCTCAGATGGGGGGCGTCGCTTGGCTTTTACCCTCTCGCTCAAGAACAACGGAGCGACGTTTAAAACAACACAGCCCACGGCCCTAGGAAGCTATGCGGATCCGAAGTTTGGAGTGACCTTTGATCTTGAGGCAGAGGTGGTGCTCTCGATCCCTGCGGATCTGAGCAATATCACCGTTGTCTCTGAGCAGTGTGTGGTACGAACCGTCAATGGCAAGCTGACATCCCAGAACGTAGTGGCTGATCTGATCCAGTTTGCCAGCAGTGTGAGCGACTTCTTCGGAGGGCCAGACTTTTGGCGGCAGGTGGAGGAGCAGCTCAACCGAGAGAGAAAAATCGGGGCCTACGTGGCGCAAGCACTGCCGCCTCTCAACCAAGCTCTGGCAAACCTGCGTACAAAGGGTTACCAACTCCTGCAAAATGCTCGCTCGTTGATGGCCTCCGAGCAGCCTCGTCCCACGCTTGTTGCCTCGGCGGGGAAGGCCACTCTACTCCGACGTGATGACAGTCCGTTTGTGACGTTGCGGGTCTATAAAACCGACTACGGCGTTCCTACGGTGGGAATGGGAATCGTGCGGGGGGTGATCCGCTGGGATAAGTCGCTGGGTAAGCCGCAGGTGCGCGATGTCTATCTGCGGACATCCGAGGGAGCGTCGCTCCGCAGCCTTGCACAGGCATCGAAGGCCACGGTTTTTCTCCGTCCCTCCCCCTTCGTTTTTAGCGCTCAGGTACAGAACGGCCCCTCCACCGGCCTTACGGGCGGTTCCATGAAGAGCTTGACGCGGCCTGTCTATGGAGAGATTGTTGAGGTGGGAGATGCCTATGAACTGAACTACGAGGTCTTTGACCTCCCCAATGACTTCCCTCTGCAGCTCGTTTCTATTAGCCTCAGCAATAAAGTGGACTGGGTGGCGATCAACCCACAGCCACTTCCCCCTAAGATCGCGATTTTCAGTCGCGAGGGATGGGATGGCACGGTGCGTATCCTCAAACCTCTACGTCGTCGTTTTCAGACAGAGCAAAGCCCAGGCTGTGGGGGGCTTCTCCCACAAAACGCGCAGATCAAACCCCGTATACAGCGGACTCCAGCACCACGCGAGATCGGCAATCTTCCAACTCTCAAGATCCCCGTACGCCATGACCCACAGGCCAGGAGTGTTGTGGAGAAGCTGGACTTCCGCATGACGGTCTCGACAACACCGATCCTAAAGTAGAGAAAAGATGTCACGACAGCAAGCACAGCTCACCATAGCTCTTTCTCCGACCGGGGCAGCGATCAGCCCCCTGATTTATGGGGTCAACAACGAGCACGATCCCGCACGGCTGAAGCTGCTCGGAGCTACGGTTAATCGCCTCGGGGGGACGCCTTGGAGTGCGCTCAATGGGCCGATCCGTGCCACCAACTCGGGCAACGACTACTACTTCCATAACTACGACTCGATTGGGGGCATCCCGAACGACCCTGCTGGTTTTCACCAGAGAACTAGTGGGGTGGGGGGAACCACGATGCTTACCATGCCCCTTCTCGATAAAGTTGCCAAGGACACAAAGAGCTACGCTTACTCCGTGCGCAAGTACGGGCAACAGAAAGATGTTTTAGAAGGGGATGCTGGCAATGGAGTAAAACCCGATGGGAGCTTGATCGCCACCAACGACCCTGCCGATGCCTACACAGCCAATACTCCGGCACTCCAAGAAACCTGGCTGAGGAGCTTGCCTGGTAGTATTCCCCTCTTTGGTCTCGATAATGAACCGATGCTCTGGCATAACAGCCACCGGGCGGCTCACCCCGAAGGCGCACGTATGCAGGAAGTGATCGCTGCGACCAAGACCTACGCCACTAAAGTGCGGAGTGTCTTGCCGAATGCTGCGATTCTCGGACCCGAGGAGTGGAACTACGAGGGATGCTTTACCTCAGGCTACGATGCCAAGCGCGCCAAGAGTCTGAGCTATAACCCTGCCAGCTATCCTGATCGCAAGGCCAATGGGGGGCAGGACTGGATTCCAGTTTATGTGAGAGCGCTTAAAGAGCATACGGATCAGACCGGTCAGCGGCTGATTGACTATCTCAGCGTTCATTTCTATCCGCACAATGCGACCGGTCAGACATTATTAGAGGATAAGAGCGACACTCCAGCGATACAGGCGCTTCGGCTCCGGGCAACGCGCTCACTCTGGGATCCAAGCTATGTGAGTGAGGACTACATTAAAGATTTTGGGCCTCCTAACAACACGATTCGACTGATCCCCAGATTGAAGCAGTGGGCGGCGGTCTTTCCTGGCACCAAGACGGCTCTTACAGAGTACAGCTTTGGTCCTGATAACCTGCTGGTCTCCGCACTGGCGCAAGTGGAAGCCCTAGGAATCTTCGGACGCGAAGGGTTGGATCTGGCCTGTCGCTGGCCCTCTCCCAACCCCAGTAGCCCCGTGGGACTCGCGTTTCGTCTCTTCCGCAACTACGATGAGAAGGGAGGGCAGTTTGGGACGCTGGTGCAGAGTACTAGCCTCAGTGGAAGCTCGGCGGATACACTTTCTGCCTTTGCTGCTCTTGATGAAAAGCGAACGGCTTTAACTCTGATTTTGGTGAATAAATCGCTGACACAGAGTCTGTCTCTTAAGATAGATACTCTTCAAGGAGATACCGCTTTTCGCTCTACTTTGTTTGTCCGCTCTCCCTTTACTCTGGCAGCGATGGCCTACCGTTTGGAGGGAGCAGGAACGAGCGCCGCACAGCTTACGCGCCTGCCTGACCCCGCCGTGGTGCAGAACACCAGCCTCTCGCTTTCCCTACCCGCCCAGAGCGCCACTCTCCTGATCGTCTATCCCAAGGCGCGTCGCATTCCTAAAAACTCTTAGAAAAGAAAGAATCAAGTAGTGATGATCTCTTATAACCGTACTTTATATTATCTTCTCCTCCTCCTGATGATGAGTGGCTGTGGCGGAGGAGGGGGAGTAAATGTGGCGGAGCGCCCGGCTCCTGATACGGGCATCCTGGTCTTCGTTCGGGATGGCAACCGCCTGATGACCATCCGCCCAGATGGAACGCAGGAGCAGGAGATCCCACTCACCAACGCACCCAGTCGGCTCTTTGATCCCGTCTGGAACACCAAGAGGACGCAGATTGCCTTCTCCGGTGGCCCCGATAGCTTTGAGACGGAGCTCTATCTGGTAAACCGGCGCGGCGGAGAGCCTCAGCGCCTCACCAACCATCCTAGCTACGATGGCACGCCGTGCTGGGACGTCGAAGGAGAGAGCCTCTCCTGGGTAACAAGCAAGGGGAACCGAGGACGACAGGAGGTTGGCGAGGAGGTTTGGTTGTTGCCGCTCATACAAGGGGCTGTCCAGCAGCTCACCAGCGACGCGATTATCGCCCAGACACCGACCCGGTCGCCTAAGAACGAGCTTGTCTACACCAACCACAAGGGCGAGCTGCGCCTCTGGAATGGAAATAACACCTCGCGAGCACTTGGTGCAAATGGGAATCAGGCTGCCTGGTCACCTGATGGCACCCGGATCGCCTTTATCCAAAACGGGGATGTTTGGACGATGCGCATCAGCGACGGTACGGTTGCCCAGGTGACCAACACCCCCGCCCAGGAAGAGGCAACGCCCTCCTGGTCGCCCGACAGCACTCAGCTCAGCTTCGCTGCCAAAGGCAATCTCTACCTTGTCGTTGCCATGGGAGGAACACCTCAAGTGCTCCTCTCCACAGGCCGTGATAGCTTCCCCAACTGGACACGTAAGTAGAAACTACTTTCATGGAAGACAACATCCTGCCTTTTCGGCAACGGAACCGGCAACGGTGGTGTGAGAAAGTAAGCCTATGAGAACCTATCCACAAAGTACAAAGCCTCATGGCTTGCCCTCCCGCTCCTTACAGGACAGGGTCTGGTGAGACAGGAACAATGCAAAGTTTCCCTATATAAAAGGATGGGCTTCTATTGTCAACTACATTGAAGATACAAATAAATGAATAAATATATAATAGAAGTCACACTTATACTCTCTGCTTGTGATTTCTCACATGTCTCTCTTCTGCAAGATGCGCCGCCCAAGGGTGCAGATTCCCCATTCTGAGATAGCGAATTGTTTTTAGGAGAAAAAATGCGTAAATTATTTGTTGTTGCTCTTGCCTTTTGGCTGGTGGCAGGTAGTGCACAAGCACAGACGAGAGTGGACATTGGTTACTACAACCGAGGCCTGGGAAGCTTTAAAACGGATCCTTTTACTGGAGCAGATGGCTTTGTAGATACTGGCAATATCGAGGCAGGCTACTTGAGTGCCAGTGATGCATCAGGGCGAAGTGGAAACGCGATTATCGTCACTCCTATTGCGGACCCTGTGGTTCGCTTTAACGAGTACGATATGACGAATCTGACCACAAACTCTTATACCTCTGTCACGTTTCATACTCCACAGTATCCTGATGGCCACGCTTTCCGCTCTCAGCTCGGGTTCGTCGAGGTCTCTTCTCCGCTAGGGGTGCGTGGACGGGTACACGACGACGGTCCCTTTGTTGTGGCATACTCGGGATTTTTAGGGGTCTACGATGGAGAAGATGTTAATTTTGTCGGGTCTTCTGTCTATAGCACCCTGCACTTTTATCAACTTGATCCTCTGGCGGGAATCCCGACTTTGGATCCAGGCGAGCGGGGTATTTTTGACTTCTATGTGGCGTATCCGGCCACACAGGGCACAACAAGCTTCTACATGGATGTTGTGCCTAGCATCAGCAATAATGGCAGTGATCCGAATGAGTCTGGCTATCGCTTTAACCCTAATAGCAACCCTGGTGGTGGGATCGTGGCTCTTGGAGGAGGGGGGAGTGCTCCTGAGCCAGGGACACTCGCACTGGGAGCCTTAGGAGTTGCCACACTGGCTGGGCTAGGTCTGCGGCGTAGGCGATAGAGATGGCAGGGGCGGCGCTACGCTACTTTTTCTTCACAGACATTGAGGGAAGCACACCGCTCTGGGAGCGCTTCCCAACGGCGATGCAAGGCGCACTGGCCCGCCACGACACACTTCTCCATCAAGCAATTCAGAGTCAGGGAGGTGAGGTCTTTAAGACGGTGGGGGATGCATTCTTCGCCGTCTTTACCTCACCCGAGACCGCCCTACACGCGGCGGTCGCGGCGCAACATGCCCTGACTCAGGAAAGCTGGGGAGAGATTGGAACTCTAAAAGTACGTATGGCTCTCTATGGAGGAGAGGTCGAGGAGCGTGGCGGCGACTACTTTGGGATGCCACTCAATCGCGTGGCCCGGCTCCTAGATGCTGGGCATGGGGGGCAGATCCTGGTGCCTGCCTCCCTCCAGGAAAAGCTAAGCGATGCCCCGGTGAGCTGGCTGGATCGTGGCTTCCAGCGCCTGCGGGGAATCTCCGAGCCCGAGCACATCTTCCAGGTTGTGGCCCAGGGGCTTCCTGAGGTGTTTCCTCCTCTGCGCACCGAGTCGGCGCACCGCCACAACCTTCCCTCCGAGATCACCTCGTTTGTGGGGCGACGGGGAGATGTGCTGGCACTGCGGCGCTTGCTGGTGGACCAGAAGGCCCGCCTGGTCACGGTCACCGGGCTGGGCGGGGGAGGGAAGTCGCGCCTGGCGCTCCACATCGCCAGCGACCTGCTCTGGCGCTATCCTGAGGGAATCTGGTATGTGGATGTTGTTTCTCTTTCTCGCCCTGAGGAGTTTGCCACCACACTTCTACACGCCTGTGGTCTCACCGAAGATCCTGGCAAGACGACTCTTCAGCAGCTCAGTGCACACTTTCGAAGCGCGGCAACGCTGATTTTGATAGATGGAGCGGAGCGCTTTGAGGAGCTGGCCGATGAGATCGCGCTTTTGCTCAAGAGCACCGAGCAGCTTCAGGTGCTGGCGACATCGCGGAGCCTGCTGTATCTGAGTATGGAGCACGAGTACCCGCTCAGCCCGCTCAGCCAGGCCGAGTCGTTGGAGCTTTTTGTGGAACGCACCCGCCAGGCGCGGCCCGATTTTGCCTGCACAGCGGAGAACCAGGCGACCCTGGAGGCGCTCTGTGATCAGCTTGAAGGCACGCCTCTGGCGGTGGAACTTGCCGCCGCCCAGACGCGCTCGCTTACTCTGAGCGAGATTCAGAGCGCTCTGCAAGAGCGCTTCACCGTTCTCTCCAGCCGGATGCGCGACCTCCACCCCCGCCACCGCTCTCTGCGTGCGACGATTGACTGGAGCTACCAGACCCTCAGCGACGACGAGCGACGGCTCTTCCAGGGAATCTCTTGCTTCACCGGAAGCTTCAGCATCGAGGCGGCCCAGAAGGTCTGTGGGATTCTCTGCACTCCCGCAGGCATCCCCGATCTCCTGATCGCGCTTCGAGACAAGAGCCTGCTACGCCTGGAGCTGGAGAGTGGGCGCTACCTGCTCCAGGAGAGCGGGCGCTACCTGCTCCAGGAGAGCCTGCGAGCCTTTGGTGCTGAGGCACTGGAGCAAGAGGGCATAGACCAGCAGGCACTGCTACGCGCACGCCACGGCACCTACTTTCAGGAGCTGGTCACCCGGCAGGCTCCCGAGCTACGCGGCACCCAGCAGCGTGAGGCGCTCACCACACTGGAGCACGATGCCGCCAATATCCGTGAGGCCCAGGAGCACTTTCTGATTCAAGGGCGCTTGCAAGAGGCTGCACGGATTGCGATTGGCCTGGGGCGCTTCTGGGAGATTCGTGGCTGGCTTCGCGAAGGGCGCGAGCGGCTTCAGCGCCTTCTTCAGCAGCAAACTCTCGCCGATCCGCTCACCCGCGCCGAGCTCTTGCTGACAGCAGGACGCCTTGCCTGGAACAGCGCCAGTGCCGACCAGGCCGTCCGGCACCTGGAGCGCTGCATCGCCCTCTGCCAGGAGTTGGGAGCCGTCGCCGCCCAGCCCGAGCGAACGGCCCGCACGGTTCTGGGGATGATCGCCTACAGCCGGGGCGAGCTCGCCGCCGCCGACACCCACTATGAGGCGGCTCTGGCAATTCCATTGGAGGGCGATGCGGCAGGGACGGCGGCGCTTCAGGCAAACCTGGGGATCAATGCGCTGGCACGTGGCGCATTTGCCCGTGCTCTCTCCCTTTTTGAAGAGACCCTTGCTTTCCGTCAGGCCATCGGAGACACCGTGCGCGAGGCCCACGCCTGGAACTGTATCGGTGCTGCCGCCGCCGGGCTGGAGCGCCTGGTGCAAGCCGCCGCTGCCTTCTCGCAGAGCCAGACGCTCTACCAATCGCTGGGAGACCCCGTCCATGCCGCCCATGCCCGGCTCAACCGGGGCGATATTGCTCTGCGCCAGGGAGACCCAGAGCATGCTTTGCAGTTCTATGATGCTGCCCTTGCGCCCCTGCGTGAAACCGAAGACTGGCGTGGAATCGTCGTTTGCTATCTAGGACAGGCCAAGGCCGCTCTTGCTCAGGAGCGGCTCTCCCCGGCGGCGAGCGCTCTACATGAGGCTCTACGCCTCAGTCACCACTACCGCTACCAGGAAAATCTCGCTAGTGCCCTGGAGCTGACGGCACTGCTGGCACAAGAGCAAGGAGATACCCCCTTCGGCGAGCGGGTAGGGCGAGCTGCCAATACCTTGCGTGAGCAGCTTCAGTCAGACACCGCGCCCCCCACAGAATCAGCAGACGCCCCGATTATCGCAGAAGTGCTCGCCTGGCTTGAGCAGAACCAGGTTTAGATTTATTTCTGCCGCTCCTGCCAGGCTTTCTGGTAGCGAGCGGCTTTTTCGTTCTGGGCGTTCCAGCGCGGCTCGTCTTTACTCTCGGCAAGGGTGAGGAGTCCCAGCGCGACGGCCTTGAGGACTTTGGCGGTGTTGGGGTAGTCCACTTTCTCCCAGTGATCCCCGACCCCGTGGTAGTCGGGGTAGACATACGCCACGCAGAGTGTGTGGGCAGGAACGCCTAAGTCCGCGAGAGCCTGGTTGTCCGAGCGGCCAAAGAACGCGTCGCTGTTTTGGGGGTGCTTGCTGATAGCCACGCCCACCGCCTTGCCCGCCGCCGCAAAGATTGGGCCGATGTCCGAAAAGTCAAAGCCTGTCATCGAGGCAGCGCTTACCCGTGGGCCTTCTTTATCGTCGGTGCGGCCAATCTGCTCCAAGTTGATGTGCGCGATGGTCTTCTCTAGTGGGAAAACGGGGTTCTTGCCGTAGTGCCGCGAGCCCAGCAGACCGCGCTCCTCGCCGAAGAACGTCATGAAGACAATGCTGCGCTTGGGGCGCTTCTTCAGCGTGCTCAGCGCCTGCGCCAGCTCGATCACCCCCACCGTGCCACTGCCATCGTCGTTGGCCCCGTTGAAGATCTTGTCGTCGCCGGGTAGGTTGGGGTTGGTTCCGATATGGTCGTAGTGCGCTGTGACGATAATATAGCTGTCCTTGAGTGTCTCGTCCGAGCCGCGTAGCACCCCGATGACGTTAGAGACCGGCTTCTCTTCGTCGGAGCCACGCCCCTTCATCATCGTGGTCTGGAAGTAGCTACTGCCCGTCTCTGTTTTCACGCCCGGCTCCAGGCCCGCCTTGCGAAACTGCGAGGCGATAAACTCGGCAGCGATCGTCAGCCCCGGTGAGGGCGTGGCGCGGCCCTCCAGTGCATCGGAGGCCAGAAACGAGAGGTTGCCCTTGAGGGAGTCGGGCGAGATCCGCTCTAGAGCGGCGCGTCGGTCGGTGCTCAGCTCCGGCTTCCAACTTTGTACCGTGGGCTTCTGTGGCAAGGCTACAAAAAAGAGAAAGGGGAAAATGGGGCTCATCTTCCTATTGTACCTAGGCTGGGCTATGGGTTTTATCACGTTGATAACTCCTTCATTTGAAGGCGTAACCAACATCGCTGACATTCCTGATTATGTCCACGAAGCATAATCAAGAAACGCTCCACCAAATCATCCTCGATACCCGCATGAACACCACAAGA
>NZ_JANNYP010000235.1:0-6625 GCF_031410135.1 Armatimonas sp. | reverse complement strand
CTCATCCCAGAGAACGGCAGTGGAGAAAGTATTGCGATGGTTCGTATCAACGAACACTCACGCTGGCTCTCCGTAGGCGACAGCGTGGGAAATGGTTTTGTCGTCCGCAGTATCAGACGAACGGATCGGGGTAGTGAGCTGGAGATCGTGGATTCCAGCGACCCGAAAAATACCAAGCGTCAGTTTACCTACCCGGTGAACTGATCAACAAAGATGGAGGAGTTACTCTCGTGCAAACTCAAAAAAATCTCTTAACCCTCGGGCTGGCGTCCCTGGGTGCCATTAGTATGGCAAGTCCATCGGAAGCGGCACGTCGTGCCGTCAACGATATCACCGAATTCAGCGTTACTGCCGAAGAAGCAGCCACGCGCATCATCATCACCGGCAGTCAGGCTTTCACCCCGGAAGTCAAGAGCTTCGGCAAGAGCGGTGTTACCACCATTACTCTTCCCGGAGTCTGGCAGGCAGGTAAAGCGGGCGTTCAGAATCTCCAAAAAAACGGCGTTGCTTTTGTGCGCTATGGCCAGTATGCCATGAAGCCCAACAAGCAAGTCCGCATTGTCGCGAACTACTCGAGTAAGCTTCGTCAGCCCCTCAAGTACGAACTGGTTCCCTCAGAGGACAAGACCCACTGGGAAGTGGTTCTCTATGCCCCCGGAGCAGAGCCCAGTGATTCCTTCACCACCGGACTGCGTCCTGTCCAGGTTCCTGCAATCGCCGCAGCCCCTCCAGGCCTTAAGAATACACCGTACCATGTCGCCTTAGCCGCGGATAAAGACCCCATCCCCTCGATCGCTGTATGGGACAAGCGTGCGGCAATCTCCGTAGATACGCATGCTCTTACTGCAGCAGCGACTCGTGTTGCTTCCAGTGTGGCGATGGCTCCGATGAACATGGCCACGATGATGTCACACACTCTCATGGCGGCTCCAAAGCTAAGCCTAGCCAGTGTGCTTAATATCGCGCCACGTCCACGTCCTCTTGTGGCGACCATTGCGACAGCGAGTCCGCTAAACCCCTACCCCAGCCGCACGATCACCCCTAAAGTAACTCAGAAGGTCGCCACGAAAGGACTTCCTCCCAAGGATGCTCCCGTCACCCTCACTGAGGCTCTGAGTGCGCCAATTGCACGTGCCACGGCCCCCACTCAGGCTCCCCCCCCGATCACCGTCGCTACGGCAGCTCCCAAGCCAGAGCCGAAAGTTGCTCCCAAGCCAGAGACGAAGACCGAACTCAAGTCAGAGCCGAAAAAGGCGGAGCCGATCGCCACACCCAAGCCAGAGCCGGTGGCGATTACAAAAGTTGCTTCGCAAGAAAACACCCTTGATCGTATTGTCAAGCTGGATGTTGTCAATGGGGAGCTCACCGATGTCCTCAAGCTGATTCAGATGCAGGCGAAGGTCAATATCGTCTCGGGGCAGAGTGTGGTTGGTAAGAAAGTCACGCTTTCCCTAGATAAAGTTCCTCTTCGTGACGCCCTAGACTGGGTGACACGGCTTTCCGGTGTTGCCTACACGATGGAAGGCAATAACACAATCATCGTCGGTACGGGCCAGGAAATCTCACTCCTAAAGCGCACCAACCAGACCCCTGAGGCGATCTCCGCAAGCATTCCGTTCTATTATGCGGATGCAGAGTCGCTCAAAACCGCGCTCACCAGCTCATTCCCGAACGTGACGATCCATATCATTCGTGCAAGCGAAGAGTCGAAAAAAGGGGAAGAGAACGCTCAGCAAGGCAGCGCTTTTGCTCCAACCGGAGAGCGCATCGGTGCAGGAGCCGGGGCAAATGGGACGAACACAGGTGCAGGGTCTTCCATGACCTCCCTCAAGCCGCGTGGTGGCTCTATCTACGTGGTTGGCACTCGCTCCATTGTGGAAGAGATCCGAATCACCATTGAGGATATGGAAAAAGGCCTCGTCGAGATCGCCCAGCGTGATTCCGACCGTAAGGCCGACCAGCTCCGTGGCTATGTCACTGACACCTACGAAGTGAAGTTTGTAGACCCGACCCAGGCAGCCAAGCTGGTTCTGGAGAGTGTTCCTAATCTGATTGTTCGCCCTGGCCCCTCCCAGCGCTTTATCGCCACTGCTCTCGGGGTTGGCGGTGCACTAGGTCAAGGCGGCGGAATGGGTGCAGGCGGTGGCGGAGCCCAGGGTGGCGGAATGGGTGCAGGCGGTGGCGGAGCCCAGGGAGGCCAAGGGCAGGGAGGCCAAGGACAGGGAGGCGGACTTGTGGAGTCTCGTCTGCTCTTGCTGACCGGCAAGGAGGGCGATGTTAAACGTGCCAAAGAGATGCTCAACCAGCTTGATATCAAGCCACCTCAGTTTATCTACGAGGCGCGCCTTGTCGAGATGAGCAAAGACAATGCCACCAAGCTGGGTCTGACGTATGACCTAGGCCGTGCCATACAGATTGGTGAGAACGACCTTGGTGGCCAGCCCAACACCACAGTCAATGGAACCGCAGGAGGCCGTCAGCCAAACGGAGGAGCGATCTTCCGCACGCCCTATAGCATTGCCACAAAAATTGACGCGCTTGCGACACTGGGGAAAGCCAATATCCTGGCCCGCCCCACTCTCTCCGCGCTGGATGGAAATCAGGCAGTGACGTTTATTGGAGATCAGGTTCCCTACGTGATCTCACAGTCTATCGGCCCAACCGGTGGCCTGAATGTGGTTACGGGAATTGCGAGTGCGGGAATCCGGCTGCAAGTGTCAGGGCGCTCCAATGGCGACGGTACGATGACAATCTACGTCCACCCGGAGATCTCCACGATCACTCAGTTCGTCGGGGGACTACCGCAGATCTCCACACGGTTTGTGGACACCACGATCCGTGTGAAAAATGGGGAGACCATCGCTATCGGTGGCCTGGTTCAGAAGACCGAGATTGACAACATGCGTAAGATTCCGCTGATCGGGGATCTGCCGATTCTCGGACAGCTCTTCCGCTCCAGCGACAAAAGCAGCAGGGAGAGCGAGGTGCTGATCTTCATCACCTGTTCTCTGTCAAAAGACTAAAAGACGAATCGTCTTTAATCCCTAAAGGGGGCAGCCGTGCACGAGCGGCTGGCCTCTTTTTTTGGCCTGCTCCTACCAACAATACCAGCATAGGTATGACTGCAACACAAACAAACCGCATAGGTGACGTTCTCGTTGAGAAAGGACTTCTCACTCAGGAGCAGCTCCAAAGCGCCATGGACAAGCAGAAACAGCTCGGAGGCAAGCAGCCTCTGGGGGAAATCCTCGTCTCCATGGGCCTCATCACCGAGCGCACCCGGGTCATGGCACTTGGGGAGCAGTGGGGAGTTGAGTACGTTGACCTCACGGAAGTCATTATCCCCGACGATGTCTCGTCACTAATCTCCCAAGAGCTCGCGCGTCGCTATAAGATGGTTCCCCTCGAAGTCGTGGGCAACCAGATCAAGATGGCGATGAAGAATCCACTGGATATCTTCGCCACCGACGAGATCCGGCTCATGACGGGCAAGGAAGTTCTCCCCCTGATCGCCACCGAGGACGATATTCTTCTAGCCATCAATGAGAACTATAAAGTCGCGGCTCAGAATCTCAATAATGTTCTCCAGACCTTCAAGAACGAAGAAGTGGAGCTGGATCGGAAGCGGCCTGAGGAGCTGGCTGCTGAAGTGGACCAAGCCGAGGCGGAGTCTGCCCCGATCATTCAGCTTGCCAATGCCCTGATCTCCCGCGCCATTGCTGAAAAAGCTTCCGATATTCACATCGAGCCCGCTCGTGAGTCTATCCGAATCCGCTACCGTGTGGATGGCATTCTAATGGACGGCCTCACGGTGCCCAAAAACGCACAGAACGCGCTCACCAGCCGCATTAAGATCATGGCGGACATGGATATCGCAGAGAAGCGTGCTCCACAAGATGGCCGCATCTCGATGATCATCCAGAGCAAGCAATACGACTTCCGCGTCTCCAGTCTCCCGGCTGTCTACGGCGAAAAGATCGTCATGCGTGTACTTGATAAGAGCAATATTAATATTGGTCTGCACCGCCTCGGTCTGCTCCCCCACACGTTCGAGATGTTTGAGACCATGCTGATGCGCTCGTATGGCCTAATTCTCGTCACCGGGCCGACGGGCTCTGGTAAATCTACGACGCTCTACTCCAGTCTCTCGAAAGTGAGCTCGGCGGAGAAGAATATCATCACGATTGAGGATCCCGTTGAGTATGAGATTACGGGAATTACTCAAGTCGGTGTGAACAACAAAGCCCACATGACCTTCGCCGCGGGCCTGAAGGCCATGCTACGCCAAGACCCAGATATCATCATGGTCGGAGAGATGCGTGACCAAGAGACAGCCAATATCGCCATTGAAGCCGCTCTCACCGGACACTTAGTCTTCTCGACGCTTCACACCAACGATGCTCCGGGTGCCGTCGCCCGTCTTATGGACATGGGAGTCGAGCCGTTTCTGATTGCCTCCGCCACGGTTGGCGTGATGGCTCAGCGCCTCATGCGCCGTGTCTGTGACAAGTGTAAGACAACCTATGAGCCTCCCAAAGAAGCCATCCGCCGCCTGGGAATGAGCCTCGATGATATGGAAAATGGCAAGATTACCTTCTATCGAGGCCGAGGATGTGAGATCTGCAAGGGGACGGGCTACAAAGGGCGCGTCGGTTGCTACGAGCTTATGCCCGTCACCGATAAAGTACGTGAGCTAATCCTAGCGCATGCCTCCGCCTATGCCATCCGCGAAGCTGCCATTGAAGGCGGAATGCGCTCCCTCAAAGAAGATGCGATGGAAAAAATTCTCCTGGGCATGACCACTCTGGAAGAAAGCTTGCGTGTTATCTACTCTGGCTAAAGATTCGTCCAAGAAGAGACACAATATAGTAAGATGAATGCGATCCCTAAGTCAGCCCCGAGCGGCCCGATCATTGGCATTGATCTAGGCACGTCCACGTCGGCAATCGCTTTCCTCACCCATGACGGCGAGCCGGAGCTGATCCCGGATCTTCATGGCGATACGATTGTTCCCAGCATGGTGCAGCTCCTGCCCGATGGTCAGCTTGTCGTCGGCTCCGTCGCCAAGAGCGGCGCTGTCACCTACCACGACCGTACGGCCATGGAAGTTAAGCGCCTCATGGGCACCGGTGAGACCGTCAAGCTGGGCAAGAAAGTCTTCTTCCCTGAGGAGATCGGCACCGAGATCCTCAAGCACCTGAAACAAGCTGCCGAGACCAAGCTCAACCGTGAGATCCAAGACGTCGTCATCTCGGTTCCTGCCCGCTTTGAAAACGCCGCTCGTGAGGCCACGCGTAAAGCCGCCCAAGCGGCAGGTCTGAATGTGCTGCGCCTTATCAATGAGCCGACTGCCGCTGCCCTTGCCTATGGCCTGGGCCATATCGCCGATCAGAGTAAAGTTCTTGTCTTTGACTTCGGAGGCGGCACGCTTGATGTCACGGTGCTTGAGATGTTCGAGGGCATCCTGGACATTCGCACCTCCGTGGGAGATGACAAGCTCGGTGGTAAAGACATTGATGAGGCGATGATTGCCTTGTTGCGCGATAAGTACAAAGAGACGACGGGCAAGAAAATGCCGCCGCCCTCGCGCGATAAAAAAGCCGCACAGCGCATCAAAGAAGAGGCAGAGATTGTCAAGAAGACCCTCTCGTTCGCGGATACGGTTCAGATCAATCTCACCAGTCTTGTCGGAGAACAGAGCCTCGTCTGTACTCTTACCCGCGATGAGCTCGATGCACAGCTAGAGAGCATGCTCATGCGTGCCATGGGCGTGGTCAATGAAGCGCTTGCTCGTGCCCGCCTGAAGTGGGACGATATTGATGTCATCCTACCCATCGGGGGCTCCAGCCGCATTCCCATGTTCCGCCGCGCCTTGGAGTTCGCGTCGGGGAAAGACCTCTACTCCGGCTCACTCAGCCCCGATGAAGCCGTCGCGCTGGGAGCCGCCATCGCGGCGGCAATTGAGCAGAATCTCTATCAAGAGCAACAAAAAGCCATCATGATCCTGGATGTCTCGCCTCATAGGCTGGGCGTGGCCACGATCAAGCAAGTGGGCAATGAGCAGTTTGTCGAAGACTACTTCAGCGAGCTCATCCCCAAAGACGCCAAGCTCCCGGCGATTACCAAACGAGACTACATGACCCTCTCCGATGGGACGGGGCCGATTGCCATTCGTATCTACGAGGCCGTGACAGAGGGCAATCTCTGCCGCGAGCACCGGATGATCAGTGAGCTGGCACTCAGAGCGCTCAATGCGGAGTCCAAAGACGAGCCCATCCAAGTCGAGTTCCGCTACACTCTTGATGGCACTCTGGAAGTCGCAGCTCGCTACATCAGTGCCCCCATGGTGCAGGTAGACGGCAAGTTTATCTTAGATGCTCCCGGTGCAGGCGGCGCGGAGATTCCCCAGGAAGTCTGGCGCAATGCACCGCTTGCCGAGCTTGCCTTCCCTCTTCTGGAGCAAGCCGAGCGCCTGATCAAAGAGCGTCCTGAGCTTTCCGGCCCGATAGGTGATCTCACCGGTTTTGTCAAGCTAGCCGTGATCCAGAACGACGAAGACGAAGTGCGCAAGCGTCTTGATAAGCTCACGGATCTCCTTTTTGAGATTGCCTAAGCTCCCCTGAGG
>NZ_JANNYP010000234.1:0-13903 GCF_031410135.1 Armatimonas sp. | reverse complement strand
CAGCCTTTCGCTGATCCGCTAAGGCCACCCGCGCCGAGGCTCTGAACCCATCCCCCAGCCCCTTCCCTCAGGACAGGGAAGGGGAGATTTTTACCCTTCCTCCAGAATTGGGAGGAGGGGAGCAGGTATAATGCTCGCATCATGAACCCTGCTATTTTTGCCGTCTCGCTTCTTGCTGCCTTAAACTCCCCAAATACCCCTGTTGTATCGGGGCAGCTTTCCAATCCTCTCGGTGGCCTTGCGCTTCGTAATATTGGCCCGACACTCACCACCGGGCGTATCGCGGATGTGGCCATTGACCCGACAAACCGGAGCATCTGGTACGTCGCTGCGGCTTCGGGCGGGCTCTGGAAGACGGAGAACCGAGGGCTGACCTTTACTCCGATCTTCGATAGCTACGGCTCGTACTCGCTGGCGACGGTGGTTATTGACCCTAAGAACCCAAGCGTCCTTTGGCTGGGCACGGGGGAGAACTCCTCGCAGCGGAGCGTGGGGTTTGGCGACGGGGTCTACAAGTCCACCGATGCGGGCAAGACCTGGCAGCGCATGGGGCTGGAGAAGTCCGAACACATCGGCAAGATTCTCATTGATCCGCGCAAGCCCGACACGGTCTATGTCGCCGCGCAAGGGCCGCTCTGGTCGGGGGGGGGAGAGCGGGGGCTCTACAAAACCACGGACGGTGGCAAGACATGGGAAGTCATTCTCACGGTCTCGGAGAACACGGGAATCTCGGACATTGTCTTCGACCCCAAAAAGCCTGATACTATCTACGCCTCTTCCTACCAGCGGCGACGGCACACGGGCGTGCTGATCGCGGGTGGCCCTGAAGGCATGATCTATCGTACCGACAACGCGGGCAAGAGCTGGAAGAAGCTCGGTAAAGGGCTACCAACGGTGGACAAAGGGCGCATTGCGCTGGCCGTCTCGCCGCAGAAGCCTGAGGTGGTCTATGCGCTGGTGACCGCATCGGGGAAAGAGGGCGGCTTCTTTCGCTCGAAAAACAAAGGCGAGCAGTGGGAGAAGATGAGCGCCTGGGGGCCGAGTGATGCGCAGTACTACGGCGAGATCTTCACTGATCCCTTTACGTTTGATAAGATCTGGGCCGTGGACACGCTCTTTACGATGAGCGCGGATGGTGGCAAGACGTTCACGGGCCAGCGCTTCAGTACCCACGTGGACTACCACGACATTGAGTTCGATCCGACCGATCCGAAGCACCTGATTCTCGGCTGCGACGGCGGGCTTTATGAGTCCTACGATGGGGGGGCGAGCTGGCGGCACTTTAATAACCTGCCGCTCTCACAGTTCTACCGGATCGAAGCGGACAACCGAAAGCCATTCTACTTCGTGTACGGCGGGATGCAGGACAATGGAACCGTCGGTGGGCCTGTGCGCTCGCTGTCACCGCAGGGCGTGCGGATGAGCGAGTGGGAAACCGTCGGCGGTGGGGATGGCTTCCAAGCCCGCGCAGACTACAGCAACCCGGACATGCTCTACACCAGCAGCCAGAACGGGAGCTTCTCGCGTCAGGACAAAAAAACGGGAGTTAGCACCAGTGCTTCACCGCGCTTGCCGCTGACGGAGCGAGGGCGCTGGAACTGGGACACGCCGTTTTTGATCAGCCCGCACAACCCGAATATACTCTGGATGGCAGGGAATCGGCTGTTCCGGAGCGAGGACAAGGGTGTGAACTGGAAGCCACTGACAGGTGATATCTCGCGCAACATTGACCGAAATACACTGCCTGTGATGGGAAAAGTCTGGGACGAGACCGCTGTCAACCGCCACCGTAGCACGACAGATTTTGGAGTTGCGAATGCTCTTGATGAGTCGGTAAAGGTTAAGGGGCTTGTCTACTTAGGAACCGACGATGGCCTGATCCAGGTCAGCGAGGATGATGGCAAGACGTGGCGCAAAGAGGAGGACTTCCCCGGCGTGCCTAAGATGGCGACGGTCTCCGATATCGCCGCCTCGAAGCACGACACGAGCACGGTCTATGCCTCGTTCCACGACTTCCAGCACGGCGATTTCAAACCGTATTTGCTCAAGAGTGCGGATCGCGGCAAGTCTTGGACGAGCATTGCGGGTGATCTTCCTGCCCGTAACTTTGTCTGGACAATCGCCGAGGACCCGAAAAATCCCAACCTGCTCTTTGTGGGCACGGAGTTCGGTCTCTTCGTGACCTTTGATGGCGGCACACACTGGCTGCCTCTCAAAAACGGCCTGCCGACCATCGAGGTGCGTGATATTGCCATCCAGCCTGATTGGAGCGATCTTGTCGTCGGGACATTCGGACGCGGCGGCTACATCCTCGATGACATCACCGCCCTTCGTGCCCTCGCCCAGCTCGAAATGGGCATGCCCAGTGCCGCGACGTTGCTCCCTTCACGCAAGGCCACGATCTACCCCGAGCTGAACTATATTCGTGCGGCGCAGGGAAATATCAACTTCGCAAACCCCTGGCCTACCTACTTCACCTACTGGCTCCCGGCAGAAGTGAAAGGTAAGCTCATGGTCACCGTCCGCGACGATAAAGATGCCGTGGTGCGCGAGCTAGAAGCCCCGATGACCGCAGGCATCCAGCGCCTCGGGTGGGATCTGCGCCAGCCCGGCCAGACCCGCTTCGCCCCCGGTCGGACTCTCACACCCGGAACCTACACCGTCCAGCTCGTCTTGGATGAAAAAGTCCTCTCTACCCAAAAACTAGAGGTCGCCGCCGCGCCATAAATCTCATGAACGACGATCCCCTCCCCGAACTCTTAGCCCAGCTCCGCGAGAAAGGCACGGGTTACGATCAAAACCAAGTACGCGATGCGATCGTGGTCTTGGTAGGGCAGCGTGCGGTCGAGCCATTGATTCGGCTATTGGATGACAAGACTGCGAATGTTTCCTGGGAGGCTTGTCGAACGCTTGGGCTACTTTGGGATCGTCGCGCGGTTACCCCTATTGCGGCGCGCCTGGATAAGTTTGGCTGGGAAGGCCCCCAAGCTCTGGGAAGACTAGGGGGAGCGCGTGCCTCAGAAGCGCTCCTCCAGAGCCTAGAGACCCACAAATACCTTCGGATCGCCACGGTTCGTGCGCTAGGGGCTCTCCGAGAAAAGCGCGCCATCCCCGCGCTCATCAAGCTCCTGCCCGTCGGCCATGGCCATCTGTTCGCCTCCGAGGGAATCGGAGATCTTGATCTTGGTGACAACGCGGCAAATAGCCTTGCCCAGATCGGCAAACCCGCGAGAGAGGCACTGCTAGAACCACTACAGCATAAAGATCCCTATGTTCGAGAGCGTGCTGCCACCGCGCTTGTCGGGGCCAAAAATCCCCGTGCCACGCCGCAGCTTCTCAAACAACTCAACGACGACACACTGCCAGCCGTTGCGGCGGCATACGCACTGGCGGCTCTCAAAGAGAAGCGTGCCATTCCCGCTCTATTGCGTTGGTTAGAGCGAGCCAAGACAAGCCCTTTTGCTCGAACTGCTGTTGGGTGCCTGGGAGTAATTGGCGACCCGAGCACATTTTCCGTCCTAGCCCACATCGCCGATGGCCCCGACCGGGAGCTTGCCAGCGCGGCAACCTACGCCCTAGGTGGCCTGCACTGCGATGAGAGCTTTCGATATCTGGCAAAGTGTCCTCGGGATCGGGTTCTGCAAGCCTACTACGCCCTAGGCGATCAGAAAGACCCGCGTGCCTTTGCCTTGCTGACGGAGCGCTTGAAGTTCTCCGATAACGAAGAAGCAATGGTTCTTGCTGTGGCACTCCAAAACCTAGGAGATCCTCGTGCCATCCCGCATCTCATGAAGCGGGCACAGCAACCAGGAGACAATATTACGTATGATATCTTCCCTGCGGTCGCGAGGATCAGTACGGGAGGGACAAAGATGATCGCTGGGTTTCTTACCTCTACGGATGAAGTTTGCAGTAGGAATGCGCTGGAGGCTCTGAGTTTGGCTCGCAAGAAAGAGGCTCTTCCGTATCTGCGCCCGTTGCTAAAGCATCCCGATGTGGAGGTTCACCGAGAAGCGATCTCTGCCATGGCCAATATCTTCTATACCCACAAAATGACCGGTCCCTAATGGCCACTGGTTGGAAACCGGCGTCTGCAATGGCCTGCGGCCACAAAGCCCGTGCCGGGCTACAAAACTCTCCAGCCCGGCACGGGCTTTACGGCACGTAGTGCCACTCGACGCCCCGTTCACGGGGCGGCTACTTAAGGTACTTCTCGAACCACTCGGCCATGACGATCAGCTCTTTCTCGATGCCGGGCCAGCCGTGGGCACCGCCGGCCTTGACATTCAGTTGCGACGGGACATTTTTCTCTTTCAGGAGCGCCAGGATCTTCTGAGACTGCTGGAGCGGCACGAGTGGGTCTTTGTCGCCGTGGATCAGAAGCGTCGGGGGCATCTTCTCGGTGACGCCGTAGTAAGGCGAGAGCTTCTTCAGGAGGGCAAGCTGATCCTCACGCGCTGCATTGGCGGGCACGCCAAACGCGGGGCGGAAGACCTGGAGCATAGGATTGTCGAGCGAGATCGCGCCCTCTTTTCCAAAGTTCAAGAAATCCGTGGGCGGAAACAGAGCCGCGACACACTGCACCGCACTCGACGCGCGATCTACCGGGTCTTTCGCATCGTCTTTTCCAGGCCCACCAAACGCGCCCATCATCAGGCTCAGGTGCCCGCCCGCACTCGCGCCGCAGATTCCCAGCTTGTTGGGATTGACGCTGTACTCGCTGGCGTGGGTGCGGATAAAGCGCACGGAGCGGTTGATGTCCTCCAGGATCTCAGGAAGTGCGAACTTGGGTTGGCTGCCGTGCACTACCTGAAAGACCGTCAGGCCGCGGTCGGTCATCAGCTTGGCCCACGCCGGATTGATCGAGTTATGGTTGGAGACCCAGCCACCACTCACCATCCAGATCACCCCGATCCCATTGGGCTTGGCGGGGGTAAAGACATCCATGGTCAGCGCACAGCCGAGCTTGTGGCCATAGACTACGTCCACTTTATGCTCCTGCGCCCGTGCACTAATCGGAAACAGCGCTAGGGCGGCGAGCCCTACAAACAATCCACGACGATTCATAACACAGTTCTCCTTACCCTCCTTCGAAGAGGGAGGGTGGCCGAGGCACGAGGCCGGGTGGGTTCAATCAAAGTCTAAGTTCCGCGCTTGGGTAAAAGATTCCTCGTCCTTGAAGCCGCGCGTTGGGAGCGGCGCGTTGCGCTGTTTGGGAACGCCTGAATAATCGGCCCAGGGGTTGGCGGCGACAAAGTCATCGTAGCTAGTGAACATCTCCACAAAGATCGGGCTCCCGGTGAAGCTCAGGGGCGATGCGGGGCCGGTGAACATGAAGGGGTACTGCTTGCGGCTCTGCGGGTCCACAAACGAGCGGTAGAGCGAGAGCGCCTCAGGGTCGCCGACCAGCTCGTTGAGGTTCGCTAGCTCACTGCCCATGGTCAGGCCGTAGCCAAACGCACAGAGCCGGAGCTGTCCGATGATCTCGCGGTGAAGGCTGGCGAGGGTCTGTGTGATGAACAAGTAGCCGAGGCCGTACTTGCGGGTCGTGCGGACGGCGTCCACGAACTCTGTGGTGAGCTTGGACATCTCAGAGGTATCCGATGAGCGGGTGAAGTTTCGTACGAATCTATGCGCCTCGTCGAGCGCGATTAGGCAGTTGAGCTGGCGGCCCTGAGCAAACGCCTCGCCGCCCTCGCGGTTGAGCGTGCTGGCGATCTCTTTCAAGAGCAAGGCTTTGATCTCGTCGTCGTCCTTGAACTCCGTGCCCTCGCCGGAGATGTCCAGAAAGATAAAGGGCTGCGTGTCGGTCTCGGCGGTGTTGATCATCGAGGCCACGACTTGGGTGAGCGGCGTGCGTTCGTTGCCCTTGGAGTCTATCTTTTGGAACATGTCCAGCGCTGTCGTCCAGCGCTTCTGGCAGTCGGTGAACTCCTCGGCATCGGTGAGGATCTGGCGCAGGCGCTCGGCGAGCTGCTCGCGGCGCTCTTTTCCCGTGTAGATGCGCTCCAGGGATTTTTCGTCGCTGAGCCAGAGGGTCAGCGTGTCCTTGAGGAGGCTACCCGGCGCGGCGTCCAGCTTGGCTCCAGCGGCGGCCAGTGCCTTGCGAACATGGTTGTAGAGAACCTCTATCGCGATCTCGGCGTTGTCGGCGTTCTTGATGCCTAGGAACTGGTAGAACTTTGCTTTCGCGAGCAGCTCGCAGAACTGGAGTGCGTTGTCCCCGAGCCGTAACCCTGTCGCCATCTTGTAGACCTTGACATCGCGGCCCTGCGCAAAGAGCGCGCGGTGCAGGTCGAATGGCAGGCCCCAGCCGCTGGAGAACTGGCCCTGGGGATCAATAAACAAGACACCCATCTCGCGCTGCCGGGCGTAGCAGAGCAGTAAGTACGCGGCGAGGCCACTCTTGCCCGAGCCGGTCTTGCCAAAGACGCCGATATGGTACGCCTCGCCGACGCCACCCGTGCCCTTGCCAAAATGCCGCAGGTGCTGGGGCATCTTGACCTCGGTGCCAAAGACGCGCCCGAGATAGACGATCTCTTTCTGGTGTTTTTCGAGCAAGATCGAGAGCACTTCATCGCGCACGGCGTAGACCGCTTTCCCGGTGCTCGGTGACGTGCCTAGCATGTCCTCCGACGAGAACTCCTCGCCCTTGTCGTTCTCGCTGATCATAAACGCGGCTTGTACGCTGATCGTCGCGGTTCGTACATCGGCCCTACCCGAGAGATTTTGGAGCTCGCCTTGTCGCTTGATGATCCCCCGAAAGGCCATGTCCTCGTGCCAGCGGTTCTTGGTCTCCACCCGACTGATCTGCCCCAGCACCGCCATCTGCCGCCCTGCAGTCTCGTAGGGAAGGACTAGATAAACCATCTGCCCCCGGATTCGGGAGTTCTCCGCGCTCTCTAAAATATCAATCGTGATCTGGTTGGTATCCGACGGCGACCCAACCACGCCAATCGGAACCGCCTGGTTCTCCTCTTGAAGAACCTCAAGTACACGCCCACGCTGAATCCGCATATCGTGAGTGTACCCTGAAGGTAAGTGAGTCTATTCGACTCTAAGCAGGCGATGGACACAATCACTCTCGTATATCGAGATGCCCCTCTCCGTATCAGCCTTGAGCTACTCTTTCGAGCGCATGGAGTAAAGCAATACCGTTTAGACCCGGCGATTAGTGGGATGATCACTCAAACGACCAAGGCACCACTCGGGAAGCTCGGAGCCCACTTTGAGGGTGCCTTTCCGGGGCTGAAACTGACGGTGAATGAGGGGACTTACGAGGTTTCTGCGACGCACAAACTGCGATTTCCTTTGGTCTTGGAACTGGGCTTTTTAGAAATTGACTATGTGAGACGAATCGCTGGAGTTGCACTCAAAAACGGGCGTGGAGTTCTCGCAATCCTGGAGACGGGTGATCCGCCTGATTCGGAGCTGAAAATTTTGGGACTGGGTGAGCAGGTTCCTGATACTCCCCATTTGGATGGCTACGACTGGGATACTACAATTACAGCTATTACAGCTCAAGGAGCAACGATACGTGAGGTAGATGGCTACCAGAAAGGGAGCACTTACAAGCGTCGAATCAACCACTACCGCTATCGAGTCATTCCTTTGACGAGTCTTAAGCTCAGATCAGAACCCCGAGATGAGCATGTCCCAAGAACCAAGACGGGCAACCATTGTTTTGTTGTATTACGGGATGCGCCGATTCGACTCTTCTTTGAGTTTCTTTTCAAAAAAGTTATTCTGACAAATAATTGGATCATTGATCAGCGAGTGTCGGGCTTCATGAGTGGTGAGTACTCAGGGCAAAGTATGACTGGGATTTGGATGCGGACATTACTAATCCCTCTGAAACTTTTGAAGGAAAACAATGTGTGGATTGTAGCGCCCCGTGCGGCGACTCGGTTTCCCTTGCCGCCCAAGTACGCGAAGCCAGATCGTGCTGAGGCTCCCGTAATCTATGGAGCTAAGCGGCGAGTATCTGCGATTCTGGAAAACGAAAAATCAGTGCGCTGGGCACTGCTGGAGACAGATGGGAAGACCGAAGGCGTTCAGGTTGGCAGCAAGACTCAGGATGGGCTTCGTGTGCTGGCGATCGAGCGCACCGGTGTGGTGCTCACCAATGCGAAGTTAAGTTTCGAGGTGCCACTCACCTATCTCATACCGGCCCCGCACTGACGGTTACCTCACACTACTAATATTCGGAACCAGACTCGGGTCGTACTTGGCTCCGGCGGCGACTTGGATCATCGTAAACCGCACTTTGGTGGGCAGGAACTTCTCGGGATCGGGGCGCAGGTGGACTTTGACACCGTCTTTGTCCTTCATCACGAGATCCATTTGTTTAATGCCCTCGCTCCAGACAATCCCCTTGTTCTCCCAGAACTCCGTCATCGAGACATCTTTCTCATAGACACCCTTGCTGGTGTAGCGATCCGTCCCCGCGCAGCCGTAGCCATTGCCCTGGCCTTTGTTGGGAATGTAGCAGAGGCTCCACTGCACCGCGTCGTCGCTCTCGGGCTTTTCCAGCACCTCGACGCGGATGTGCACCGTGCCGTTGCGAAAGTCCACCGGGCTTGTCCAGTTCTTGGGCCGCTGCTGGTTGAGCCGGTAGCCGTAGATGTAGTAGTGCGACTTGCTCGGGATCGAGCTGTCCGCGTCTTGTTTGGAGTAGCGGAACGTGGCATCGAAGAGCACGAACTGCTGAGGCGAAGGCTTCTGTGTGAGAGCGGAGACTGCCGAGGGGCGCACGAAGCACGCGGCGACCGCAAACAGCGACAGGCCGACAGTGGCCGCACGCCAGAAACGAGCTTGGTTCATGGAAAAAAGTATAGCACAGTCGCGCTCAGATTCCAGACTTCAGCTCTCGCCAGCGGAAGAATAGCACAAGTGCCCCAGCGATGGCATGGGTGAGGTAGAGATAGGACATCAGATCTCGGTTCTGGATCGCAAGGCCAAAAACGAGGGTACAGACAACAACTGCCCAGCGCCGTTGCGCAGCCAGCCGATGGGCGACTCCCAACAGCGCGACGCTTACCCAGAGATAGAAGTAGTTCCAGGGAGTGGCTCCGGGTGAGAAGATATCGGTCAACATCAAGACAATTCCTGATCCCGCAATCAAAGTGAGCAAGATGGCAAAGTAACGGGTGAGGGCTTTGGTACTCATAGAGACAGTTTACCGGTACTCAGTCAAGGTAGACAAATTCATTGAGATTGAACAGTGCTCGACAGAGTGCAGGCAGACCATGCCTTTTTTGCAGCGCCTCGCAGAGCCGTGCCTCATCCAGAGTCGGGGGACGCTGAACGGCTAGACGAAACGCAACGACACTCTTACGGGGCTCTTGACTTGCTTCCACACGCCGTGCAAATGCCTCGGCCGCGCTCGTGAGAAACGGGTTATTGAGTAGTGTTAGAGCCTGGGGAGCCACGGTGGAGGTGGTGCGACGTGAGCAGGAGACGGCATTGTCCGGAAGATCGAAGGTGGCTAGGAGCGGCACCGCTACGGTACGCTTCTGCACAAGGTAGAGGCTTCGCACACCTTGACGCTCAGGTGGTGAGGGATACCAGCTCTTTGTTTTTTCTTTATTGTCGTCCAGAAACGCCGGGTTGGCCTTCAAAACCTCCTCTGGCAGTGGTGGCCAGATCGGTGGCCCCCCATGACGCTCGGTGAGCTGACCGCTGGTGGCAAGGACCGCATCACGTAGCTGCTCCGCAGAGAGGCGGCGAGGGGCCTGTGTCCTTTGGTAGGCACGGCTGTTGACAATGAGCCGCTGGAGTTTTTTTACCGACCAGCCACTCTCCATAAAGTAGCGCGCCAGAAAGTCCAAGAGGGCTTGGTTCTTGGGGCGCGCGCCTGAGTAGCCGAAATCCCCCGGTGTCGCGACCAGCCCCTCGCCAAAAAATTGCTGCCAGACTCGGTTCACCATAACACGGGCCGTGAGTGGGTTCTCCGGGCTAACGATCCAGCGTGCCAGGGTCAGCCGTCTTCCTGTAGACTTTTCCCGTTTGGGCACGGTGAGTCTCACCGGGTTTGGGTCCAGCACACTCAGGAAGCCAAAAGTCACCTCTTCCTTGGGCTGGTTGAGATCACCACCTGCAAGCAGATGGGTTTGAGTAGGAGCCTTCTCCCCATCCGTGACAAGCAGGCCTTTGAGTGGCTCTTGATCCGAAGCGAGTGCCAACGAGAGATCGTCGCGAAAGGTCACGCCCTCAAAAAAGGCACGCATTCGGTAGAAGTCTCTCTGGGCAAGGGGCTCGGTCTTGTGGTCATGGCAGCGGGCACAGGAGAGAGTCATCCCCAAAAATGCGGCTCCTGTTGTCTCGACGAGATCGTTCATCAGAGCGTTCCGAACCCGGTTGGCCTCGCCAAAGAGCCCCGCACTGTTGTCCCACGGTCCCATTCGAAGGAAGCTCGTCGCCAGCAGCGCGTCTTGCTCCGCGGCGCTCTTGGGCTTGCCCGCCACGAGCTCATCGCCAGCGAGCTGCTCGGTGATAAACCGATCGTAAGGTTTATCGGCATTGAAGCTCCGCACGACATAGTCGCGGTAGCGCCAGGCAAGGGGCCGAAACTCGTCCCAGTCGAAGCCGTTGGAGTCGGAGTAGCGCACCACGTCCAGCCAAAGCCGCGCCTGGTGCTCGCCGTAGCTATGCTGCTCTAGGAGCCGGTCCGCAAACGCGGCAGAAGTGGTAAAGGTCGCTACCTCACTCTCGGTGGGAGGAAGACCCGTGAGGTCGAAGCGGAGTCGGCGGGCCAGAGTCCTCTTGTCGGTGCTCGGTGCGCTCGTTGTCCCCAGTATGGAGTCAATGGAGCTTCCTTTTGGGGCTTTCCTCAGAGGGCGCAGGCTCCACAGATCAAGCCGTTTTCCACCGAATACTTCGACGATGGGATTGCGTTTATCGCTCCAAGCCGGGCCAACTCGCTCTTGCGTTACCCCTGCTTGTGAGGGCACGAGGCATAAAAGAGTGAGTAACAGCAACGGTGCGAGGTACATGGGGGTATTATACCAATATGAGTCTCTTTGGTGAGCTAGCCCTCGCACTGGTGCAGGCACGACCGCCCGCAGTGACGATTGATCCCATCAACCCACTTGCGCCGCGCAAGCCGCACTTCAAGGCGCGGGCTAAGAATGTCATTGTGCTGTACCAGGTCGGGGGGCCGGGGCAGATGGATACGTTTGACTACAAGCCCGAGCTACAAAAGCTGCATAAGAAATCCGTGCCCAAGAGCTTTCGCGATGCGCTCAAGGCTACACGTCACGCCAATGTCTTTGAGGGCTGCAAGGACGAGCTCATGGCCTCGCCCTATAAGTTCACCCAGCAGGGCAAGAGTGGGATGTGGGTGAGCGAGCTGTTTCCCGAGCTGGGAAAGCACGTGGATGACCTCTGCTTTGTCCACTCGCTCCAGTCCGAGTCCAATAATCATGCGCCGTCGAGCTATCTGTTCCACACGGGCGATCTCAACGCGGGCAAGGCCAGCCTGGGAAGCTGGATCACCTATGGCCTGGGCACCGTGAATCAGAGCCTGCCGGGCTACGTCGTGCTCTTTGATGCCGGGCCTCTTGGGGGCGCGGCTAACTACCAGAACGGCTTTCTTCCTCCCGCGTTCCAGCCGACCAAGCTCCGCGATCAGGGGCTACCCGTGCTGGATCTTACGCCACCGAAAGCTTTTGAGGCAAGCCAGGCGGACACGTTTGCCTTTCTCAAGACCATGAACCAGAGGCACCGACAGGGACGAAAAGACGTGCTGGAGCTGGATGCCCGGATCGCGAGCTACGAGCTGGCCTACCGGATGCAGAGCGCGGCGCTGGAAGTGGGGGATGTAGAGAAAGAGCCCGCGCACCTGCGGCGTGCCTACGGCTTCGAGCACAAAGACCCGCGTACGGTCGCCTACGCTCGCAAGCTTCTTCTCGCCCGGCGCTTGGTCGAGCGGGGTGTGCGCTTTGTCGAGGTCTACGACATGCCCGACAAAGACGGCTGGGATGCCCACGGGGAGCTGGAGAAGAACCACACGCCCCGCGCCCGCTGGATTGACCAGCCCACAGCGGCGCTTTTGACGGACCTAAAACAGCGTGGCCTCTGGGACGAGACGCTGATCATCTGGGCAAGCGAGTTTGGGCGCACGCCCATGATGCAGGGGGACAACGGTCGGCAGCATAACGCCGCAGGCTTCACCATCTGGCTGGGCGGCGGGGCCGTCAAGCCCCAGCGCTACGGTGCCACGGATGAGCTCGGCCTGATGGCGACGGAGAAACCGATGACCTTCAAAGACCTCCATGCGACGATTCTTGCGGCTCTTGGCCTCGACAACGAGAAGCTCTACTTCGAGCGTGCCGGTCGCCCCGAGAGATTGACTGGTGTTGCAGGCACAGCAAATGTTATCCCCGCATTGTTGCGCTAATAGTTCTCGAGAGAGCCTCTGTGGGACGGCGGATAAGTGGTGTCATGTGTGCCCAGTCGTTCTCCATGACATCAAGGCTGCGCTGGGTTCTTTCGACAAGGTTTGCGGCCTGCGGAAACTGTCCCAGGGCGAGCTGGTTCTTTGCCCAGGGTAGCGTGAGGTGGGGCATCGCTAAGACCTCTGGATTCAGGGTAGGAAGAAACTCTTGCGACTTTTCGGGCTGGTTCAGCTTGCGCAGTAGCTCGGCGCGATCCAATCGGCGACCTTCTTGCTCGCCCCTGTCGGCGTCCTTGACCAGCTCCAGAGATTTCAGGGAGAGCGCGTCGGCCTCTACAGGGCGTCTTCGTATGGCCATCACAGCAGCCATCTGACTCAGGAGCCAGGCCTGCCATGCGGGTTCGTGAACGCGCGGTAGCCACTGAGCGAGTAACTGACTGCTGAGTGCATGGTGATGTGATGTCTCAGCAAAACGGACGAGCGCGACGACACCGAAGCCGGGGAGCTTTTCAAAGGTGCTCAGGAGGCGTATTGCCTGCCCTGCAAACGCCGCCGCCCGATCGTATTGGTGCATCACATAGTAGCGGTCCGCCAGAGCCGCGTAGGTCTGCAAAAGGAGCTTCTTATGAGTGCCAGTATCCGCACCACTCGATTGGAGGCGTACGGCCACGGAGAGATAGCCAAGCTCCATTAGCGCCGCTTTGTAGGGCGTGTGCTGTGGTCGCCAGAGGGTCTCGAACAGCGCATCAAGCTCACCAAGGTTTAGGGGGCGTTCCGTACTCTCCGCGAAGCACCCTAGTGTGAGCAGCGTGATCTCGTCAGAGGATGCCGCCAGCGCCTGGCAGAAGGCGTGGCGCTGGGCAATACTGGTTTGCACTTCCCCCCTCTCCCAGCGTGATACCGTGCGTGTCGCTACGCCAAGTTGCACCGCTAACTGCTCCAGGGTCCAGCCACGCCGCGCTCGTAGCGCCCGCAGTAAGTCCCCCTGACAGAGCGGCAGCGGTGCGAACGTATTCGTAGGGGCTTCCCGAAAATTGCGCCGCAGGTGCACCAGGGCGCGGGGCCGTTGTAACAGTTGAATTGCCTGCTGCTGCGCCGCTGCCGAGGCTTCCAACGCCTCCAGAACTTGCAACAGCTCGGGCAGGCGCGGCACCGACGCTCCCGACTCCCAGTTGCCGATGGTTGTGGGGGAAACCCGTGCTCTTTGTGCCAAGGCGCGGCAGGAAAAGTTGCGCTGTTCTCGGAGGGAAGCGAGCAGGGTACCAAGGTCGGAGGGGTTCGTCATAGCCACACATAGTATACAAGCCGCTCGTGGCTGTGGACGATCTCACCGTGTCCAACTTTCCCGCCAATTGCGCCTTTTCGTCCAACTTTTACGCCAACCTGCCCCGTGTAGATGCCAGGTTGATAGAATCCCGCTATCTCGCCCGTCTGCACAACCAGGCGAACCCGCGACATAAGGAAGATAAAATCACCATGCGACTCTCCACTCTTGGAATTACGTTT
>NZ_JANNYP010000233.1:0-8948 GCF_031410135.1 Armatimonas sp. | reverse complement strand
AGCGGGCAAGGGCGGCAAGAAAGAGCGTGTCCAGTATTTCGGCGTTGGTTTTCTTGGCTTTCACGAGCTGCGGAAGAATCCCCCCGCTGTGAGTGAGCTTGTCTTGCACCTCGCGCGAGTTGAGGAGCGCGAGCGCCTGACCCAGCGCGGGCTCGCAGGTGCGCTCGGACTCGCCGGAGAGGATGCGGGGTGGGCGACCAAAGGTGTCGAGCAGGAGGGAGGGAATCTCGGCATCGGCGACCTCGATGGCGCGGGCACCCTCGGGCTGGCCCTGGTAGCGGTCGGGGACTTGCGTGACTTGGGCGAGGGCATCGGCGAGCTCCTCAGCGGGGAGGCGGCGCGGGAGATAGTGCGAGAAGTAGCGCGTGTCGAGGCGGCTGGTGGGAGTAGCGGTGCTGGTGCGCTGGTAGGTGGTCGAGAGGCAGATGGTCTTGAGGAGCGCCTTGATATTGAAGTTACTCTTGCGTAAATCCGTGGCGAGGGCCGCGAGCAGCGGCTCGTTGCTGGCGGGATTGGTGGAGCGCAGGTCGTCCACGGGCTCGACAATCCCGCGCCCAAAGCAGCGTGCCCAGAGCCGGTTGGCGGCGTTGCGTGCGAAGTCGTCCTGCGCCACGAGCCAGGCTGCGGCTTTCACACGCCGGTCTTCGTCCTTGGCAAAGACCAAGTTCGAGCGGTCAAGAGGGCGTGGCTCGGAGATCTCGTTGGTGCGTAGGTGGCGCAGGTTTGGGTCGTGCTTGGCTTCGAGGCGCTCTGGGATGCCGTCCTCGTTCTCGCCGCCGCCACTGACTTGCTGAAAGAGCGCGGCGAAGTGGTAGTAGTCGTCCTGAGTGAATTTCTCACTGGGGTGGTTGTGGCACTTGGCGCACCCGATACGCTGGCCTAAGAAAGTCTGCGCGATCAGCTCGGTGGAGTTCTCGGTGGCACGTATCCAGTAGCCCTGGTTTGGCTTTTGTGGGACGCGGCTAAGCCAGAAGAGCCCGGCGTGGTTCTCTTCCAGCAGCCCCGACGCGGTGAGAATCTTGGTGGCGAGCGCGTCCCAACCAACTCCCGCATTGAGCTGCTCGGCGAGCCAGGCTTGGAGCTGCATCGCGTACTTACGGCCCATGTTCTCTTTACGCAGCGTAAATAAATCCCCGAGCTTGAGCGCCCAAACCAGGCCAAACTCGGGGCGCGTGAGGAGCTGGTCAAGGAGTTTTTCGCGCTTGTCGGGAGCTCTGTCATCGAGAAAGGCGCGTGCCTCGGCCTCGGTGGGCAGGGTGCCGATGAGGTCAATAAAGACGCGGCGTAGAAACTCATTGTCCGTACAGCGACCCGACGGCTCGATATGCAGCGCCTTGAGCTTTGTATTGACCGCATCGTCTATGTAGTTCGTGCGGGTAGCGAAAGCGCTGTCTTTAAGCTGGTTGGGAAACGGGGCACTCAGGCGGACAATCGTGAGCTTGTCGCGGTACTTGGCCAGCACTGCCGTCTCGCCCGAGCGGAGCTGCTTGGCTGTGCCGTCGTCGGTGACCGAGGCGATGGCGGGGTCGTTGACGGAGAACAGGGCGCGGTGGGTGACATCCTCGGTGCGTCCATCGGCGTAGGTGGCACGCACCAGCAGGCGCTGGGTCTCGTTGGGCAGGAGCGTGCGATCTCCGGGGAGCACGTCAAGCTTGGCGAGGGGAGGCTCTTTCTCGATGGGGCCGGGGGCACCCTGCTCCAGCCAGCCGAGAAGAAGCCGGTGCTCGGGGGAGTTCTTCGCGATCACCGTCCCGCCGCGATGGGGAAGCTCGCCCAGCGGCTTGCGCAGAAACAAGCTCCGCTCGGGAGCCTCGCGGGTGATGCGGCGGCCACTCAGCGCCTTGACAATCGCCAGAAAGTCTTGCTCGGGGGCGTAGCCGCGCAGGCTCAGCTTAAAGCCACCTTTCCCCGAGGCCGCCCCGTGGCACGTCCCCTGGCTACAGCCTACTTTCGCGAGTGTCGGAACCACGTCATTGACAAACGAGTAGGTCGGAGCAATTGTGGTGTTCTTGACACTCACGGTAATTTTGGCGCTGACACTGCCCAGCTCGGCCTTGAGGGCACCCGTGCCATCGGTGCGCGGCGTGAGCGTGCTCCCCGCGAGCTGGAGCAGTGTGGGGGGCCAGGTCGTGAGCTTGGCTTGCCCCGTCACGTCTTTGCGGCTCCCATCGCTCAATATCGCCGTAACCAGCACCCGTTGTAGCGCCGTGCGACCGTCCAGTGCCACCGACGGCGGCGTCACTTCCAGGCGCATGATCTTTGTCGGCGGAGCCGCCAGAAGCGCAACACTGAGCAGAGCTACAAACATAGGCTATCGTACCTTAGCAAACCCACCTTGTGCTACGATAGAAGAGACATGAACATCCGTACCTTTGACCCCTTGCGGGACTATCCCGCTATCGTGGCGATCTACAACGCCAACTTTCCTGGCTTCCAGGAGTCCGAGAACGAGTTTCGTTTTGGTGACGACTACCGCGAGGAAAAGCATCACTTTGCTCGCGTTGTTGCCGAGGACGACAGTGGCCTGCTGGTTGGTTACGGCCAGAGCGGCCATGACTCACACAGCTTCCATCCCACCCAGTTCCAGGTGGATGTTTTCGTTGCCCCCGAACAACAAGCCAAGGGCTACGGCAAGATGCTCTTCGACCAGGTGCTCGCCGATCTTGTACCGCTTCAGCCCACCACGCTTCGCACGCACACCGTCGAGGGTACGGAGCGTGCATTGCGCTTTCTGACCGACCGTGGCTTTCGTGAAGAGATGAGCTACGCCGAGTCGTGGCTGGAGGTGAACGCCTTCGATGCCAGCCGCTTTGCCGGTGCCGAGGAGCGCGTGCTGGAGCAGGGGATCCGTCTCATCACGCTGCGCGAGCTAGGCGACACCGACGCGGACGTGCTTCAGCGGTTCTATGAGTTCACACAGATCATCCAGGCCGATATTCCCTCACCGGAGCCTTTCACACCGCTTCCCTACGAGGTCTGGGCGAAGCGCTTTGAGCACACCGGGTACCTCCCCCAGGCGAATTTTCTTGCTCTAGACGGTGAGACTCTCGTGGGCCTCAGCACGCTCTGGGGGCGGGATGCCGACGATCACCTCCAGACAGGAGCCACGGGCATTGCGCGCTCGCACCGCCGCCGGGGAATCGCGCTGGCGCTGAAGCTCCGGGCGCTTGCCTTCGCCAAAGAGCGCGGCGCTCCGATTATCCGCACCAATAACGAGGTGAACAATGAGGGCATGCTCTCGATCAATCGGGCGCTGGGTTTCGTCGAACAACCCGGCTGGGTGGGGTTTGTGCGCGAGCTCACTTCTGGCGAAAGAGCTCACTCTGAATGACAGCATGAATGAGGCTTCGGACGCCATACTGCGTCGGCTTTGTCTCCGCTACGAGAGCCTCAAGGCGAGTACGATCGCTGAAGCGAATCGGTGCCCCAGTGGCATAGACAACGAGCTGTTTGGCAAGGTTAAGAGCAAGGGTGTGCTCATCGCGGCTCAGTAGCTGCTTGAAGGCGCGTACATCTGAGAAGGTGCGGCCATCGGGGAGGCTCCCGGCGCAGTCGACCGGGAGTCCTTGATGGAAGGCAAAGGCCTGGCCATTTTTACCGATTCCCTTCTCAGCGGGTTTGCTCTCATCCACCCCTCGGTAGCGCTCGCGCCAGCCTCCCATCACATCAAAGCTCTCTAGGGCGAAGCCCGGCGGGTCGATCTTGCTATGGCAGCTGGCACAGCTGGGGTCGGAGCGGTGTTTGTCGAGCTGCTGGCGGATCGTGACGGCCCCCCGTATGTCGGGCTCTACGGCGGCGACGGGTGGTGGGGGTGGAACCTCGTAACCGAGGATGCGCTCCATGATCCACTTGCCTCTGAGCACGGGGGAGGTCGTGGTGCCATTGGCGGTGACCTTCAGCACACTGGCCTGAGTAAGAAAGCCGCCACGAGGACTCTCGGAGGGAAGCGCAACCCGCCGCATCGCGACTCCTTTAACATCAGGGATGCCGTAGTGCGTGGCGAGGCGCTCGTTGAGGAAGGTGAAGCGGGCATCCACGACACTGCGTACGGGGAGGTTCTGACGCACAAGCTCCTCGAATGTCAGGTGGGACTCCAGCACCGCCGCTTCGACAAGGGCATCGTCGAGGTAGTAGTCGTTGTAGAGCGTGGTCGAAGGGGTTGAGTCCTCGATTTTACGCAGGTCAAGCCAGTAGTCGAGGAAGGCCTCGGTGAAACGGTGGGACTTAGGGGAGCTAAGAAGCCGCTCCGTCTCCGCACGTAGCACCGCGGGATCGCTCAGCTCACCGCGTGTGGCTCGAGCACGGAGGGTATCATCCGGTGTCGAGTTCCCGAGAAAAAGTGCGAGGCGGGTTGCCAGGGCCATGTCCTCCAGCTTGCCCGGCTTCTCGTTGAGGAAAACAAAGCGGGGCGAGGCGAGGATCGCCGTATAGGTGGCGATAAGGGCTTCGCGGGTCGCTAGTCCTGCCGCTTTTCGGTTCTGGTAGAGCTGCAGAAAACGCTGGACATCGTTCTCGGTGACAGGGCCACGATAGGCGCGGCCGAGGAAGCGGCGCAGGAGGCGCTCAGGGTTCTGGTCTCCCCCAAAGAGGAGCTGGTAGCCGGTGTCCGATGTCTCGTCATAGAGAGGGCCTTCGACCTCCATCCAGCGAAAAGCCACGCTGGGGCAGCCCTCTTTGGTCATCAAGGGGTTCTTGAAGGCAGGCGGGCGTGAGCGGTAGAAGCGTGAGGCATCGGGCACCAGGGTCTCTCCGGCGACGAGCCAGACCTCACCGATATCGTAGGTGTCGAGCTCGGGCTTGATATCGAAAGCTCCCACGCGGCGGTTCATCACCCCGTTGCGCGTGTAGACGGTGATAGGCTCGGTCGTGCGCCCGGGTGAGATTCGGTCGTAGTCGGGTACCGCCAGGTTCGGCTTGCCCGGGGTGCCTTTCGTGTCGCTGCCACTGGCAAAACGTCGCTGTGAGCCGCCGGGAGCAGCCCAGAGCGTGTAGCCACTAAAGCGAATCCGATAGCGCCCCGCGACGGGCGCCTTGAATTGATCCCAGCTGTAGCGGAAGCCGGTGACATAGTTGCTGGAGACCCAGCCGACGGCCTCTTGCTCCCGGGTAGCGGTGCTGGAGAGCGGAGCGCGGAGCAAGCGCACATCGGGCTGTGCCGTTGCACCGATCACGGGGTAGGTCTGGCGATCAGGCGACGTATTGAATGGGTTCTGTGTGAACGTCTTGGTGAGGCTCTGCTGGTCGCGTGCGTAGTAGCGCCGGGTGGTGGTTGATGTCCGTTTCTCCTGCGCTCGGATAACCTCACGGATGGCGTAGTCGGCGGCAGTGAGGTAGCGGGCCAGGTGGACATGAGAGACATCCAGCGCATCTCCGACTTTATTGAAGCGGTACGCCTCGCCATCGTCCGGGAACTGCCCCCGAATCTGTAGCCAGGGAGCCTGAAAGAGATCACGCAGAGCGTTTTCGTACTCGTAGCCGTTGAGCCGACGCTGGGTTGCGCGTCCGATAGCGGCATCTTGGGCTCTCTCTTGGGTGGTGATGGTTGTCGCGAGTGCCCGTAGAAAGTCTAGTTTCTCGTCAGAGCCAGGGTGGAGAGTGGCGTCCTTGGGGGGCATCTCGCCCGCTCGGACACGATCATGAACCTTGACGGGGTCCAGCTTCTCGGGCGCTTCATGGCAAGAGAGGCAATACTTTTGGACAAAAGGTGCCGGTTTGGGGGACTGCTGCGCCGGGAGCAGTGCGGTGGCGGCCAGAGGGAGGCTGGCCAGGATAGCAAGAACGGCGAGAAGACGGGTATTCATCAGACGCTACACCAGCTCCAGGCCACGCATCGTGCCAGTCGAGGAGGCGAACCGATCCGTTTCCAGCCCCATGCGCTGGAGCATCGAGACATAGAGGTTGGGCAGAGGGTAGTTCTGTTGCGTACTGAAGGCAAGGTGCTGTCCGTGCTTGAAACCACCCCCCGCGAGGAGTACCGGCATGTTGGTGGTGACATGGGTGTTGGCATCGCCAAAGTTAGAGCCGTAGAGCACCATAGTTCTGTCTAGCAAGGTCTCCTCAGCCTCGTGAGTCGCTCTGAGGCTAGTGAGCAGGCCCGCTAGTAGCTTCATGTGCCACTCATCAATCGTCTTGAGCTGAGTGCGCTTGGTCTCTGATTTCCCGTGGTGGGAGAGGTTGTGGTAGCCATCGGTAATCTTCGCACCCTCAATCTCTAGGACGGGGGTGCTCACGCCCTCCAGCATGATCGTGACAGCACGGGTAGAGTCGGTTTCAAAGGCCAGGCGTGCCAGATCATACATCACCTTGACCTTATCCATATACGCCGCCGGGGAGGCTGGGTCAATGGGCAGGGGGGCTTTGACGACAGGCTTGGGTTTGTCCTCCCAGCCACGCGACACTTGTAGGCGGCGCTCAAGCTCACGGACGCTGGTAAAGTACTGGTCGAGGCGCTCTTTATCGTGCGAGCTCACGGTGCGCTGGAGCTCGGCGGTCTGCTCCGCGATAGTATCTAGGATACTGCGACCTGTATCGAGCTTCTGGATTTGCGCGGCGATTTCGGTGGCATTGCCCTGGAAAAAGAGCTGCTTGAAGACCTCCGCTGCCTTGTCTTCGGGTGGGATCGCGACCCCTGTTCCTGTCCAAGAGAGGCTTCGGGAGCGGGTATTAACACCGAGCGTGAGCGACGGGAACCGGGTCTGAGTACCGATCTGCTCGGCGATGAACTGATCGAGGGAGATGGTGTTTCGAAACGAGCTACTGCCCGGATGAGGTGCGGCGGTAAGGAAGCAGACATCGGCAGGGTGACCGCCATCCACGTTGGGATGCGAGACCCCACTGAATACCGTGAAGTCACTGCGGTGTGCTTGAAGGAGCTCCAGGTAGGGGGAGGGCGTGTAGTTGCGGCCGTTGCCCATGGGAAAGAAATAATCGGGTAGGACGCCCAGATTGTTGCAGATCGCCAGCATCCGACGTGGCTTCGCCGCCCGAGTGCGTGCGAGTGCAGGCTGCATGCTCTCCAGGAAAGGCAGAGCCAGCGCAACCCCGGTACCTTTGAGCAGCGAGCGTCGTGTCAGTGGCGTGGTCATGAGATGTTATTCGGGAGGAGCCAGGAGCTTTCCTGCCCGATAGCACAATGAGCGCGATGCCGTATACTAACACGTTATGCTAGCTAGAGAGCTTCGCCAGAAGTATATTGAGTTTTTCGGGAGCAAGGGGGCACTGCGCCTCCCCTCTGACCCGCTGCCCACCGACGACCCGACGCTGCTGTTTACCGTGGCGGGGATGGTGCCGTTCAAGGCCTACTTCGAGGACCGCGCCACGCCGCCGCGCCGGAGCATTGTCACAAGCCAGAAGTGTCTGCGCACCAAGGACATCGAGGATATTGGCGATATTAGCCACTGTACGTTCTTTGAGATGCTGGGCAACTTTAGCTTTGGGGACTACTTCAAAAAAGAGGCCATCGCCTGGTCCACCGAGTTCTTGTTCGACGTGCTCAAGCTAGACCGTGAGCGCATCCGGGTGACGATCTACGAGGACGATCAAGAGGCCTACGACTTCTGGCGTGCCAATGGCATGCCCCACGAGCGCATCGCACGGCTGGGGCAGAAGACCAACTACTGGCCCGCTAACGCGATGGTCGAGCAGAGCCAAGGCCCGTGTGGCCCGTGCTCGGAGATCTTCTTCGACTTGCAGCCGCACCTGCCGTTTGATCAGGACTGGGACGGCGAAGGCACGCGCTGGCTGGAGATCTGGAACAATGTCTTTACGCAGTACACCGGCCAGGGCACGGGCGACGACTACAAGTTGATCGAGCTGCCCAAGAGAAATATCGACACGGGCATGGGCCTGGAGCGCACGGCGGCGGCGATCAATAACCTCGCCGGGCCGTTCGAGACCGACCTGCTGCGCCCCGTGATCGCCGTGATGGAGCAGCTCTCCGGCAAGAGCTACACGTCCACGCCCGACTCCCCCACTGATATCGCCTTCCGCCGTATCGCCGACCATGTGCGGGCCACCACTTTCTTGCTCGGCGATGGCGTCACGCCTAGCTCGTCGGCGCAGGGCTACACCCTCCGCCGCCTGATGCGTCGCGCGATTGTCGCCGGGATTCGACACCTCGGGTTTGAAGAAGAGACCTTCATGGATCGCGCCGTTCCGGGTGTGATCCAGAACATGAAGGACTACTATCCGGAATTAGTAGACCGCCAGGAAGCGATTCTGGAGGCCGTCAAGCTGGAAGAGACCAGCTTCCGCAACACCCTCAAAAACGGCCTCGCTCGCCTCGAAGACGCACTGGCAAAAGGCGCACTCTCGGGTGAGGAAGCCTTCGACCTCTACAGTACCTATGGCCTTCCCTACGAAGTCACCGCCGAGGTCGCACAAGAGCGCGGTGTCACAGTCGATCGGGAGAGCTACGATGCGGCGCAGAAGAAGCACGCCGAAGACTCCAAGGATAAAGATAAACAAACGTGGATACTGACCGATGAGGGTACTAAAGAGCTTCTGCGTTCCCTGCCACACACTAAATTTGTTGGCTACGAGAAGATCCGTGTTGAAACGAAGATTGTCGGGATTTTGCGGGGCGGCAAGCCAATTCAAAAACTAGGAGTTGGTGAAGAGGCGGAGATTATTCTTACTGAGTCGCCGTTTTATGCGGAGAGCGGCGGGCAAGTGGGCGACACAGGACGGATTTTTGGTGAGGTCTTGCAAGGGGAATCGCCCGATTTTGAAGTCACTAGTACCCAGAAGCGCGATGGAATCTGGTTCCATCACGGAAAAGCTATCCTAGGGAAACTTTCCGTTGGTGATTCCGTTAAGGCGCACGTGGATGCAGTGCGTCGAGCGAATATTCGGCGCAACCACACGGCGACGCATCTTCTCCATAAAGCCTTGCGCTCTCAGCTCGGAACCCATGTGGCGCAGAAAGGCTCACTAGTCGATCCGGATCG
>NZ_JANNYP010000232.1:0-5594 GCF_031410135.1 Armatimonas sp. | reverse complement strand
GTGAAGCGCGGTGCCCCCGGCCCCATCACCCTCGCCAAGCCCGACCCCAGGAAGCACTGGGCCTTCCAGCCCCTTCACCACAACCCAAACCCCACACCCGGGCGTTCGTCCCTCACGGGGAAAGGGGAATCAAAGGGGGTGGAAGATTTGCTGGAGGCCAAGCGCAAGGAGCTGGGGCTGAGCCGGAGCGCTCCTGCGCCACGCTCTGTCTGGCTGCGGCGGGTGAGCTTTGATCTGATTGGCCTGCCACCCGCGCCCGATGAGCTGGCCGCGTTTCTGGCGGACAAAGCGCCTGGTGCGGAGAGCCGCGTGGTGGATCGCTTGCTGGCCTCGCCGCGCTTTGGGGAGAAGTGGGCACGGCACTGGCTCGATCTGGCACGCTTTGCCGAGAGCCACGGCTACGAGCAGGACTACGACCGCCCCAACGCCTACACCTACCGCGACTTTGTCATCAAGGCCTTCAACGACGACCTGCCCTACGACACGTTTGTAAAATGGCAGCTCGCGGGCGATGAGTTTGCACCGGGCAACCCACAGGCGCTCTTCGCAACGGGCTTTCTTGGGGCGGGGACGCACGCCACGCAGATCACCAAGAGCCAGGTCGAGAAAGAGCGCTACGACGAGCTCGATGACATGCTCTCCGTAACCAGCCAGGCGTTTCTGGGGCTGACGGTAGGCTGTGCCCGCTGCCACGACCACAAGTACGATCCCATCCCACAGCGCGACTATTACCGAATGCTTGCCACATTCACCAAGACCGTGCGCTCGGACTACGATGTGGCGCTCGACGCCGAGGGTGATAAGAAAAAGTTCACAGACTGGGAGAGTGCCCACGCGCCGCTGGTCGCGGCCCGAGCGGCTTGGGAACAAGAAAAACTCCCGGCGAAACTGGCGCACTGGGTCGCCACAGAGAGCAGTAAACGAGCAGAGTGGGTCTTGCCGAAAGTCGAGAAAGCGGTCTCGGCAGGCGGCGCAACCCTCACCGTGCAACCCGATAGCTCGGTGCTGGTGACGGGGAAAAACCCGGAGCACGAGACACTGACCTTCACGCTCAAAACAAGCCAGAAGCAGCTCGTGGCCTTGCGGATCGAGGCGCTGACGCATCCCTCGCTCGTGAAGGGCGGGCCAGGACGGGCGAGCAATGGGAACTTTGCGCTGAGCAATGTCTCAATCTCTGGTGGAGGAAAGTTTATCTCCACAAAAACGGACTTTGAGCAGGCCGGGCTCCCGGTAGCGGCGGCCATTGATGGCGACTCGGTGTCCTCGTGGGCGATAGATCCACAGTTTGGCAAGAGCCATAGCGCTGTCTTTGTGCTGGAGCGCCCTGTGAGTGTCCCCGAGGGCTTTCCCGTAACCGTGCGGCTGGAGTTCAATAATAACACGGGGCACGGCATGGGCCGCCCGCGAATCGCCTTTGCTGAGAGCGCCGACGCGCCGCTCGACGGCCTTGCGATCGGTGATGGCCCCGACGGCCTGCGCGAATGGTATAAGACGCTCGATCCCGAGTGGAAGGCGCTCCAGGCCGCCGTGGAGCAGCACGAAGCGCAGCGCCCTGGCCCGACACTCACCAAGGCCATGATCTGCTCCGAGGGCGTTCCCGCCATCCGCACCCACACCCAGGGCGGGGATTTTCTGGAAGCCACACACTTCCTCAAGCGCGGTGACCCTAACCAGAAAGGCGAAGTCGCCACCCAGAGCTTTCTTGGTATCCTCAAGCACGCCGACGATGCGAGCTGGCAAGAGGCAGCCCCGACAGGCTCCCGCACCAGCTACCAGCGCCGGGCATTTGCCAACTGGCTCACGGATACCAAAAACGGCGCGGGAAACCTGCTGGCACGCGTGATGGTCAACCGCCTCTGGCAGCATCTCTACGGGCGCGGGATCGTCGCGACCCCGTCAGACTTCGGCACGATGGGAGAGCGTCCCACCCACCCGGAGCTGCTGGACTTGCTCGCGAGTAAGCTGATTCAAAATGGCTGGAGGCTCAAACCACTGCTCAAGGAGCTGGTGCTGACGGAGACCTACCGACAATCGGCGAGCGTCACGGCGCAGAAAGCAAAAACAGACCCCGACAACCGCTGGCTCTCGCGCTTCTCCCGCCGCCGCCTTGAGGCCGAGGGAATCCGCGATGCCATGCTCGCCGCAAGTGGACAGCTCGACACGCGGATGTACGGAGCAGGCACGCTCGACGAGAGCATGAAGCGCCGGGGGATCTACTTCTTTCTCAAGCGCAGCAAGCTCGTCCCGTTTCTGGTCGCCTTCGATGCCCCCAATTCCCTCCAGAGCATCGGCGTGCGCCAGACCACGACCGTGGCCCCACAGGCACTGATCCTGCTCAACAACCCACAGGCTCGAAGTTGGGCAGCAAGCCTCGCCAAGCGGGTAGAAGTCCCGTATGCCCCCGCCGAGAGCCTGCGCCGTGCCTATCTTCTTACCCTGAGCCGCTCCCCGAGCCCCACCGAGCTCTCTGAGGGCGTCGCCTATCTCAACAAAGGCGGCACTCTCACCGATTTCTGCCAAGTTCTCTTTGCGCTAAATGAGTTTTCCTATGTCGAGTAACGAGCCCCAACACTTCTTCGCCAACCCCACCCGCCGCGAGTTCCTCAAGCAAGCAGGAGCAGGCTTCGGCACCCTCGCCCTCGCCACCCTCCTCGCCGACGACGCCACTGCTAAAAGCCCCTTTCCCAGCGAGGAACGAGCGTCTGGGAGAGGGGTTGGGGAGAGGTTGGGACGAGGGCGTGCCAAGCGCGTCATCTGGCTCTTTATGAACGGGGGACCGTCGCACGTGGACACCTGGGACTACAAGCCCGCGCTGCAAAAGTACGACGGCCAGGAGCTCAAGGGCTTCGACTCCACCACCGGTTTTTTCGCGGACTCAGTCGGCCCCCTGATGAAGTCGCCGTTTGCCTTTGCCCAGCACGGCAAGTCCGGCGCATGGGTGAGTGAGATCTTTCCCAAGCTCGCCGCGCACGTGGACGACATGGCGTTTCTCCACTCCTGCTACACCGAGACCAACAACCACTCCCCTGCCCTCTTTCAGATCAACACCGGGATGAATCGTATGGGCTTTCCCAGTGTCGGGGCGTGGGTGACCTATGGCCTCGGCTCGCTCAACAAGAGCCTCCCCGCCTTTATGGTGATGTACGACACGCTCGGACGCGGCCTGCCCAAAGGCTACGCCCAGAACTGGGGTTCGGGGTTTCTGCCCGGCGTTTTTCAAGGGACGGCGCTGAACAACCAGGGCCAGCCCATCAACGACCTGGAGCGCAAGCTCACCGAACCCGCCCAGCGTGCCCAGCTGGACTTACTACAAAAACTCAACAAGCAGCACCTAGCGCACGCCGACAACGATCCACAGCTCACGGCACGAATCGAGTCTTTTGAGCTGGCCTACCGCATGCAGCTCGCCGCCCCCGAAGCACTGGAGATCGCGAGCGAGCCGCAAGCCATCCGTGACCTCTACGGCATAGACAAAAAAGAGTGCGGCCACTTTGCGCGGCAGTGCCTGATGGCGCGGCGCCTAGTCGAGCGCGGCGTGCGCTTCGTGCAGATTTATTCTGGCGGCGAGGAGAACGAGAAGAGCTGGGATGGCCACACCAATATCGCCGCCAACCACCGGGGCTTTGGGGCAGAGACCGACCAGCCGATTGCCGCACTTCTCACAGACCTCAAGCAGCGCGGGATGCTCGACGACACATTAGTCATCTGGTGCGGGGAGTTTGGGCGACTCCCGCTGGTGCAGAAAGGCGGCACGGGCCGGGATCACAACCCCCATGCCTTCACCTGCTGGATGGCGGGCGGTGGCGTGAAGGGCGGCTACCACCACGGCGAGACCGATGAGATCGGGCACAAAGCCGCTAAAGACCGCGTCTCCATCAACGATCTGCATGCGACGATCCTACACTTGATGGGCATGGATCACCTCAAGCTCACCTACTTCTTCAATGGCCGCAACTACCGCCTCACCGATGTGGCCGGCGACATCGTGAAAGCAATCTTGGCGTAGCGGTATAATTTCTCCATGAGCGCCACCAAAGACCCGGCAACCTGGCACTGGACCCGCGAGACCTACCACCACGCTGTGGAGATGGGACTCTTCGGCGAAACCCCACGCCTTGAGCTTATCCGAGGAGAAATCTATCTCAAGATGCCCATGAATCGTCCCCATGCTACCGCAGTCTCAAAAACAGAAAAAGTAGTAGCGAGTGCCTTTGGTGAGGGCTACTATATTTTCTCTCAGCTTCCGATTCGCCTATCCACGGATGGCGAACCCGAACCCGATCTTACTGTGGTCGCGGGAGAGCCCGATAACTACACTGAGCATCCGACAGAGCAAGACGTGCTTCTGGTGATGGAGATCTCCGACTCAACGCTGGCCTTTGATCAGGGGCTCAAGTCCGAGACCTACGCCTTGGCAGGAATTGCGGAGTACTGGGTTCTGGACATCAACGCCCGGACGCTAGAGGTGCGCCGGGAGCCGCATGGAAAGACCTACCGCAGCACACGCCTCTACGACGAGACCGAGAGCGCTTCGCCGCTTGCAAAGCCCGAGGCGCAAATCTCTGTGGCGGCTTTGTTGCCGAAGTAGCTCCACTTAGGTTATACTCCTCGCAGGACAATTATGGCAAAAGTCATTCTTCGGAATTTAAACAAGACCTTCGTGGACGCGCAGTCTAAGAAGGAAGTCAACGCCGTTAAAGATCTCAACTTAGAGATCCACGACGGGGAGTTTATGGTGCTGGTCGGCCCTTCAGGCTGCGGCAAGACGACAACGATGCGCATGGTCGCGGGGCTTGAAGAAGTCACCAGCGGCGAGATACTCATCGGGGAGCGCGTGGTCAACGACGTGCCGCCGCGAGACCGCAACATCGCCATGGTCTTCCAGAACTACGCACTCTACCCCCACATGAGCGTCTATGAGAACATGGCCTTTGGGCTGCGCCTGCGCATGCTTCCCCCAATCTGGCAGAAGTTCTCACCCGAGTACAAGGCGATCGAGAACGATATAGACGCTAAGATCCAGGCCGCAGCCAAGAAGCTCGATATCACCGACTATCTCGATCGCAAGCCCAAGGCGCTCTCAGGCGGTCAGCGCCAGCGCGTCGCGCTTGGTCGTGCGATTGTCCGCGACCCCGAAGTGTTCCTGATGGACGAGCCACTCTCCAACTTAGACGCCAAGCTCCGTGTCCAGACCCGCTTCGAGCTGATTAATCTTCACCGCGAGCTTAAAGTTACCACGATCTATGTCACCCACGACCAGGTCGAGGCCATGACCATGGGCCAGCGCATCGCCGTAATGGAAGGTGGCCTACTCCAGCAGTGCGACACGCCCCAGAATATCTACCGCCACCCCGCCAATATGTTTGTCGCAGGCTTTATTGGTATGCCCCCCATGAACTTCATCAAGGGTGCCATGGTTCGAATGGAGAACAACCACCCGGTCATTGACTGTAGCGGTTTCTCCGTGACCATGAGTTCTGAGTAAATCATACTGAGTTCAAGGTCTTCTACTGCGACATCATTAGCACGCAGATGAGGAATCAATGTCTGCTGAAGATTGGGATTGTCCGTGCGGATATAAATATGCCAGTCCG
>NZ_JANNYP010000231.1:0-12227 GCF_031410135.1 Armatimonas sp. | reverse complement strand
TCGCGGTTTCTTTTTGGGTGGTGAGTGGGATGTCTTTCAAGCGTTCTGGAATGCCCGACCCAGAAGAGGGGATACCTCACCACTTTAATGTCTTGCACCCGCCTCTTTATACGTTAAGAATTACGTGCAAGAAAAATCCGTCCTCTCCCAGCTCTTTCCCCAGCCCACGGGCAAGAACGCCTACGAAGACTTCGTCCGCGCCGCCGAGCTTCTGAAGACAAGTGCGCTCTGGGCTGAGGCGCAGCAGAGAAATACCCTCACCAGCCGCCGCCGCGCTCTCGGCGACCCGCCGGTTCGTCAAGCACGCACTCTGATTGACGCCGCGATGCTCAAACCTACCACTCCCCCTCAACGGGAGCTAAACTTTTTCACTACCTTCCCCGAGTTTTCTGGCTTTCGTGACAGCGCACGGCTACTTAATGCGGAGATGCATGTCTTGTTTTCCGAAGGACGAACCGCCGCTGCACTCGTCAGTTTTGCTCAGGGGCTCCATCTAGGGCGTGCACCTAAGTCCCAGGTTCTGATCGGTGGTTTAGTTGGGATTGCCATTGATTCGATCTTGCTAACCCGAGTCAAAAGTCACCTAGAGCAATGCACTCCCCGCGACTGTGACCGAATCCAGACGACACTCAGAGAGCATGTTGAGCGGGATAAGGACAGTGCCCTAGCTAGTCTCTCCGCAGAGACGAAGACCTTTGAGGCAGCTATGGAGATGGGACGAAAAAACATGGCTGAGTTTCTGGAAGGGCTTTTTACAGAACCAACTCCTGATTCGGAGACAGGTGCTCCCCCACCTGCCGAAGAAATGGCAGCCTATCAGCGAACCAGAATGCAGATTGAAGCTATCAGGAACAACCCCGAAAGACAAGGTCAGATTTTAGATAAGGTTATCGCAGCCAACAAATCAAGAGTCCAGGCGGAGCTTGCCTATCTGAGCGCTCCGCATAGCTCTCCCAAGATTCCCGAGGAGCCCAGGGGTGAGCTAGAGCTTGGTATCTATAACTCGCTTTCTCCTGTTTACCGGTCTGCCTCGAACCGTTTCCTCCAGAACCGTATCCAGTGCCAGCTACTCTACTGCCATACGGCGATCCGAAAGTACAAGTGGGAGTGGGAGAAACTTCCGGAAAGCTTGGAGGCGCTGAAGCTGGCAGACTGGGGGCTTGATCCGTACACGCGCCAGCCATTTCGCTACGAAAAGAAAGGCGAGAGCTATGAGCTTTTCAGCGCCGGGCCGGTGGGCGAGGACGGAAAAAGAGCCCCCGTACACCTGCCGTGGCGGAAAGATTGACGAAAGCACTATTTTTGCCTATAATATTTCCGGGTAGGCCGTAACCGTTGGAGAAGATACCACGTTTATTCTAGGTACTACCTTGCAGGAGAAAGAGACTCTATGCCCACATTCACCTATACCGCCAGAGCGACCGATGGCAAATCACTGACCGGCACCAGTGAGGCCAGCAACCCCGCAGAGCTGCGACAGCGCCTGACGGAGCAAGGCTACTCCGTTCAAAAAGTAGCCCCTGCGAAGACCGTTAAGAAGAAAACCAAGGCACAGCTTAACGAACCAACCTTTATGGACAAGTTCCAGAAGGTCAAGCTTGATGATCTCTCGATCTTCTGTCGCCAGTTCTCTACCATGATTGATGCCGGTGTATCTCTGGTGCGCTGCCTAGACGTTCTCTCGGAGCAGTCACAGTCCCCCAAGCTCCGCCGTATTATCTTTGACCTTCGCGCTGAAGTCGAAGCCGGTAACATGCTCTCGAAGGCGATGAGCAAGTACCCTTCGGTGTTCTCCAATCTCTTTGTCGGTCTGATCCGCGCCGGAGAAGTTGGTGGTGTGCTGGAAGAGTCTCTACAGCGCCTTTCCATTTTCCTCGAAAAAGACGTCGAGCTTCGCCGCAAGGTGAAGGCAGCAATGACCTATCCGATCATTGTCTCGACCGTGGCTCTCGGCATCGTGATGTTCCTGACAATCTACATCGTCCCTCAGTTCCTGAAGATGTTTATTGACCTAGGACTCAAGGCCGAAGACTTCCCTGCCATGACCATGAGTCTCAAGATCTTCTCCGACTTTCTGGTTGAGAAGTGGTACATCATGCTCGGCTCAGTGGGAATATCTGTCGTTGCCTTTAAGATGTTCACTCGCACTAAGTTCGGGCGGCGTGTGGCAGACCGAGCAAAGCTCAAGGTCCCCGTCTTTGGCAAGCTCAACCATAAAGTGGCCCTTGCCCGCTTCTCCCGAACCCTCTCGACACTTCTGTCCTCGGGCGTGCCGATCCTCCAGGCGCTAGAAACCGTCGCCGGTACGGTCTCCAACGAGATCCTCTCCGACGCCATTCTTGATGCTCGTGCCCGTGTCCGCGAAGGAGACGTTATCTCCGAGCCACTGCGCAAGTCCAAGATGTTCCCCCCTATGGTTGTTCAGATGATCTCCATCGGGCAGGAGTCAGGTTCTCTGGACACCATGCTCTCCAAGATCGCCGACTTCTACGACGGCGAGGTGGATGCGGCGATTACGTCCCTAACCGCGGCTATTGAGCCCGTGCTGATCGTCTTCCTGGGTTTCACCGTCGGCTACATCGTGATTGCGATGTTCCTTCCTCTCGTCGGCCTGATCCAGGGTCTCTCCGGCGACAACGGTGACGACGACAAGTAAGTCTCCAAAAATAAAACGAACCCTGATGCGCGGCATCAGGGTTCGTTTTTTTGCCTTTTACCCGATAATATGCTGTGATGGATTTTCCTTGGCCCGAACTGGTAGATGGTATCTGGTACACCATTGCCTTTATGTATGGAGCCATTGTCGGCTCCTTTCTCAATGTGGTGATCTACCGGCTTCCGCTGGGAAAGCATCTCTCAAAACCGGCGAGCCACTGTCCCAACTGCAACCACCTGATCACGTTCTGGGAAAACATTCCCCTGATTTCGTTTCTGTCGCTTCGTGCCCGATGTAGCGACTGTAAGCAGCCCATTTCCTGGCGCTATTTTTGTGTCGAGCTTTTCACGGCTTGCTTCTGGGCACTGCTCTACCATAGCATTGTGCTTCCCTACCAGCCTCTCACGACGATCAACTTTGTGATGACCGCACTGGTCGCCGCCGTGCTGATCGCCCTCGTTTTTATTGACTTGGATCACTTTATGGCACCGGACGAGCTCACGGGGATTGCACTGGCACTGGGAATTGGGCGGGATGTGATCTGCGGCACTGTCGCGGCGCAGCAGGGGATCTGGGAGACGTTCAAGACCAACTATCTCTACTTTGGCTGGCTCCCTCTCTCCGTTGCCGGAGCGGCGTGCTACGGCGGCCTGCTTTTTCTTGTCTCCTTTTTTGGATTTGTCTTCTATGCCCGCACACCGGGAGAGCCCCTCTTAGCAGCCGTACGCCGCTTCTTTATCTCGGAGGATGTCCCCGGCACGGAGAGTGGCATGGCTGTTGTTGGGCCAGAGATCTCGGAGGCAGCGACGACCGACGCACCGCCACGCTTGGCATTCTCACCAGCCTTTTTGTGCGTACTCTCGATGCTCGCCATGCTGCCAATGATGCGAATCTACGGCACGCTGTTTTTGTTGCTTCCGATGACCGCTTTTTTCTTCATCACACGCCGGAGTGACGAGACCCCGCAGCAGACCCTCGCCCGTTTTTGCCGCTCGGATGACCTAGGGCTTCCGGCGTCTGCTAGTGCCGAGATTGCCGCGGCGGCAGCGGAGGCGGATCAGTTTGCGGAGGAGGCGGAGACAGGCCAGCACGGTGCGATGGGCCTTGGTGACGTCAAACTTGCACTGGGCTTGGGAGCGATTTTAGGGCCGGGGTTGGGCCTGCTCTCCCTGATGTTTGCCACCCTTCTGGGGACTCTTGTGGGCGGAGGACTGGCACTCGCGCGGGGCCGTAGCCTGAAGTTTGGAATCCCCTTTGTCCCGTTTATGGCAGCGGGTGCGATGCTCGCCATGTGCTTTGGCCCGACCCTGATGGAGTCGTATCGTCAGTACGCGAACCCGGAGAAAGCAGATACTCTTCGTTTAGATATTCGCAACCCCAAAGTCCGCCGCCGCCTCGACCTCCCGCCTCTCAAACCAGGTCAGTAGTAGGGGATCTCAAAATTAATTTTCTAGTCAGCAGGATTCTTTTCCTGTTGACTAGAACAATAGTTCACTATGGCACAACTCAACGCAATTGGTATCGTCGTTTCGGACATGAGCAAGGCGCTAGCCTTCTATCGGCTCCTCGGGCTGGAGATTCCCGAGCCCGAGACGGGCGAGGATCACGTGGAGATAACGCTGCCCAGTGGCCTGCGGCTGATGTGGGACACGGAGGAGTTGGTCAAGTCGTTTGATCCTGAGTGGACACGCCCGATTGGCAACCGAATCGGGCTGGCGTTTGAGAGCGCATCCCCGGCGGAGGTCAATGCGCTTCATGCCCATGCCGTCGCCAGTGGCTACTGGAGCCACAAAGCCCCCTGGGATGCCTTCTGGGGCCAGCGTTACGCTCAGCTCTGCGACCCCGACGGCACTGTGGTAGATCTATTTGCGGCTCTCTAGCTCTTCCCAGCGGGCATAGAGACGCTCGACGGCAGCTTTGGCGGTGGGTAGCTCTTTAGCCCAGAGGCGCTGAAGCTCGGCGGCGTTTGTGGCGATCTCCGGAGCGGCCATCCGGGCCTCGATCTCGCTGACTTTCTCCTCGGCGGTGTGGATAGTCTCTTCGATCTTGGAGAGCTCCCGACGCTCGGCGGTGCTGAGAGGACGCAGGGGTGCGATAGGAACGGCAGGAGTGGCGGCTTTCGGTGCTTTGGGGGCCGCAGTCGGTGCCGTTCGGTTGCGACGATGCTCGGCCCACTGGGTGAAGTCGGCATAGAACGTCGGCTCGCCCTCGCCCAGAACCAGCACCTGATTACAGACCTTATCGAGGATAAACCGGTCGTGGCTAACAAGAACGAGCGCTCCGGGGAAGCTCTCCATGCCCTCTTCCAGCGAGCCGAGAGAGGCGAGATCGAGGTCGTTGGTCGGCTCATCGAGCACCAGCAAGTCAGCAGGCTGGAGCATGAGCTTGGCAATCGCGAGGCGTGCCTGCTCGCCCCCCGAGAGTGACCCGACTTTCGAGCCAAGCTGATCCTCACGGAAGCCAAATTTCTTGGCCCAGCCCGTGACATGGATCGTGCTATTGCGATAGCTGATCGTGTCGGAGGCCGGAGCGAGTGCATTGCGCAGTGTGACATTAAAATCCAGATTGTCACGGTTCTGCGAGAAAAAGACAGTACGCAGACCATCGGCCCGCTTGACCGTCCCTGTATCGGCTTCCAGTGTCCCCAAAAGCAGGCGCAGAAGGGTCGTCTTACCACTGCCATTTAACCCTACCAGTCCCAGCTTGAGCCCCGGCGTGAGGGTCAGATCCAGCCCCGAAAATAGCTCGCGTCCCCCCAGTGTCTTCGAGAGGTTTTTCGCGACCAACAGCTCTTTGGTCTGGCGGCCTGAGGCGCTAAACCCACTCTCCATTGCCAGCTTCTCCGCGTTGCGACGCTTGACCGAGTCTAGCTCTGCAAAGACCTCACCGACATCCTCGATCCGCCCCTTCGCCTTGGTAGAGCGTGCCCGTGCGCCTCGTCGCAGCCACGCCAGCTCCACCTTAGCCGTGGACTCCAGCGAGTCTTGTTTACGGCCCTGTGCCAGTAAATACGCGGCCTTTGCTTCCAGATACTCCGAATAGCCACCCTTCACCGAGAGATAGCCCTCGGCGTAGGCAGAGTTGAGATCCATGAGCTTCGTGGTCGTGTTTTCCAGAAAGTAGCGGTCGTGGGTGATCACCACAAAGGCAAACGGCGGGTTCTCCAGAATCTCCTCCAGCCACTCGACCCCTTGCAGGTCCAGGTGGTTGGTCGGCTCATCCAAAAAGAGGACATCGGGCTCTTTGAGGAGCTGCTGAGCGATCGCGAGACGCTTCTTCCAGCCCCCTGAGAGCTGGGCGGCTTTTTGATTTCTATCGGGGAAGTCGCATTGGGCCAGAGAGATCTCCACGTGCATCACTTTTTCTGTCTCGTCCAGCGTCGTGCCATCGAGCGCCGAGAAGAGCGCCTGCTCCACGGTCTGATCTCCCTCAAAGGCTTCGTCCTGAGCCACGTAGCCCACCTGCAAGCCCCGGCGCATGGAGACGGTCCCACCGCTCAGATCCCCCATCCCTGCCAGTGCCTTGAGCATCGTGGACTTGCCCGCGCCATTTGGCCCAATCAGTCCCAGCCGCTCCGTGTCCTCAATCCCAAATGTGAGGCCTGTGAAGAGCGTCCGCCCCCCGCTTCTCGCCTCAATCCCCTGCGCCGATAAAAGTGTTGCCATACCAAGTGGCTAGTGTATCGTACTTTCGCCAGGCGGTAGAATAGAGCCGATGACCTCCGAACTGATTCAGGACGCCCTAGACGTGCGCCAGCGGGCCTATGCGCCCTATTCAAACTACTTTGTCGGAGCGGCGATTGCCACAGACGTGGGCGTGTTCTCGGGCTGCAATGTGGAGAATGCGAGCTACGGGCTCTGCAACTGCGCCGAGCGGACGGCGGTTTTCTCGGCAGTCGCGGCGGGAGCGAAAAATATCACGGCAGTTGTGGTAGCCACGCGCGATGGGGGCTCGCCCTGTGGTGCCTGTCGCCAGGTGCTGGCCGAGTTCGCAGATGCGGACTGCCCCGTGCATTGTGTGAATGAGAGTGGCACCACGACACTCGAAACGACGATTGGGGCGCTCCTGCCCCATGCCTTTACCCCACGGAACCTGACGCGCTAACTAGGCGTCCCAGATAACAAGAGTATGCAGTTTCTTCCTCCTTCCTCGTCTAAACCAAAGTCGTCCACGCCGCCTGCACCGCCCAAGGCTTCGCAATCCGCTCCCCCGGCACCCACAGCGCAGCAAAAAGCCGCACTTTATTTTAACCAAGCGCTCCAGGCCACTCGCCAAGGGAAGCTCACGCAGGCGGAGAAGCTGTATCGGCAGATGCTGGAGCTAGACCCCAAAGCCGGTGTTGGGTGGATCAACTTGGCGATGGTCCTAGGACGGCAGCGGCGCTTTGATGATGCCATTGCAACCGCACAAAAGGCCATTCGTCTGATGCCCAAAGAGGCGGGATTTGTGGCGCAGCTTGCCAGCCTGGAGTGGGGTGCGAATCGGTTGGATGAGGCCATCGCAACCGCGAAGAGCGCCTTGGCTCTCGCTCCCAAGAACACGGATGCCTTGCGTACGCTCGCGGGGGCCTACCTGGCTCAGAAGCGCTTTGCGGAGGCGATCCCACCGCTCAAGAGCTTGGCGGCACTTCAGCCTAAAGACCCGACATTCTTGGGGACGCTTGCCACAGCGCAAGTGGATGCCAAGCAGCCGGGCGATGCACTCGCAACCCTACGCACCTTCACACAGCGATTCCCAAAAGAAGAGAACGCGTTTCTCATGCGGGCGGATCTTGCGGGACGGCTTGCCGCAGAGAAAAAAGACACCAAGCTCTTCGCTGAGTCGCGCGATGCCTACAAGCGTGCCTTTACCCTGAATCCCAAGAACCTACGGGCAGGCTTCAATGCCGCTGTCGCGGCAGAGCAGGCAGGGGATGCAAGCGGGGCACTCAAACAGCTAGAGCTTCTGCGTGAGAAGTTCCCCGAGGCAGCTCTCGTCCGCCATAGCCTCGCGCTGGCCTACTTGGGAGATATCCGACGTACGCCCCAGGATCGGGTGATTCTCGGACTCAAAGAGGCCGAAGCCGCCGTGGGCCGCGAGCCGAAAAACGCGGAGTATGTCGCGACCATGGGCTTTATGTTGCTTTCCCAGGGCAGCTCCAAGGAGTACGGTCAGCGAGCGGCACGTGTCTTTGAGGGGGCGCTTAAGCTTGACCCTAAAAATGACCGGGCCAAGCGCGGCCTGACCGAAGCCCTGATTGTCCAGAACGCCTGGACAGAAGTCATTCCCCGCTTCCAAGAGCTGCTCAAGGCGACTCCCAACGATGATGTGCTACGTCGCAAGCTGGCTATCGCGCTCCAGTCTGCCGGTCGGCGAGGCGAGGCCGCCACCGAGCTGCGCACGATTGCCCAGAACAACCCCAAAGACACCAAGACCCTCAAAGAGCTGGCGCTGCTTCTGGAGAGTGACAGTAAACTCGATGAGGCGACGAAGGCTCTGGAGGAAGCGCTGACCCGTGACATCGCGGACACCGACACGCTCCTGCGTCTAGGCGGCATTCTGACGCGGCAAGCACAGTACGAGAAGGCCCAAGGGCACTTCGAGGCGGTTCTGGCCAAGCAGCCCACCAGCTCCGAAGCCTATGCGGGCCTGGTGACACTCTTTGAGACCCAGAAGAAGTCATCCGAGGCTCTGGCCACCCGCGAGCGCTGGATCAAGGGGGATCCTAAGAACAACACGGCACGCTACGAGCTGGCGATGCTCTACGCGGAGCAGGGCCGCGACGGCGAAGCGCAGACTCTCATCCGTAGCCTCACCCTGCGCCAAGGCGACCCGAACCGCAACCTCTACCGGCAGGCGCTGGCGGAGTTCTACCGCCGCAAAGGTCGCTTTGGCGACGAGACAAAAGAGATCCAGAGCTTACTTTCCGAGGAGCCCAACAACGAAGGACTCAAAGTCCGGCTGGCGGAGGCGCTAGGACGGGCAGGAAAACCGGACGAAGCGGAGACTACCTACAAGGCCCTGATCGCCAAGTCCCCAGAGAACAACCTGAAGTATCGCTTAGCGCTGATCGAGCTACACGAGCACATCGGCAAGACGGAGCAGGCGATCCAGGAAACGGAAGACTTGGTCTCGCTCCGAACGAGCTCTAACGAGGCCCGCGCCCTACTCATCCGACTCCGTACCAACCAGAAGCGCCCGGAAGCCGCGGCGCAGTTCTTTGAGAAAGTGGCGCTCAGCGAGACAACCAATCCGAACCCGTATCTTGTTAGTGCCTTAGAAGAGCTGTACCGTAGCCAGGCAGCACCGGAGAAGTTTGTCGAGTTCACCAAAAAGTGCGTGGAGACGTATCCCAAGAGTGCCCCTGCCTGGAAACGTCGCGCGGGGACTCTGGAGAACGCGAAGCAGCCTACCGAAGCGCTGAGTTGCTGGCAAAAAGCCACGGAGCTAGATACTGCCGATGCAGAGGCCCCCTACCAGGCCGGACGGCTCCTGGAAACTCAGGGCAAGAAGCCGGAGGCCATCGTGGCCTACCAGCTCTCGCTCAAACGCCAGCGCACTGAAGAGGTTATCGCAGCCCTCAAGCGCCTTGGGGCTACCGTCCGGCCTTAAAGTCCTGCAGCATGGGGCGGAGAACCAGGCTCCAGAGGATGGCAACTGCGGTGCCCATCCAGAGAGCGGCCCAGAAAATCGCGGGGATGAGGGTTGCTTGCTGCATGTTCTGCGCATCGGTGTGGACATTGGTGTGCGCGGAGAGCAGGAAGAGCGTTTTCAGGTCGTAGAAGGCATTTAGGACGCACTGCACGCCCAGAAAGCCAACCAGCAGTTCCTGGTTTGGTCGTCCCAGTTTTGCGGCGGCAACGGCCAGAATCAGCGCGATAGGAATCCCCGTCACAAGGGCAAAAAACGCACCAGGAGCGGAGATCAGGCCAAAGAGCGCCAGAGGGAGAGTCAGCGCTACCGAGGCCGCCATGATCGCCAGCAGTTTTTTAGAAGCCACGCCTCGCCGTAGTGCCGCAAGCATCAGCGCCCCATAGAGCGTCGCGCCTAAGTAGCCCGCCGCATTGATCACCGCGCCGAGTCCCCCACGCGTCAGTGTCACCCCAGACGCATCCGGGGAAACCCCCAGCGCCACGGGCAGTCCGCCGGTGAGCAGTGCCGCCAGCGCATGGCCGCCCTCGTGGATAAACGTCACAAAGAGTCGTACGGGGTAAGTGAGAAACTGGGCATACGGCACAAACGAGAGTGCAATGGTCAGAAGTGCCCCAACCAGAATGCTGCGTGAAGTGTTAGCTTTCATATTTTTTCCTGCCTTATTATACGGCGAAATGGGCTAAAATCGTTCCCCCTATGCAAAGGGCCACAAGTGAGACACACGAGCTATATTTTGGTTGCAGCAAGACACTCCTGTGCGGCAAGTTGCACCCGCGACGAAGCCGAACCCATATAGTGCTGCGCCAGCACAAAACCCGATGCATCCTGCGCCGAGGCAAGTGTGAGCAGAATCGCCACCGTGGCATCTTCCGAGACTTCCCGCTCCAAACACCCTCGCAAGTATATCCGCTGTGTTTCGGGGAGTGCCTGTATCTCACTTGTCGTCATCCGTGGCAAAAGTCGGGCAAGCGCTTCCGCCTCTGCTTGCTTCCACGTGTCTCGGCCCACCCCCACCGGCAGCTCAGGAACCCGCCGCGCCGCCTCCAGCACCTGGGGCACCAGCCGAACCTCATCCACCCGCACCAGTAGCGCTTCGAGTATCTGGACTAGTTTTCTCTGATCTGACGAAAGTGGCAATGGCTGAGATGACTGAGGTCGGTTCCCACGTTTCCTCTTCTCCCACAGTAGAATCAGGAGAAAAATAACAGTTTGAGCGCAGAACGCCTGAAGCAAAAGCCAACCTTGAAAACTACTGGGGGGCTTACCTTCACGAAACATTCGAAAGATAGTAAGAACGACCATCATGAGTGTTACACTGATCGAAACGAGATAACTTTGCCAAAGATTTAAGGGCTTTGTGGAAGTGTTCTTCTTTTTCTGTTCTTCGTCCAAAAGCTCGGCAATGGCAACCAATGCACCGTCCCTATCCCAGCCCTCGGTGACGGTTTCGGGGAAGGTAAAGTGCCCCTGGAGGCGTGCCCGGAGCTGCTCTTTGAGGGGTTTGAGATCCCGTACATTTTGCTTCTGGATCATCCGGCACGCTCCAAGCTACGGAGGCACTCTTCGGCGGCTTCGCGGACGGTCTCGCTTTCGTTGGGGTTGGTGACGAGGCGGCGGGCGTAGGGCTTGGCGAAGATGTCACCTGCAGTTCCCAGGGCCAGTAAAAGCGCGACCAGGAGTGCCTCGCCAGGCCACTCCTTAAGTAGTTCACGGAGCGCTGCACGCTCGTCGAGGCTGAGTGCCAGTAACTCTTCTGAGGTTGCCGTCGCCAGACGACGTGCAAAAGAGTCATAAGCTCTTCGACGTTCTCTTCCTAGCGAGTCAACACCAGCAATCCATGTTCCTAGCGAGATCATTCGTCCTCCAAGCTCAAGACGCTGAATGATCTGAGTACATAACCATTTTTGCCGCTTCGCAGTGAGGCGAGAACGCGGTGACTTTGCCATCAAAACCCATGCAACGAACCCTGGGAGAAATCCAAAAAACAAAAAAAACAACCAACTAAATCGAATCTCAAGATACAGAGCAATTATGGTCGCTAGTACATAGAGAAGAAGTATTATCATCAAGACTGGAACAACTCTCCGCTCTAAATGAGTAGGTCGTAGTATCCGTGTAATTTGGTGCACCCCTTCCTCAGAGCCTTGTTGAGCCAGCCAGCGTGCCACATCCGCCTCAGAGTCCTTGAGGAAATCAGGGGGGCGGTAGAGCTGCTGTTGGCGGTTCATGGTTGTGGGCGCTCGGAAAACTGCTTCTGCACTTTAGCAAGCTCGCGTGTCAGCCCAGGTGGATCGCTGGTTCTCAGGAGGGCTCTCATGGTCTCGTCCCCAAAGCGCGCCACAAAGTAGGTGATCTGAAACCGGTTCGCTTGGAGTGCGATTAAGGCCCCCTCGCGACGGAGGTTTGCGATGAGAAACTGCTTCCAGCGAAAGGTGAGAAAGAGAGCCAAGGACGCACGGGGTGGGAGATTCGACTTGGCGCGGCAGGGATCATCAAAGCGCTGGGCCAGCGGGAGCGCGGCGTGTGGCGGTAAGACACATAGGAGTATCGCAACGCGTGTGGAGAACGCCGTCTCAGTCCCAGGCTCAGGGGGATGTTCCTCAAGACGAGGATCGTCGAGAAACAGCATAAGCTCCTCGGCGGTCAGAGCGGCAAGTGCCGCACGAAGTGCTTTGTCTTGAGGGGGCCGAGGCTCAAGACCAGAGGCAACGGCCTCTTGAATACGGGTCTGCATGTCGGTGCAAAAAGACTCCCACTCTTGCCAGGCTCGCTCCAGAGATGTTTGCATAGGTTTATTCTAACGTGAAAATTCATACTTGGCGGCAAGGGCTCCTCGCCGTAAACTTTAACTAAGATGGTCAGAGTTGCTTTTCATCCGCGCCTTCACGGCCATAAGAACTACGTGGTGTCTCCTGGGGAGCCTCACTTTGTGGCGTCG
>NZ_JANNYP010000230.1:0-4146 GCF_031410135.1 Armatimonas sp. | reverse complement strand
AAAGCTCTCGGCGGGATCAATAGCAAGCTCTACGCCTTTGGCTCGCCCGATGGGGTGCGCTGGCAGAAGCTCAGCCCGACACCCGTCCTCACCGACGGCACCTTCGACTCGCTCAACACGGCGTTCTTCGACGAAGCTCTGGGTAAGTACCGGCTCTACTCGCGCTACTTCACTCAGGGCGAGTACAACGGCTACCGTGCGATTCAGAGCTGCCTCTCCGACGACTTTCTGCGCTGGAGCAAGCCGGAGCCGAACCGCTATGCACCGGGGACGCCCACCGAGCACTTCTACACCAACGCCGTCCGCCCCTGCCCCGGTGCGCCCCATGTGCTACTCTCCTTCCCCAAACGCTTCGTCCCCGAGCGCACCAAGCTCGCGGGCTACAAAGAGCCGGGTGTCTCCGATGCTGTTTTGATGAGCAGTCGCGATGGCCTCAGCTGGAGCCGCCCGTTTCTGGAGGCATGGTTGCGCCCCGGCCCCGACCCGCACAACTGGACCCAGCGCAGCAACATGCCCGCCACCGGGATTGTCGAGACCGGCGAGGGGGAGCTCTCCCTCTACGCCAGCGAGCACTACGACTGGCCCGACCACCGCCTCCGCCGTCTCACCATGCGCCGCCACGGGTTTGCATCGGTGCACGCCGATGCCAGCGGCGGGGATCTCACCACACGCCCGCTCACATTCACCGGTTCGCGCCTTATCCTGAACTACGCGACATCGGCGGTGGGCAGCATCCAAGTCGAAGTACAAGACCCCAGCGGCAAGCCTCTCACCCAGAGCAAGCCACTCTTTGGCGACGAGCTAGAGGGCGCACTGGACCTGAGTCTCACCCCATGGATCGGCAAACCCGTCAAGCTCCGCTTCGTCCTCAAAGACGCCGACTTCTACGCCTTTCGGACACGCTAATCCATGACTACCACACAGACGGCCACCAGCTACGATAAGATTGCCCAGCACTGGGCGGAGGAGTCGTTTAACCACGAGAACGGAATCGCGCAGCACGAGCGGGCGCTGCGCTTTGCACCACCAACGGGGCGGGCGATAGATGTGGGCTGTGGCAGTAGTGGGCGGATTCTGACGCTCCTGCAGAAATACGGCTACGACGCCGAGGGGCTGGATTTCTCGACCGAGATGCTCGCCTTGGCGCGGAAAAAGCACCCCGACATGATCTTCCACCACGCCGATATCTGCACCTGGGAGTTTCCTCGCGCCTACGAGTTTATCTCTGCTTGGGACAGCATCTGGCACGTCCCGCTGGAGCATCATGCGTCGGTACTCGAAAAACTCTGCGACGCACTCGCGCCCGGTGGCGTGCTGATTTTTACGAGCGGTGGTGTGGACGTACCCGGTGAAGTCACCAATCCCTGCCACGGCCAGCCGCTCTACCACGCCGCGCTGGGAATCCCCGAGCTGCTGCGTCTCGTGGATCGGTTTGGTTGTGTCTGCCGCCACCTGGAGTACGACCAGCACCCCGAGTCACATCTCTATCTCATCGTCCAGAAGCCGCATTTTTCCAGGTAATGAACGACCTGCCTTGAAGTGCGCGGTTCTTCGAACCTATCGAATGGTTCGTTATGTCCGCAGGACGGTGCAGCTCTGAGACGGGGCGTTCACGCCTCGGAACGAAATCCGGACGGAGTGCTTCTGCATTCTGTGCTAAAATGCCGCCACAGATGACAAGGCAAACAACACCCGCTTGGGCGGCGCATCAGGCGCTGGCGCAGAGTTCTTTCTTTCGGGGGCTGGCTTGGAGGCCCGTGGGGCCGGTGAAGATCGGGGCGCGGGTGGAGGCGATTGCGATTCCGCCGGGCAACACGGGAACGATCTACGTGGGGGTGGGCTCGGGCAATCTCTGGAAGACGGTGAACAACGGCCTGACTTGGCGGCCTATCTTTGAGCACGAGAGCGCCTTTGCCATCGGGGATGTGGCGGTCTCGCAGAGCCACCCCAATACTGTCTGGGTGGGTACTGGGGAGGCGCAGCCACGGTACGCGGGGTACGCCTATCCGGGCACGGGGGTCTTTAAATCGGTTGATGGGGGCGCATCGTGGAGGCATCTCGGGCTGGAGGCGACGCATCACATTGCGAAGGTCTTGTTGCACCCGACCAACCCGAGGATCGCCTATGTCGCGGCCATGGGCAAGCAGTGGACACCAAGCCCAGAGCGTGGGGTCTACCGGACGCTGGATGGCGGGGCGCACTGGGAGAAAGTACTCTTTGTGGACGAGGTCACGGGCGTCGTGGACCTGGCGCTCGACCCGAAAGACCCTAGGACGCTCTATGCCTGGGCGTGGCAGATCGAGGCAGGGCAGCGCGGCGGGCTCTTTAAGTCGCAAGATGGTGGCAAGAGCTGGCGACGGCTAACCAAGGGGCTCCCAACGGGGCTTCTAGGGCGTGCTAGCATCACCGTTGCACCAAAAAACCCGAAAATCCTCTATCTCTATCTCGACAACCGCGCCCCCAGCTCGCAGAAAGACAGGGCGTTTGTGGGCGGTGAGGTCTACCGCTCCGACGATGCGGGCGAGAGCTGGCGCAAGGTAAACACCGACGATCTCTACGACGTTTTCGGGGCGTTTGGCTGGAAGTTCACGGATATCTGTGTCGATCCGCGCGACACGAACCATCTCTATATCCTGGGCAACCATGCTTTCCAATCCCACGACGGCGGCGCGACCTTCCAGCGCCTCGGGGATCGGATCTTGCGGGTGCAGGAGACGCCGGGCCGGGCGCTGCACTTGGATCACCATGAGCTGGTCATTGACCCCGCCAACCCGGAGCGCCTGCTTCTGGGCAACGACGGCGGGCTGTTTCTCTCCTACGACGCGGGCGAGAGCTGGCTACACCTCAACAATATCCCGGTGACGCAGATGTACTTCGTGGCCACCGATAACCAGACGCCCTACCGGATCTTTGCCGGAACCCAGGACAACGCTGCGCTGGTCGGGCCGAGCGATGCCACACTCGATGACGCGATCCCCGACCCGTGGCGCAGTGTCTATCTGGATCGCTGGACAGGTGGCGATAGCTTTGTCACTCTCCCCGATCCCACCGACGAGCGCTTTGTCTACTACGAGCACCAGAACGGCGCTTTGATGCGCATGGACACCACGGGCAGCTCGATTCTGAGCGGCGGGCCATCGTCGGAGAGCCTCAGACCGCGCCTGCCGGGTCTGCGTTTTAGCTGGTACACGCCGTTTTTTATCTCGCCGCATAACCCACGGACGCTCTATCTAGGAGGCAATCAGGTGCTGAAAACCACGGACCGGGGCGCGACCTGGAAGGCCATTAGCCCGGAGCTGGGCGATCCGCCAGGCAAGGATCGGGACGCAGTGACCACGGGGGCTCTCACGATGCTGACGGAGTCGCCGCTGGAGCCGGGGATGCTGGTCGGCGGAACGGAGGGTGGGCGGGTCTGGCTGAGCACGGATGACGGTGCACACTGGGAACGCATTGATTCGGGCCTGCCGCGCAAGTGGGTGAGCCGGGTGACGCTCTCGCACCAAGACGCCGCGACGATCTATGTCAGCTTCACCGGCTTTCGGGAGAACGACACGCGGCCCTATGTCTTTGTCTCCACGGATACCGGACGTACCTGGCGCTCGATTGCTAACAACCTGCCACACGAGTGCGTGAATGTCATTAAAGAAGACCCCACTGATCCCAAGCTGCTCTATGTCGGCACCGATCTGGGAGTCTATCTCTCCCGCGATGCCGGGCAGAGCTGGGAGTCGCTGTGTGCGACGCTACCTTCCACACCCGTGCAGGATCTCACGGTGCAGTCGCGCGACAGTGAGCTGGTGATCGGTACCTTCGGACGTGGCGCCTGGATTCTCGACCTCGCCCCCATCCGCAAACCCACCACCGAGCCGCTCTTTCTCTACCCGATCCGCAAGATCACCCTCGACCCCTTCCCTTGGGACAGCGTCCCCGGCGACCGACGTGGCCGCCCCATCGCCCGCTTCTCGCTCGTGAGCGACACCGTAGGAGCCGCCATGGTCACCATCACCAATGCCTCGGGAAGCGTGGTGCGCCAGTGGCAAGGCAACCTGCTACGTGGAGCCAACACCCTCACCTGGGACCTGCAAAACGAGCGCAAGACCGACGTGCCTGTGGGAGTCTACCAAATCGAGGCAAAGCTCGGCACAC
>NZ_JANNYP010000229.1:0-16315 GCF_031410135.1 Armatimonas sp. | reverse complement strand
CACCCTGGCCGCGCACACCCGAAGACACCAAGCAGCAGCTCGCCGACTACTACGCCTGCATCACGGGGCTGGATCATCACATTGGGCGGATCTTCGCTACGCTGAAGGCCAGCGGGGAGTGGAAAAACACGATTGTCATCTTCACGGGCGACAATGGCCTCTCGATGGGCGAGCACGGGCTCTTTGGAAAACAGAACCTCTACGAGTTTGGCGGGATGCACGTCCCCTGCGTGGTCGCCGGGCCCGGCGTGGCGACGGGCAAGAGCGAGGCGTTTGTCTATCTGATGGACATGTTCCCGACACTCTGCGAGCTGGGCGGGGCAAAAATCCCGGCAGGCGTGGAAGGCAAGAGCCTGGCTCCGATTCTCTCGGGCAAGAAAATCAAGCTCCGCGAGTGGCTCTACACGGCCTATCGCAACGTCCAGCGCGCCGTCCGCGACGATCGTTGGAAGCTGATTCGCTATCCCCAGATCAACAAGACGCAGCTCTTTGATCTCAAGTCCGATCCACGCGAGCTGAATAACCTGGCAGACGACCCGAAGTTTGCAGGGAAAATCAAGGAGCTGATGGCACACCTGGCGGAGGCGCAGGCGCAGTACGGGGACTCGTGTGAGCTGACCTCTGCGAACCCGAAACATGCCGTGTGGTCGCCACCCGCTTCCCGCAAAACGAAAGTCGAAAAATGAAACCCCTGCTTCGTGTCCTGACTGCTTGTCTGATGGCACTACTGAGTGAGCAATACTGCGCACATGCCATTGAAGCTTCTAAGCCCAATATAATCTATCTTCTCGTGGATGACATGGGCTACGCCGACTGCGGGTTCAATGGGGGCAAAGACATCCGCACTCCCAATATTGACAAGCTGGCGAAGGCGGGCACGGTGCTAAAGTCTTTTTATGTGCAGCCGCTCTGCTCGCCCACGCGGGCGGCGCTGCTCTCGGGGCGCTTTCCCACACGTACGGGGGTCTATAACGTGGTGACGCCGGGAGCGACCTGGGGCCTGCCGCTCGATGAGCGTACACTTCCTCAGGCACTGGGCGAGGTGGGCTACACGACGGCTATCTGCGGCAAGTGGCACCTGGGCGAGTTCCGGCCCGAGTACAGGCCTACGCAGCGCGGCTTCCAGTACCAGTACGGCCACATGATGGGCAACCTCGACTACAACACCCATATTCGCGATGGCAAACTCGACTGGTACCGCGACGACAAGCCGCTTCAAGAAGAGGGCTACACCACGACCCTGATCGGGAAAGATGCCAGCCGCGTGATCCGGGCACAGCCGAAAGACAAGCCGCTCTTTCTCTACGTCCCCTTCAACGGCATCCACTCCCCGTACCAGGTGCCCAGCAGCTACTCCGAGCCGTACAAAGATCTCCCCAAGCTCCGGGGCACGGTTGCCGGAATGCTCTCCGCTGTGGATGAAGCCATTGGGCAGATCGTCGCCGCGCTGGACGAAAAAGGCATGCGCAACAACACGCTGATTCTCTTCTCCAGCGACAACGGCGGGGCACGTCCTGGGCAAGGGACGATGAACACGCCGCTCCGGGGGGGCAAAGGCGGGATCTACGAAGGCGGAATGCGCGTGGCAGCCTTTGCCACCTGGCCGGGGAAGATCGCGGCGGGCGCGACGGTGGATGAGCCGCTGCACATCGTGGACTGGTATCCCACCCTGCTCAAGCTTACTGGAGCCTCGCCTCAGCAAAAGCTCCCGGTAGACGGTAAAGACATCTGGCCGGTGCTGACGAAGAAGGCAAAGTCTCCGCACACCGCGCTTCTGCTGCACGGCACCAATACCAACGTCAAAGCGCTCCGCATGGGCGACTGGAAGCTGCTTCTGCCTGCCTCGGGCAAGATGGAGCTCTACAACCTGGCCACTGACATCTCCGAGAAACGTAACCTCGCGGACTCTCAGCCCGAGCGAGTCAAAGAAATGCGTGCCCAGCTTGATGCGCTGACCAAGGACGCCAAGCCTCTGGGCGGCCCCCTGCCAGGCACGGACAAGGACTAAGAAATAAGATGACCGATTCACTAAGACTCATCGCAGCTGCCTTGTTGCTTGCACCGCTTGCCGCTGTGGCCGCCGCTCCTGCCCCAACTCAAAGCGCTAAGCCCAATATCGTCTTCATCATGGCCGACGACCTCGGCTATGGCGACATCAGCTGCTATGGTGCAACGAAGCTCAAGACGCCCCATATTGACCGGCTTGCCCGTGAGGGCATGAAGTTCACCGATGCCCACACGCCCGCCAGTGTCTGCTCGCCTTCGCGCTATGGCCTGATGACGGGACGCTCCCCCTGGCGTCTTCATCGCAAAGGCAATGGCTACAGCATTGAGCCCGAACGCATGACCATGGCCTCGCTTTTCAAAGCCAGCGGCTACCGCTCCGCTGCCATCGGCAAGTGGCACCTGGGCTACAGCAAGGACTGGAACAAGCTCCCGATCACCGGCCCCCTGGAGCGAGGATTCGACTATCACTTTGGCGTACCGCAGAACCATAATGACGACACCCGCTGCTACATTGAGAACCACGATATCGTCGGACGCAAGCCGGGTGAGCCCTTTCGCATCGTGAAGGGCAAAGACTTCCCCGAGGGCCTTGCGGAACCTCGTGTGGATGACCAGGTGGGCATCACCCTCACGAAAAAAGCCATCGGCTTTATTCGTGAGAATGCGAAACGTCCCTTTTTTCTCTACTTCACCCCCTGCGTCCCGCACACACACATCGCCCCCGCCGCAGAGTTTCGTGGCACGAGTCAGGCGGGCTTGCTCGGGGATTATATCCAGGAGATGGATGCCCACCTAGGAATGATCTTTCGCACGCTCGATGAGCTCAAGCTCACGGACAATACGCTGATTATCTTCACCAGCGACAATGGTGGCACGCCCAAGGATTTCAAAGGCACCCAAGATATCAAGCTCAATCTCGCCAGCGAGGCCGGTGGCATCCGCGAGAAGTTCACCTCGGCGAAGGCCACGGCCAAAACCCTGGGGCATATCACCAATGGCCCCTGGCGCGGTGCCAAAGGCGAGGCGTTCGAGGGCGGACATCGCGTGCCCTTCATCGCCCGCTGGCCCGGCCAGATCGCGCCCGGCACCTCCTCGGGCCGTACGCTTTGCCTCACAGACATGCTCGCCACAATGGCGGAAATCCTGAGCGTGAAGCTCCCCGATAACGCGGGTGAGGACTCGTTTAGCATCCTGCCGACCCTACTGGGCAAACCTGCCACCAGCCCGCAGCGCAAGCTGACCTTTCTCCAGGGCGACACCGACGACCGCATCATTGCTGTCCGCTCGGGGAATTGGAAGCTCATCGAGACCGGCGATGGCAAAGATAAAAAAGCCCACCAGCTCTACGACCTCTCCACCGATCCCGGCGAGAAAACCGACCTTAGCAAGACCAAGCCGGAGCTGGTGAAAGAGCTCGCCATGGCTCTGGACAAAACCCGCGCTGACGGTCGTACTCGCCCCTGATCAAAATACTATGAAATACACACTTTCCCTACTGGCTACGCTGCTTCTCGCTCCGCTCGCAAGTCCGAGCGCCGCTCAGACCTCCCAACCCAATATCGTCTATATTCTTGCCGACGATTTAGGCTACGGCGATGTGCAGTGCCTCAATCCACAGCGCGGCAAGATCAAGACGCCGAACCTCGACAAGCTGGCAAGTCAGGGCATGACGTTTACCGACGCGCACTCCAGCTCGTCTGTCTGCACACCAACCCGCTACGGGCTTCTTACGGGACGGTACAATTGGCGCACGAGCTTGCAGTCCAGCGTGCTGTCGGGCTACAGCAAGCCTCTGATTGCCGCAGACCGCCTGACGGTTCCGGCGCTACTGAAGCAACAGGGCTACACCACGGCCTGCATCGGCAAGTGGCACCTGGGGATGGGAATTCCGGAAGGTCAGCCCTCGCCACAGCTCACCGACGGCCCGACCACGCGCGGGTTTGACTACTACTTTGGCATCAGCGCGTCGCTGGACATGCCACCCTTTGCCTACATTGAGAACGATCGCTTCACCGAGCCACTCACCACTACCAAAAAATGGCAGCGCACCGGCGCAGCAGCGGCGAGTTTTGAGGCGGTGGACGTGCTGCCCAAGCTAACGCAGAAAGCGGTCGAGTATGTCAGCAAGCAGGCCAAGAGTGGTAAGCCTTTCTTTCTCTACTTCCCCCTGACCTCGCCGCACACGCCGATCCTTCCGACCAAAGAATGGCAGGGCAAGAGCAGCCTGGGCAAGTACGGCGACTTTGTGATGGCGACGGACGCGGCCCTGGGAGAAGTGATGGCTGCCCTGAAAAAAGCGGGTGTGGACAAGAACACGCTCGTGATCTTCACCAGCGACAACGGCTGCTCCAAGGCGGCGGGCATCCCCGCGATGCAGGCGAAAGGCCATTTTCCCAGTGCTGAGCTGCGCGGCTCAAAGTCGGATATCTTCGATGGGGGTCATAGAGTTCCTTTCTTTGCACACTGGCCCGCTAAAGTGAAAGCGGGTTCGAAGAGTGCTCAGCTCATCTGTCACACCGACCTGATGGCGACCTGCGCCGAGATTGTGGGCGCGAAGCTGCCCGACAACGCGGGAGAGGACAGCGTGAGCCTTCTGCCGGCCTTGCTCGACACGGCAAAAGCGCCTCTACATGAAGCGGTGGTGCATCACTCCATTGAGGGCGCATTCGCGATCCGCCAGGGAAACTGGAAGCTCGAACTCTGCGCCGACTCGGGCGGCTGGAGCGTCCCCGTACCGGGTAGTCCGGAGGCGAAGCTGTTGCCCACGACCCAGCTCTATGATCTCAGTAATGACCTCGCGGAAGCCAAGAACGTGCAGGCGGAGCATCCCGAAGTCGTCGCGCGACTGACGAAGCTGCTGGAGAGATACATCGCCGAGGGCCGGAGCACGCCCGGCGCGAAGCAGACCAACGATGCCGTGATCCAAATTCGCAAAAAATCGTAGCTTCCTAGATCAGAAAGTGGCTGTAAGAGCAAGAAAAAGACGCGCTACTTTGGTTTCGTAAAGCTACGAATAGCGGCAGTGATTGTCTCAGGTTCCTCATGAATGACCCAGTGACTGCCGCTAGGAATGCGCTGGATCGTCACCTTCGAAACCAGCTTCTCCAGCCCCTCTAAGTTGCCCAGAAGCAGCGCAGTGTCTTTCTCGCCCCAGAGTACCAAAGTGGGGACGGTGATAGTAGGCAGGGGAAGCGCTCCGAACTTGTTGGCGCGGTAGTAGTTGAGCCCTCCTGTCAGAGCACCGGGCTGGGCCCAGGCATCGAGGTAGGCTTTGCGATCCTCAGGAGTGAACGAGCCGGGCTTTTGAGAGCCACCAAAGACGGCGGCAGCAAGCCCGGCGTAGTTATTGGCACTCAGGGTCTTCTCGGCTCCCTCGCTGCGGAAGAAATCCATGTAGCCACTGGCTTTTTGCTGTGCGGGGTTGGACTGAAGCTCACGGCCGAGAACCGTCGGATGAGGACCGTTGATGATCACAAGCTTCTCCAAGGTCTCGGGATGCTGCGCGGCATAGGCCCACGCGATCGCACCGCCCCAGTCGTGCGCCACCAAGATCGCCTTCTTCCCCTTGCTCACGGTCTCCAGGAACGCCTTGATATCGGCAATCAGAAGCGGGAGCGCGTAGTCCTCCACTTTGGGTGGCTTCTCCGAGAGATTGTAGCCACGCATGTCCAGCGCGATGGCCTGATGCGTCTTGCCAAGCTCTTGGAGCTGGCCTTTCCAGGCATACCCGAACTCGAGGAAGCCGTGGAGGAAGAGCATCACTTGCCCTGTGCCCGCCGTTGCGTAGTGCAGCTTGACCTTATTGACCGTGACGAACTTGTGTTTAAGCATGTGAATCTTTTTCCGATTTCTCAAGGCATGTGGCCCGATCAAAGAGAGCAACCAGCTCGTTGGCGTAGAGATCTATATCGAAGCCCTCTACCGAGGCGATCTTTCCTGCTGCCAGATCAATGGCATTGCGTATCACAAGCGCCATGACGCTAGGGGAAAACTCCCGAAACTCACCCACTTCCTGGCCCCAGCGGAGGAAGCTCTCCAGGTCGCAGAGAGATGCCTGATGGGTGGCTGCCATGAGCTTGGGCAGAGGGCGCGCATTGCCAAGAATCTCCAGCAGGGCCACCAAGTGCTGGCGGTGCCGCTGCATAAACGCGAGGTTGGAGCGGATAATGGCTTCGAGTTTCTTGCGGGGCGTTGTCTCTGCCTCGATCTGTGGCCCCATGAACGCACCAAACGCCTCAAAGATCGCTGCGGCAGTCTGCTCGATCAACTCGTCCTTGCTCTTGAAGTGATATGAGATCACACCCTTGCTCACCCCCGCCCGCTTGGCGATCTGCGCCAGCGATGCCTGCCCGTAGCCGAGGGTCGCGATGGTCTCGATTGTGCAGGCGATAAGCTGCGCCCGCCGTGCTTTCTCGATAAAAGACAGCTCTTCGGGAGCACTGGGCTTATTTTCTGACCGCATGTTCAGAGTTTAGAACAAATCTACTTATTTTGCCAGAGCGACTTGAGCTTGTAGATTTTTAGGGAGCCAAGCTTCACCTTGCCGCCCGTGGTTTGTACGGACACACTCTGTGAATCGGTGCTGGGGATTATGGGGAGAGTCAGGTAGGTCTGGCCGTCGCTAGCGTAGACCTCGATCACGGTGCGATCGAGGTAGATCGTCAGCTGCTGCTTGCCCTGCACAAAGGGGGCGGGGGCGCTGTGGCCGTTGACCGTCAGCTCCTGCTTCTGGGCATCGAAGATCACGCTGACTCCGCGCAGGGTGCAATCTAATCGGTCAGCGTCGCCCTGGGAGAGCTCCGCACACAGCTCAATAGCCTCGGTGCGAAAGTCACTCAGCTGCTCCGCCTGGTCGTCGCCCTCGCGTAGGCTCTGGAGCGCTGTGATGGGCGTGCGCACGAGGCGTGGCCCCTGCGCCGTTGTCTTCAGAGCAAGCTCGCTGGGAAGCGACTGGAGCTGGTTAAACGGCATCCCCGGCGACGGTGCCTGGATCCAGCCGATCTGGATGCGCTTGCCATCGGGCGTGTCGCTGTAGGTCTGAGCGGCGTAGAAGCCTGCGCCGTGTACATCGGGGAGGTTGCTGTGCTCGGGCGTGAATGTCGTCCCATCGAAGGTGCCGATACTATAGCGGCTATTGGCAGCTGTTAGTATCCATTTCGTGTTTTTAGCATCCCCATCCAGCGGTAAGGGGAAGAAGTCCGGGCACTCGTAGAGGAAGTTATTGCCGCCGATGCTGCCGTTGACCACGCTCACTTTTGTCCAGTCTTTCAGGTTCGGCGACGTGAAAAAGTGAACGGTGTGCTGGTTGCCCGGCAGGCCGACATAGAGCACTTGCACCCAGCTCTGGCTCGGCTCGTGCCAGAAGACCTTCGGATCGCGGTTGCCGTCGGTGATTTGCGAAATCACGGGGTTGCCGCTGTACTTGGTGAATGTCCGGCCATCGGTGCTGTAGGCCAGGCACTGCGTGGTGGGGTTCCCGGCGGCGGTGTAGATCAGCACGAGCGGTGGCTGGCCACTCTCGCCAAAGCCGCTGCTATTGTGCCAATCCACCACGGCGCTTCCACTGAACATCGCCCCGAGCGTGTCGGGCGCGAGGACATCACCGTGCTCCTGCCAGTGCACCAAGTCCGAGCTCGTGGCATGCCCCCAGTGCATATTGCCCCAGCTCCAGCCGTAGGGGTTGTGCTGGTAGAACAGATGGTACCCGCCGCAATAAAAAACCAGCCCATTGGGGTCGTTGAGCCAGCCCCGCCGCGACGAGAAGTGCACCAGCGGGCGCAGCGGCTCCTGGTAGAGACTGACCTCATCGGGAAGCATATCACTCTGGACAATCGTGCTCAGCGGCCCTGTGTCTAGCGTCAACGTCAGCGTCTTGCCCTTCCACGCGCTGACATCCTTAAAGGCCCACCAGTCCGGCTTGCCGTCTGCGAGGCGCACGGCGGCAATAACCTCCGTGTGCCCACCGACTCTCATTTCCAGCTTGCGCTCCGGGGCGCCCTCTTGGATCGGCAAGTGCAGGTAGCGGTGCGTGATAGCAAGCTCGCGTGTCATGTTAGCGGGATCGTAACACAATTGGATAGCGGTGGCAAAGGTTGTACAATAGCCCCATGAAACGAGTCGTTACCTTCGGCGAGGTCATGCTTCGCCTCTGTCCTCCCGGCTACCTGCGCCTGCTCCAGGCCACGTCTTTAGAGATGACCTTCGGCGGCGCGGAAGTCAATGTCGCGGTCTCCCTAGCTCAGCTGGGCCTGGATGCGAGATTTGTCACCCGCCTCCCCAAGAACGATGTGGCGCAGGCCTTTATCAACCAGGTGCGCGGCCTTGGCGTGGACACCACAAAAATCCTCCGGGGCGGCGAGCGCATAGGCGTTTATTTTGTGGAGAAGGGCGCCTCGCAGCGTGCCTCGACCGTGCTCTACGATCGGGCCAACAGCGCGATTGCCGAGATCTCTCCCGACGAGCTGAACTGGGATGAGATCTTCGAGGGCGCGACGGCGTTCCACACGACGGGAATCACGCCCGCTCTCTCGGACAGCGCGGCAGTGGCGGCGATTGCGGGAGCGAAGGCGGCAAAGGCCAAAGGCATTTCGGTGAGCTGCGATCTCAACTACCGTAAGAAGCTCTGGAGCAGCGAGAAGGCGGGAAACGTGATGGGCGAGCTGATGCCCTACGTGGACTGGTGCATCGCCAACGAAGAGGACGCTGAGACGGTCTTTGGGATCAAGGCGGCGGACTCGAATCTCACGAGCGGCGCCCTCTCCCACGACGGCTATATCGAAGTGGCGCAAAAGCTCACCGAGCGCTTCCCGAACCTCAAGGGCGTCGCCATCACCCTGCGCGAATCCTACAGTGCCAGCCGCAACGGCTGGTCGGGGATGCTCTACACCGACGGCACCGCGCACTTCTCCCGCCACTACGACATTGATATCGTGGACCGAGTCGGGGGCGGCGACTCGTTTGCCGCGGGCCTAATCTACTCATTGGTCAACGGCACGTCCGCCCAAGAGGCCATTGAGTTTGCGATCGCCGCCAGCTGCCTCAAGCACTCCATCACCGGCGACTTCAGCTACATCAAGCTCACCGAGATCGAGACCCTCCTCAAAGGCGACGGCTCAGGCCGTGTCCAGCGCTAGTAAATCTCCTCTCACTGCTCCGGGAAATGAGTATTCTTTTTTGCCATCCCGGAGCCACCTTCATTTCGTGTCTTGAATCTTGTATAATCTCTTCGGAAGGATTATTGATTATGAAGGTTCTCTCTCTACTGGCGCTTCTCTCTCTTCTCGTTGGCTTCCATTCCCCCGCACGGGCACAGAATGAAAACACGATAATTCTGGAGGAATTTCGCATGAAGCTGGTGAAGCCCGCTAGCTACACTCGCTCTGCTAAGGACGAAGTCTACCCTATGGTACTGGCTTTGCATTCTCCTGAAATTGATCGCTATAGCAATAGATTTACAAGCAACAACACATCTTTTTCTTACGGTCTCTTGGGTGGCATTTATTTAATGACATCTCCTAAGCCTAAAACGGGTCTTCAAGAGCAGGTAGATAATGCCTTGCCCAGTGATAGCTATATTGAGGCGATTGGCAAACTGATTCCAGGGATGGCGATAGAAAAAAAAGCTCAGATTACCGTCGCTGGGCGTAAAGCACTCTCCGTACTGGCTTCTCTAGACCTTAGTAAGACACATGGGATTCAAGAAGAAGGCACTCTTCGTATGATTTTCATGGTCTATAAAAACACGCAAATGACCTGGCTTTTTGCCGGGATGAATGCGGACTTCGACACGAGTGTTAAGGATTTTGAGAAGATGATCAATAGCATTCGTTTTCTCGATGATAAACCTCTGACGGAGAAGCCCACGACCGCTAAACCTGGTCCGAAAAAAGGCAACGGTAAAGGGAAGTAGATGCTTCCCAAAGCTTGGCATGGGGTCTGGCGAGGAAGCCTGACCCTGCGACCTCCTCTGAAAAACTTCCCGGAGATCTTGGCAATGGAGCTGAGGATCACCCCCAAAGAAAATGACATCTGGAGCTGGGTACTTGCCTACAGTGGCCAGCCCGAACGCCTCTACGAGCTCAAAGCGGTTACAGATAAGCCAGGCACATTTATCCTCGACGAAAAAAATGGAATTCTGCTTGATGCCGTGCTGGAGAATAGTGAGCTTCTCACTGCCTTTGAGGTCGAAGGCAGGCTCTTACTGACCCGCTATACTCTCGTCACTTCAGGCATTCACTACGAAACCCGAACCTTCCAGCGCGGTGAACTTGGCCCTCATAAAATAGCAAGCTGGAAGTCCCAGAGCCTGCAAAATGCTCTGCTCAGGCATTCTGGTTAATGGAACGAGGCTTAGTCAGGTAGACGAGTGACCACGTAAAAATTATTCATCTTACCTTCGAAATAGGCATGGTGTGTTTTAACTTTTATACCATTTGGTGGTTGTGTCATAGATTCAAGAAGCTCACGTGTAAAATACGTTTTATGTTCTTCAATCTCGCGCGGAGAAATAATTTTGAGCTTGAAAGAAAGAAATTCCAGAACCGGTTTAGACCAGACCGACGGAGTTGTTAAGATGACTTTTCCACCTGGCTTGACAATTCTAATTGAGTCGCTTAGGATTTCTGCCGGATGGTCAATATGCTCCATAAATGCAAAGCTAACACAGAAGTCAACACTTGCATCTGGGAGACCTATCGAAGTGATGAGGGGGGTTTTCACTAGCTCAATCTCAGGGTTCAAGTCTTTTAAAAGCGCCTCGTCGAGTAGTGGATCTACCCCAAAGTAGCGGACAAAAGAGATTCCTGATTTTTTTGCTGCGTGATAAAATCGCATCTTTGGCCCACAGCCAAGATCTGCGATGGAGAGTGGACGATCTTTGGGGAGTTCGGCTAGGCCATGATGGAAACGAAACCAGCGAGCGACCGGCTCAAGTAGTTCTTCTGTCATTTGAACTCATAGTATGCTCTAAAAAGCTCGGGATTGTCAAGTTATACGGCCATGATAAAATGCCCAGCAGATGCTCCCAGAGAAGAATGAGATGCGACTGCTGTCGCTTGCCGCTATTTTATATGTGGTGCTAGCGCTTCTTTTCTGGCCCCCCGTGACGACGACGATGGACGAGTCGGCGTATCTGAACTTTGCCTATGTTTTGCGTCAGGGGACATTTTACTCCGATGTCGCGCATGTCACGACGACGATGTATATTGCAGTGGGAGAGCACTTCACCATTAAATTCCCTCCCGGAATGTCACTTTACCTAGCAGGACTTAGTTTTATCGGGTGGCCCTTTGTCATGGGGGCAAATGTCTTAGTGCACCTCACTACATTCTTTGTTGTAGGGCGGCTCTTGCGATCTGTAGGGGCCTCGGCGCTCTTTGCTCTACTCTTCCTCTTTCACCCAACCGCCGTGATCTACAGCCGAACCCTGATGAGTGACTCCCTGGGTGGTCTCGCAATGGCACTAGCCTTCTTGGCGTATTTAAAAGAGCGGCCTCTCCTGGCTGGTCTTGTGCTTGGAACCTCCGCACTGATCAAGACTGCCAATATTCTGATGCTTCCCCTGATGGTGTTAGGGGTGCTGATTGATCTCCTACTCCTATGGTGGCCATGCAACTTCAAAGAACTACTTGTACGAGTCCGCCCAGCAATCTTGTTGGTTTTAGGAGCACTTCCTGGGGCTTGCATTGCCTACTTCTATCAAAAAATGGTTCAGGAAGGAGGTTGGGCTAAGTATGGTGGGCCAGGGCAATTTTCTCTCTCCTACTTTAAGCAACACCTTCCATTCTATCTCCTAGCCACTGGAACAATTTTTCCAGGTATGGCTGCAGCACCTCTGCTCTACCGTGGAGGAGGCGCATGGGTATTGCGTCTGCCAATTTTAGGGGTCATTTTATTTTATAGTATGTTCTATTATCTTGATAGTACAAATTCAAAATTAGAGTCATTTATTATTGGGCAGCGCTTTTTGTTAGTGATCTTACCTCTGTTTATTGTCGCTTATGGGAAAGTGTTAACGGACTTCTTAGCGCCTCGGCTTTCACCGCGCCAGTGGCTTAACTTGACTGTCGTGGCTGGAGCGTTGCTCTTTCTGGGAACAGCGGCGGTGCACTGGCGTCACCAGAAAATGCTACGGACGCTAGAGAGTCTGCGTCGCGATATTGGTCGGGAGGTTCCTGAGGCGGCGGAGCTGGTGTGTACGGCGCATATCGGTAAGCTCCTCCATCCGGCATGGACGGGCCGTCGGCTCTACGATTCTATAAACGGCGAAGAGGACGGCCTGAAAGTCATCTCGCAGCGCTTAAGTGTTGGGGTGGAGCCGGTCTATCTGGCGCTGTGGAGCCGTGAGTACCGTGCAGAGACACCGCGTGAGCAAGCGCTCTGGAAAGCGGTCCATGAGCGCTTTAAAGTACGTGACGTGCCAGACCGCTCTCAAGATGGGCTTCAGCTCACACAGATTCTCGCGGAAAAGTCGTCCGTACGATAAAATAATCCTCGCCTGCGGTGTTTGCAGGCGCGAAGGCGTTGTCGCTGAGTGATGAGAGTTTTGTGGAGAAAAAGTGATGGGCGACAGTAGAGCATTTTTGAGTCTGACGCGGGAAGCGCCGAAAAAGCGTGCCGTGGGCGAGCGAGTTCGAGACTGGTCGGAGGTCTACCTCCCGATGGCTCCGGAGAAGCTTCGTGCCCAGGCATCACGTTGCATGGACTGTGGTGTCCCGTTCTGTCACAGTGGTTGTCCACTGGGGAACCTCATCCCCGACTGGAACGATCTGGTCTACCAAGGGCGCTGGCAAGAGGCACTTACGGCGTTGCATGCCACCAATAACTTCCCTGAGTTCACCGGGCGGCTCTGCCCGGCCCCGTGTGAAGATGCCTGTGTTCTGGCGATCAACGATAAAGCGGTGACGATCAAGACGGTCGAGCAGCGCATTATTGACCATGGTTTTGAAGAAGGCTGGGTTGTGCCAGAGCCCCCGCAGAATCGCACGGGCAAGCGCGTGGCCGTTATTGGCAGTGGCCCCGCAGGTCTGGCGGCGGCGCAGCAGCTCAATCGGGCAGGGCACTGGGTAAAAGTTTTCGAGCGCGATGACCGTCTAGGCGGGCTGATGCGCTACGGTATCCCCGACTTCAAGATGGATAAGTTCGTGCTAGATCGCCGTCTCCAGCAGCTCGAAGACGAAGGCATTGTCTTCTGCACGGGGGCTAATGTCGGGGGAAATGTGACTGTCACCGAGCTGCGCCGCGACTTCGATGTGGTGCTTCTCTGCACGGGAGCGCTAGCTCCACGTGTGCTGGAACTCCCTGGTGTGGAGCTAAAGGGCGTCCACTACGCCATGGACTATCTTGTGCCGCAGAACAAGCGCAATGTGGGCGATGATACCCCCGTGATTGATGCCAAAGACAAGCATGTCGTGATCATTGGTGGCGGCGATACGGGGGCAGACTGCTACGGAACCGCGACGCGGCAAGGGGCAGCATCGGTAACCCAGTTCCAGATCCATCCCGAGCCGCCCGTAGACATGCCTGAGCTGAATCCTTGGTGGCCTCAGCCTGCTCATATCCTCAAAAACGGCCCCGCACACGAAGAGGGCGGCGAGCGGGCGTGGGGGATTCACACGACGCACTTCGAGGGCGATGGCAGTGGTCACGTCAAAGCGCTGCATGCGGTACAAGTCGAGCGCATTGAGCGGGGGGAGGGGGGACGTCGCATCGTGCCCGTCCCGGGATCCGAGACGATTTACCCGGCAGATCTGGTGCTGATTGCCATTGGCTACACGGGGCCTGAGCGCTCGCCTCTCACGCAGTTTGGGGTCGAGCTGGATTCGCGCGGGAATGTGAAGGTGGATGAGGACTACATGTCAGTGAATGTGCCTGCGGTCTTTGCGGCGGGTGACTCGCGTCGGGGGCAGAGCCTGATTGTCTGGGCGATTGCCGAGGGCCGTGAGGCGGCGCATGGGATAGATCAGTATCTAATGGGTGTCTCACGTTTGCCGCGAACAAGCGTCAAATAAATTTTTTATGGCTAGGCTCTTGCGCTATGTCGAGATAGGTGGTTAGATGCATACGTGCTTTTTTGTGGGTACAGCCTTCTATCCACAAACCTCCCTATGACAGCTCCAGTTCTGCCCGGCCCGGTTCGTTCCGCTTTTGGCTCCTGTTCCTCTGTTATCTGTGTGTCGCATAAAAACTAACATGAGGGTTATCAGGAGACGCAAATGCGTATCTTCGTTGGGGGTCTTTCGTACTCCACAAATACTGAGGGGCTGAGAAGCCTGTTCGCCGAGATGGGCGAAGTCACCGATGCTACCGTAGTTTCGGATCGTTTTTCCGGTGAGTCCAAGGGCTTCGGCTTTGTCGAGATGCCCAATGCTGCTGAAGCACAGAACGCCATTTCCAAGTACAATGGCTACTCTTTAGACGGACGCAGCCTGTCTGTCAACGAGGCTCGTCCTCGTGAAGAGGGTGGTCGCTCTGGTGGCGGCGGCGGTGGTCGCTCCGGTGGCGGCGGTGGTTACGGCGGCGGTGGCGGTGGTCGCTCCAGTGGCGGCGGCGGCGGAAACCGCTGGTAGCTTCGGCTCCAAACTAATAAAAAGCAGGCTGTCTTCGGGCAGCCTGCTTTTTTTTGCCATTATGCCAGAAGTAGGTCTACAGACGGATATGGCCTGCGTAAAATCCACCCTGCGCCCGATGCGGCGTGGTCTTGATCTGGCCTACAATACAAACATCATGAGGACAGCGAGTTTTGAGAATGCGGTTCTGCCCCACCGCGAGAACCTGATGCGCTTTGCGTTGCACCTAACCCACGATACGGCAGATGCCCAGGATCTGGTGCAGGATACTCTTCTGCGAGCCTACACCCGTTTCTACCAGCTCCGTACCCAAGACGCGACTCTGGCATGGCTGCGCTGCATTCTGCGGAGTATCTTCCTCCATAAAATCCAGCGCAAGCGCCGCGACCGCGAAGGCACCAGTGAGATCGCCGAGTGGGAGTCTACGCGCGAGTTTGTCGGTCCCGAGAAGCGTGCCATTGATGGTGTAGAGGCCAGCACGGTGCTAGATGCCGTCCAGACCCTGCCCCCCAGCTACCGAGATGTCCTGCTCCTGACCATTGCGGAGCTAAGCTACAACGAGATCGTCGAGCGCACCGGGCTTCCGATGGCGACGGTCAAGGCCCGCATCCACCGCGCCCGCAAGATGGTGCAAAAGCAGCTTGTGCTCGCCTAGGGAACTTTTGTAGAATATTGACAAGTACTAGAACTTATGATATTCTGCACAGATGCAGGGCACCTTTACGGTACCCTGCTTTTTGTTGCCCGCAGTGAGTTCGAGGAGAAATGATGGCAAGCACAACCGCACAGCAACCGTCGGAGCCCGCAAAAAAGGCACCGCGTCCGGGTTTACAGGAGTATCTGAAGGGAGTTCGGCATGAGCTGAAGTCACCGCAGACCCACTGGCCCACTCGTCCCGAGCTTATCAAGATGACACAGATTGTTCTTTTGTTGATCACGGTTGTCGCCATCTACTGTGGCGGGCTAGATTTTATTTTGTCCCAGATCACCGAACGGGTGATACCGCACAAATAGGAAGCGTTTAAAAAGGCAGCACGATGCAGCGACACTGGTACGCGGTTCATACTTACTCGGGCCACGAGATGAAGGTCAAGATGACCATCGAGAAGCGTGCGGAGACTATGGGGCTCCGGCAGAAGCTCTTTCGCATTCTCGTCCCTACCGATACCGAGACCCGAAACCGGGGCGGTAAGAAGACAGAGTACAAGCGCAAGGTCTTCCCTGGCTATGTCTTGATTGACATGGTTCTCGATGATGACACATGGTACTTGATCAAGAGCACCACTGGAGTGACAGGCTTTGTTTCGTCGGGCAACAAGCCGGTTCCGCTCCAGGATAAAGAAGTTCGAGACATTTTGGATGCTCTCGATCCGAACAATGCGGCCTCACGGCCCAAGAAGATCTGGGAGAAGAACCAGGTGGTCCGAGTCAACTCGGGGCCGTTTGCGGACTTCACCGGCAAGATCGAAGAGGTTAACGATACGAAAGAGAAGGTCAAGGTAATGATCTCGCTCTTTGGACGTGACACGCCGGTCGAGCTGGACTTCAACCAGATCGAAAAGATTTAGCGGGTAACCGTTAAAGTAGGAGGCGGGGCTTGTCAAAAGACCCGCCGCTAACACTACGGAGAAAAGAAAATGGCAAAAAAAGTTGTGGGCGTCGTCAAGCTGGCGCTCAGTGCAGGGAAAGCAACCCCTGCACCTCCCGTTGGTCCGGCCCTTGGTGGGTACGGAATCAACATG
>NZ_JANNYP010000228.1:0-1090 GCF_031410135.1 Armatimonas sp. | reverse complement strand
GGCTGCGCTTGGGGTCTTCGAGGTGCGTGGGCCAGTCGTGGCCGCCGCCGTCTAGGGTGTAGAGGACGAACTCCGTACTGTCGCGCTTTGTCCACCAGCGGGTGCGGGTGAGCTTGCCGCTGGTTTTGTCCTCGCGCTCGGTGAGTCCCAGCGCCTTTACCCAGTGCGCGGCGACGGCTTCGGTGCCGTAGTAAGGCCCCCAGCCGTCGCGGTTGGCTAGATCACCGTCCCAGAGCGTGGTTGTGTCTTTGGTGCCATGAACCTCCATAATCGGGATGCGGTTCTTGGCCGTGAGGGTCTTGTCCCAGCCGACCATCATGCACCCGGCAATCGGCGCGATGGCCCGGACAAGGGGCTTAGGTTGCCGCGCCAGGTAGTAGCTAAAATCCGCGCCATTGGACATTCCGGTGGAGAATACCCGCTTGGGATCGAGTTTGTACTGTTTGATAAGCTGGGCCACAAGCTGCTGGGCGAATTTTACGTCGTTGATCTTTGGGTCTTGGAACTGGTACTCCACTTGGAAGTTGCGCTTGCCTTTCGCATCCGGGAGGCCGTCGAGGTAGGCAAAGACGAAGCTGTGGGCTTCGAGAATCTTGGAGAATCCCGCCCAGCCGCGCATGTCTGCTGCGCTTCCTCCAAAGCCGTGACAGACTAAAACCAGCCCTTGGGGGGTCTTCGGCACATCGAGCAAGTAGGAGCGCTCGCGGCCATCCACGGTCAATGTTGGCATGGGGTTAGGCCATTTCCTTGGCGGCACGGAGGCCGGAGAGATAGGCTCCGTGGGCGGTGCTAAAATGATCCTGCTCCGTGGCCTCACCTGCAAAGAAGAGCTTATTACTGAGCGGGCGTGCCAGCTCTTTGCGAAGTCCGGGCCGCGAGCCGACGACCTGGAAGGAGTATGAGCCGTAGGCAAAGGGGTCGGAGGCCCAGCGCGTGATCTGATAGTCAGCGGGCTCGGGGATGCCCTTGCCATAGATCGTCTGTAGCGTGGCCATGGCACTGGCGACGATCTGAGAGTCCGTCCACGACTCCATGGCCTTGCCTTGCGTGGCGGCATTAAACCCCAGGAGAACGGGTTGTTTTAGTGTTC
>NZ_JANNYP010000227.1:0-14288 GCF_031410135.1 Armatimonas sp. | reverse complement strand
CCCCAAGGGACAGTGGGTGATTGACCTCCAGAAATATGGCCCCGGGCGGGTTACGTTCACTCGGGTTGGTGCCAACTTTGAGTTTGTTTTTAATCGTGACACGGGAATTCTGGAGAAGCTCACGCAGAACAAAAAGCTCGTGCTGGCAGGGCGGGGATTGACACTCAATGCCTACCGCGCTTTGACCGACAACGATAACTGGCTTCGTGGGGGATTTCAGGACGCGGGATTGGCAAATCTTATTCCCAGCGCAGACTCGTTTGTCTACAAGAACTCTGCGGATGGCGGCACGATGAGTGTCACCATTAAGTCGAAGTGGGTGGGGACGAAAGGCAATGGCTTTAGCCAGACTGCCGTCTATACCCTGCTTCGTGATGGCACGATCCTGGTGGACTGGAAGATAGACCCTATTGGCAGTCTGCCGTCGCTGCCACGCCTCGGCGCTCGGTTCTCAACGCCCACGAGCTTTAGCAACTTCACCTGGCTGGGACATGGCCCCAGTGAGTCCTACCCCGATCGGAAGTCGGCGATGGATATCGGTTTCTGGAGTGGGACCGTCAAAGACCAGTACGTTTCCTATGTACGCCCCCAAGAAAATGGTAACAAAGAGGACTGCCGCTGGTCGGCGCTTCTGGACACCGCGAAAATGGGCATCCTGATTGTCGCCGAAGACGAGCCTTTGGCGATGTCGGCGAGCTATTTTCTCCCCGAGGATCTGGACAACGCCCGCCACCGGCAGGGGCAGGAGAAAATCTACAAGAAGCTCGTGCCGCGCAGCGAGATCAGCTTCTGTGTGGACTGGCTCCAGATGGGGCTGGGGGGGGCATCGTGCGGCCCCGGTCCGCTGGGCAAGTATCTCTGCAAGCTCGATAAGACCGCGCAGCTGCGCTTCTCTCTGCGGCCCTATGCACCTGCGATGGGGGATCTCTCGCTGGTTGCTCGCCGACGCTTGCCTGTCGCCGCCACTCCCATCATTGTCCGTGGCGACGATGGAATGGTGACAATCTCTCACAAGCTCCCGGATGCAACCTTGCGCTACAGCCTCAACGGTGGCCCCGAGCAGCGCTACGAGCGTCCGTTCTTCGCCGCTGGCGAGACCACGATTGCCGCCCGTGCCACGGTGGTTGGGCTTCCCGCAAGTGAGCTGGTCAGCGTGACTCTCCCTGAGATCACTCCCGTGGCTCGCCTGAGCCGTGCTAGCTGGCGCGTGAGTGCAGACAGCACCGAGCCCAACGAAGGAAGCCCCGCCAATGCCTTCGACAACGATCCAGAGACGTTCTGGCACACCGAGTGGAGCCAGCGCGAGCCAGGGCCACCGCATGCCCTCACGATCAACCTAGGCGATGAGCAGACTCTTGTAGGCTTTGAGTATCTTCCGCGCCAGGGACAGGAAAATGGCCGTATCGGGCGCTACAGCTTTGAGGTCAGCCAAGACGGGCGAAACTGGCGCTCCGTTGCAACGGGAAACTTCCCCAATACGACAAGTGCCCAGCGTGTGCTCTTCAGCGCCCCGATCACTGCCCGCTACGCCCGCTTAGTCGCAGAGTCGGAAGTGAACGGCAAGAAGTGGTCGTCAGTGGCAGAGCTGAATTTACTGACAGAGCCCTCACGATAAACGTGGGGCAATAGGGCGAACAAGTCGCCGCGCCTTCGGCGGAGTGATCCGTACCGGGCAAATTTACCGACGGAGGAACGACGGAGGCGGCGCGAAGCGCCCAAAAGCCGGACGTTTACCGTCCTAGGAGAAATATGGCAATTTTAGAGAGTTTGTTTGGTTTAGAGGGAAAAGTGGCGCTCGTGACGGGTGCGAGTGGTGGTATCGGTTCGGCGATTGCGAAGGCCTATGCCGAGGCAGGGGCGACCGTTGTTCTCAATGGAACCCGCCGTGAGAAGCTCGAAGCGCTGGCGGAAGAGATTGGGCTTCCCGATAAAACCGTGATCATGCCCGCGGATCTCTCGACACCGGAAGCGTGTAAGGGGCTCATCGCGCAGATCGAGAGCGAGCTGGGGCGGCTGGATATTCTGGTCAACAACGCCGGGATCAACCGCCGTAAGCCGTTTGAGGACTTCACCGAAGAAGACTACCGCACAATTCTCTCGGTGAACTTGGACGGTGTCTTTTTTCTTTCTCAGGCGGTTCATCCCTTAATGAAGAAGAACGGTGGGGGGAAGATCATTCAGATCGGCTCGATGACCAGCTACGTCGGGATTGGCAACGTGGGAGTGTACGGGATGACCAAGTCCGCGATTGGCCAGCTTGCCAAGACCCTGGCGGTCGAGTGGGCCAAGGACAATATCCAAGTGAACTGTCTCTGCCCCGGCTTTATCGTCACGCCGCTGACGGAGGCGGGGATGTTCTCCGATGAGAAGAAAGTCAAGTGGATTCTGGGGCGCGTCCCCGCCCACCGACCCGGCACCCCCGAAGACCTGCTGGGAGTTGCGCTACTTCTCGCCTCACCCGCATCGTCGTACCTGACTGGGCAGCTTATCGCCATTGACGGGGGCTTTCTGGCGGGTGGAAGCTGGGACAACCCGTTCTAGGCTCTAACCAAAAAGCGCACGGGCCGCCGCGATGCTGCGGCGGTCTGACTCAGCACGAGTGAGCGTCTCCGGCGTGCCCGCCTCCCAGCCTTGCTCGACAAAGATCGGGATGTGTGGGCAGTGAATGCGGACAAACGCCGAGATATCGGTGTAGTCAATATCCCCGATCTGCTGAAATGCCTCCGTAAAAATGCCCCCCTCGCTTTGGCGCAAATGCAGCGCTTGCAGGCGGCTCCCATAAAGCTTTAGGATCGTTTGAACGGAAATCTCGCTATTCCCACAGCCCCGGTAGATCCAGTGGGGATCGAAGCAGAACCAGACTCTTGTATGCGTTATCATGGTAAGGAACTCTCTAGCCCCCTGGCGAAGCTCGGCATCGTGGATATGGTAGGTCACCAGAATACCTTCGTCTGCCAGTGCCTTCTGGAGTGCATTGAAGGTCGCTATCTGGCGCGTGAGCTGCTCGTCGGTCTTGTCGAGAGGTTGGCCCCAGGCAATCGGCTCAGCATTGACACTGAGCTGCCTTGCTCCCATTCCATAGGCCCAGCGGGCGGCGGCGAGGACTTCCTCGAAGCTCTCTTCCGAATCCGGCTCGTGCAGGCGAACATTGCGGTAGGTTGAGGGCATCGCGAGGCCATGTTTCTGGAGTGCGACAGCCAGCCGCTCCTGATCCGCCTCGTGCACCGGCAGAAACGGCTCGAACGAGTCCGCACCCGCCGCCTTTACGCTTCCCAGAACTTCGTCGTAGTGGTCTTCCAGGCGCTGACTCTGCTTTGTGTAGTGCTGAGCCCAGCGCCAGGCCCCGATTCCGATTTGCATAGATCCGCATTTTAGCGCACAATTCAAGTCATGGAAACCACGGCGCTACCGTTCCGCCTCACCGACGACGAGCGGAGGCACTTTGACGAGCAGGGCTATCTGATTGTCGAGGACGCACTTGACCGGGAGCAGCTTGCCCGTCTGACCGAGCTGACGGACAATATCCACGAAAAGAAGCTTGCGACGAGCTTTGATCCGAGCGCGGCGCTTTTCTATCCCAACTTCATCCCCGAAGCCCCGGAGTTTGCGGACTTGGTGGACTACGAGAAGATTCTGCCCAAGGTCTGGGGGATTCTGGGCTGGAATATCTATCTCTACCACGCGCATCTCATCGTCACGCCGCCGTCGGGGAAGGCGCAGGACAATAAAACCTTTGGCTGGCACCAGGACAGCGGGCGGGTCAATCAGGAGATGGAGAGCCACCCGCGCCCGCGCCTCTCCCTGAAGGTGGCCTATTTTCTCTCGGACACCAGCGAGGAGGGACGCGGCAACTTTTGGGTCCTTCCCGGCAGTCACTTAGACGACACCCTCACGCTCCCCGAGAGCCGCGAAGGCCAGCCCGAGGGCGCGATTCCGGTGCGCGTGAAGCCTGGCACCGCCGTGTTTTTTGACCGTCGCCTCTGGCATACCGCGAGCCCCAACTGGAGCGATATCACCCGCAAGATTCTCTTCTACGGCTACGGCTCCCGCTGGATTCGTACCAAGGACGACATGACCGTCCAAGACCTCTGGCCACACTCCGACCCGATCCGCAAGCAGCTTCTGGGTTACAGCACCAACTGCAACGGTTTCTTTTCACCCACCGACGACGACGTCCCACTACGTGTCTGGCTCCGAGAACACTCCCCCCACGAGGCGCGGTAATCTCTCCCGCCGCTTTCAATCGGCGGGTAAAATAGCCGCATGAGTGATGCAAAGTACGTGGCCTTGATTGCCCACGATGGACGGAAAGATGTGATGGCGGACTTCGTGCGGCGGCATAAGGCGCAGCTAGACGGTCTGCCGCTGGTGGCGACGGCGACCACGGGTGGGATTGTGGAGGCGGAGACGGGGCTTGATGTCAAGCGTGTGCTCTCTGGGCCACGCGGCGGGGATCTCCAGATCGGGGCAATGATCGCGGAGGGGAAAGTGCGCGCTGTGGTGTTTTTACGCGATCCGCTGACGGCGCATCCTCATGAGCCGGACATCAACGCCCTGATGAAGGTCTGCGACATTCACAACGTCCCGCTGGCGACCAATATCGCCACGGCGGATATGCTGGTGGACAACCTAAAATGACACTACTATTACCTCTTCTCACAATCTCTTTGCTTTCCGAAGGGGTCGGCACTGAGGAACGAGCGCACCGGGGGATGCAAAAGCCCCCGATGAACGTGCTGTTTATCGCTGTGGATGATCTCAACAATGAGCTGGGTTGCTACGGCTCCAAGCGAGTCAAGAGCCCCAACATTGACAAGCTGGCACAGCGGGGGATGCGCTTTGACCGCGCCTACACGTCGTTTCCACTCTGCTCGCCCTCTCGGACAAGTCTCCTGACCGGCCTGCGCCCCGATACCACCAAGGTCTACGACCTGGTGACGCACTTCCGCTCGACGATCCCGGACGTGGTGACATTGCCCCAGCTCTTTAAGAACAACGGCTACACGGCGGCGCGTGTGGGGAAGCTCTACCACTACGGCGTCCCCGGCCAGATCGGGACGAGCGGGCTGGACGATACCACGTCGTGGGATGAGGTGGTCAATCCCAGGGGGCGTGACAAAGATGAAGAAGACAAGGTCATCCGGCTCCACAACAAGAACAACCCCGGACTCGGAGCGACGCTTTCCTACTGGGCCGCCGACGGCACCGACGAAGAGCAGACCGACGGGATCGGGGCGACCGAGGCGATCAAGCTCCTGACGAAGTACAAGTCGGGGGGGAAGCCGTTCTTTCTCGGCGTTGGTTTCTACCGGCCCCACACGCCCTATGTCGCGCCGAAAAAGTACTTCGACATGTACCCGCCGGAGAAACTCACCCCGGAGCCGCCTCGCCCTGACGACCGCCTGACTGTGCCCGCCCCGGCGTTTCGGGTGACCCCCGCCAACTACGGCATCTCCCTAGACGACCAGAAAAAGGCACTGCAAGCTTACTTTGCCTCGATCTCGTTTATGGACGCACAAGTCGGGCGGGTGCTGGCGGCATTGGAGCGGCTGGGCCTAGAGAAAAACACGGTAGTGGTGCTCTGGGGCGATCATGGCTATCTTCTCGGTCAGCACGATGGCCAGTGGCAAAAGCAGAGCCTCTTTGAGGAGTCCGCAAGAGTCCCGATGATCGTCGCCGCACCCAACCAGAAAGCAAAGGGAAAGGGCTGTGAGCGCGTCGTCGAGACCGTGGATCTCTACCCGACCCTGCTCGAACTCGCGGGCCTCAAGCCTGCGGGAGCGCTTCATGGCAAGAGCCTCGTGCCGCTTCTGAACAACCCGAAAGCTACCCATAAAACCGCCGCTCTGACCCAGACCCAGCGCCCGCCAAAAGAAGGGGGCATGGGTTACTCCGTCTGCACCAACCGCTGGCGCTACACCGAGTGGGGCACGGGGCAGGCCGAGCTCTACAACCATATTGCCGATCCGAAAGAGCATAAAAACCTTGCGAACGACCCCGCGCAAGCAAAGATCGTCGTCGAAATGAAAGCGCTTCTGGAAGGGCTCAAAGCACCAAAGTGAAACAACCCAATATTCTTGTCTTTCTCACCGACGACCACGGGCCGTGGGCGATGGGCTGTGCGGGCAATAAAGAGCTGCACACGCCTGCGATGGACTTTATTGCTCGCACGGGAGCGCGGATGACCCATGCCTACACGCCGGGGCCGGTGTGCTCGCCCGCGCGGGCGTGCTTTTGGACGGGGCGGATGCCCAGCCAGCACGGAATCCACGACTGGATCAACGAGCCGTCGCGGCCCCAGATCCGCTTGCAAAATGAAGTGAATCTAGCGGAGCGCCTGAAAGCGGCGGGCTACCAGACGGGGCACTTTGGAAAATGGCACTGCGGCGCAAGCTGGGAGAAGCAGCCGGGCTTCGATGACTATCTGGGCGAGAACAAAGAACAGTATCCCCATAAAGGCGTCTGCAAGTTCACGCATAACGGAGTCTCCGTCGAGCACACGGGCCACCGAGCGCCGTTTGTGACCAAAAAAGCGCTGGAGTTCCTAGCGCAGCGCGATAAATCCCGTCCGTTCTTCTGTTTCATAGGGCACGTGGACACGCACTCGCCGTTTACGCAGCATCCGGAGCGGCTAGTCGAGAGCCATGCGAGAGACACGTTCTCGGATATTCCCAAGGAAAAGTACGTCGGGAACGCGGCGCGGGTGCCAGGGAAGCTCCCTGAGGCGAAAGAGCACCGGCGACGGCTGGAGCAGTACTACGCCGCGGTGGAGATGATCGATGAGCAAGTGGGGCTGGTGCTCGACTATCTCGATGGGATTGGGGAGCTAGACAATACGCTGGTGGTCTACACAGGTGATCACGGGCACATGAACGGGCACCACGGGCTGTACTTCAAGGGCAACGCGACCCACCCGCCAAACTTCTTCGACGAGAGCATCCAGGTGCCCTGCGTCCTGCGCTGGTCCGGTCAGATCGCTCCCGGAACGGTGAGCGCGGCCCCGGCAAGCCACTGCGATCTTTTCCAGACGGTGCTGGGGGGCGCAGGTGTTTCAATAAGCGGCTACGACGGTCCGGGACGAAGCTACCTGGGCTTGCTGGGAAACGCCGTCGATAGCAAGTGGGGCGATGCGAGCTTCTGTGAGTACGGCACCGCGCGGATGATCCGAACCCCCAAGTGGAAGCTGATCACACGCTATACCCCGCAAGCCACGGGCGATGAGCTCTATGATTTAGAGCGCGATCCTCGGGAGACAAAGAACGTGCTTGGCGATCCTAAGAATGCGGCGATTGCTGCGGAGCTACGGGAGCGCTTGGATGCGTTTTTTACCAAGTACACCCAGCCCGGTCGCGATGGGCGTGAGATTGCGGCCAAGACGCCGGACTACTTCAACGACAGCAAGCTCTGGCACGGGTAGTCGCCGGTTTTTAACCGGCGGATCCTACGTTTGCGTAGAGCCTTGCGAGCCGGTGTGCATGCTCATCGTAGGCGGCTTGGAAGATCTCAGCGGAGCGCTCAGCACCCACTACTACAGCTCCTGCGAGGGCAAGAGGCGGCTGGCCTGCTTCGGTGAGGAGCTTGGCGGTCTCGGCTTTCATGCAGTTGATGAGCATCGCACCGCCGACGGTCGAGCCGGGGGCGACCTTCATCTCCATGCCGGGAATCTGCACCAGCGCATCGCCAATAGGAGCGCCGGTGTCCAGAACGATCTCGGCGAAGTCCATGAGCTTTTTGCCGTCGCTACGCTTACTCGCCGACGCTTCCGCATGAACCTTCGACACAATCGCCACCACGGGAATCCCACGCTTTTGAAAGCCCTCGGCCATCTCGACGGGCACCAGGCTACATCCCGACGACGAGATAATCAGCGCGGAGTCCGTGGCTTTGAGGTCAAAGTTGCGCAGAATCTGCTCCGCCAGCCCGGAGACATTCTCCAGAAACATTGCCTGACGCTGGCCGTTGGCACCCACGACTAAGTTATGAAAACTCAGCGAAAGCTCGACCAGCGGGTTCCAGCCTGGATACGAGCCGTAGCGCGGCCACATCTCCTCGACCATCATCCGGCTATGACCGGAGCCAAAGACATGCACCATGCGCCCGGTCTGAATCGTGGACGAGAACAGCGCGGCGGCTTGTTGCATCGCCGCCTCTTGTGCCGCCACGGTCTCGACCATCTGGCGGCAGGCTTGCAAATACGAAAGGGTTGGACTACTCACGCCCTCATTCTACGATACAGACCAGCCGCCGTCTACCGTGAGTATCTGCCCAGTGATCTGCGCAGCGCTCTCGCTGAGCAAAAAAAGCGCGGCGTTTGCGATCTCATCCGCGTCGAGCAAGTCCTCGGCGAGGGGTTGTTTGGTGCGCATCAGCTCCAGAATTTCCGCGTCGCCCTGTGCCCGCTGGCTCATGGGAGTACGAACAAGCCCCGGCGCGACCGCATTCACGCGGATTTTCTGCGGCGCGTAGTAGGACGCTAGGGTTGTCACCAAGCTTAAAATCGCGCCTTTGCTCGCCGCGTAGGCATGCGTCGCAAACTTCCCCGGCTCCGGGTGCGATGCCAGCACCGAGCCCGTAAAAACTAAGCTCCCGCCACTGCCTTGCGCCAGAAACTGACGAAGTGCGGCGCGGGCGATATGAAAGGTTGTGTCCAGATTGAGCGCAAAAGTCTGCTGCCAACCCTCATCGGTGCAGGCATCCAGTGGCCCATCGCCAAACCGTCGCCCCGAGCCGCCTACCACGCAGAACACCCCCTCCAAGCTCCCGAGTGTCTGCACCGCAACCGCGACCGCCGCATCGGCCTGCACCGAGTCCGTCAAGTCCGCCGCCAGATACGGCACGCCTAGCGCCACACAGTCGTCGGCATTCAGGCTCGTCACAAAAACTTTATGACCCGCCGCCATGGCAAGCCGCACCGTCGCCGCCGCAATCCCCGTCGCTCCCGTAATCAGAAGGTTCATCGCCTAGGGTTATACCCCGGACAGAGATCATTGGGCTATGGGGTGCGTTCGCGTGGGGGGCGCGTTTGCGTGGACGGTAAACGTCCGGCTATAGGGCGTCGTGCCTCCGCCGCCTCGCTCCGCTCGGGTTTATGGAGGGGCTAGGTTTGTTCGCGGGAAAAGTAGAAAATCTGAAAGCCTTGATGCGGTACGTGGTGAAAGCGCACTCGCCACAGTCCGTAGATGTCGTGGGTGTAGGTCAGAAGTAGCTCAAGCTCGCCTGGTGCGCTTCCAAAGGAGAGTCCTTCCAGACAGAAGTCTTCTTGTGGTTCTCGTACAAAGGCCGCGAGGTAGCGTGTGGCCGCCTCAAGAAGAGAGTGAAGCTGTGGGAGAGCTATTTCGACAAAGGGCAGGTGAGCGGCATCAAAGCCATCGGGCGTACCAGGAAGCTGGATTTCTAGGGGAAAGCAAAGTGTCGGATCAGGAGCGATCCCAAGGTCGCTTGCCTCCAAGCGTGCCAACCAGGCACTCTCACTCGACCAATAGGTTAGTTTCTCCGAAATCTGCATGGCTGTCTCAGTGTACAATACACTGTGGCCATCACATATTTCACCCGCGCATTCACCGACGAAGAACGGGAAAAGTTGGAGGCCCTGAGCGTCGCACATCAACAGGAGCTGAACTCCCTGCGCTCCAAAAAAAGATGCCTAGATCCCGAGTACTGGCGGATTGGTCTTGTGGTTTCGCTGGCCGTTGTTGGTGCTGCTACTTGGGCGATATTGTCAGACCCAAGAACGCTTGGCATTGCGGTTGTTTCTGCTGTTTTGATACTTCTCTTTTTCTGGACAAGTTATGCGGCTTTGTTGCAACAAAAATTAGAAGAAATGGCACTGGGACGCGCTGAACGGGAACAACTTTTGGAGAGGAAGTTGACTCAGCTTGAGGAAGACAAGCAAAGTCTGGTCAGTGGAGTTTCTGTCTTAGCAAAGACCGTTGTCCCTGTGGAAGCAGAGGAGTTTTCCGCTGAGTTCTATGAGATCGAAGAGAGCCTCTGGTTGTATTGTTTTGAGTCTCCCTTGAATGGCTTCTTCACTGAGATGAAGTTTGAAAGGCATCTCCAAAAAGGGTGGATACTCGTTGCTACAAGCAGGGAGGTGCTGCAACATCTCAGCGAATATGTTTGGCCAAGTGAGAGTGATTCTTGGGTTTATGGTCCCGAGGATGGCGACCTCTTTGAGCTGACTCAGGAGGAACTTTTTGCCGCTACGCCGCAGACATTCCGAAGTGCGTATCGTGGCAATCTCTTCTATCGTGCTGATGAAATAAATGGGGGGCTCGCACCCGAAAGAGGCTTGGCTGAAGACCACTAGCCCCGTTTGTTCATGAGTGTGGGAGTCGAGGTGCGAAGGTTCACCTCGTAGGGCACCCCGAGCGCCGCGCAGTCAGCGGCGTGCAGGCTCGTCACAAAGACGTTATACCCCGGATGGTAAATGTCTGGCTATGGGGCGTCGTTCCTCCGCATCCGGGTGCCGATAGCCACACGTTTACCGTGCGGGCTTGCCGGATTGTTTGTAGAGCCCCTGAAGATATCAAGAGGCTCTACAAAAGATCCCAGCGGCGGTACAGTGACTCAAGCTGCGACGGAGTCACAGCGACGAAGTCGTCGCCGAGGATTTCCATTGTCTTCTTGAGATCGCCGAGCTTGGAGCCCCAGTTCCAGATGAAGGCATTGATAAACGCGGGGCGGTTTTGGCCCACCCGCTCCCGGATTTGTTGTGCGAAGTGCTCCGGGCCGCTGCCGCTGGTGGCTGCGCGGAAGACACTCTGGCCGGTGGGGAGGGTGTAGGTCAGCTCGTGGTAGTTGGTGACGCCTGCGTGGCCGTAGTCGGGCATCAGGTACATGCTCTGGGGAAAGAGTGCGCCGACCTTAGCTATATCGGCAGCATCGACATCCATTAGGCGGACAGTGGCCATGTCCATTTTTTTCATGTAGTCCTGTGTCCGACCATAGAAGTAGCGAAACGCTTCGTCGCTCTCTTTCAGCGCCGTGCCCCACGATGGTGGGTAGATATAGCCGACCCCGGAGACATCGCAGATAAACTCGTCATTGGGAGTGGCGTGCTCGTAGTACCAGCGTGCCCAGGTCGGGGCGAGGTCGATCAGTGTCGGCCCCATGCCCCAGCCGACCGGGATCTGGCCGCGCACGGGGTCCTCGAAGTAGCGCCGGAAGTAGCCGCGCCAGGTGCAGAGATTGTCGCCATCGCTCATGGTGAAGCAGACATAGACCTTGGTCGGGTCGAACTTGGGCGGCGCGGGGCGCGGCTTTTGCTTGAGCGTGGTCGCCGGGACACCGCTATGGACCGAGAGATTCGTGATCAGATCGCTCACCAGCGTGATCTTGCCAAAGCGGCTCCCCAGCGCTACGCCATCGTCTTCTTGCAGCCCCATGCCGTCCTCGTGCCACCAGAACCCGCGCACCACGGCCCCGAGCGGGAGCTTGGCCAGATAGGCCCGCAGCTCCTCTAGCTCCGCCGCCATGTCCGCGCCCGGGAGGTGCGCCGCCTTCGGCCCCGTGATCCAGAACACGGATGCTCTAGATGCGATCAGGTGGTCCAGTCCACCTTGGTCAAAGCGCGTTGGATCGAGGCTACAGGTCAGATACGGGTCTTGTTTGGAGATAAGCTTGGTGCGGATGTAGCGCAAGGCAGCGGCATTATCGGCGAACTTCCCGCGCAGGTCGGCCTTGATGGTCAGCTTGCGCTTTTTCGCCAGCTCCGGCGTCTTACAGACGAGCAAACTCTCCTGCCCAGCCAGCGTGACCGCCACACACGGCGAGGCGTAGACTTTCGGGTCGCAGAGCACCGCACCACGATATTCTTTCTTGAAGGTCTCTAGGAGCGAGAACGGATCGCTGACCATGAGTGGTTTGTCGGTTGCACCTTGCCGCTGTAACTCGTCGAGCCAGAGCATATCGTCGTTGTCGGTGAGGAAGTAGATTCGGGGTTGGGTGCGGTTCACTAGGCCCTGGAGTGAGAACAGCAGCACTTTCTCCTCGGGCGTGCACGCGCGAATATCTGCGACGTGAAGCTGGCGGGCGGGTGGCGGCATCTTCGGCTGGAACGTGGAGTAGCGCCGGGGCACGCTAGGAAGCACGATATCGGTGTAGACCGCGGGGCGCGGCAGTGCATCCAGGCGGCGAAACGCGCTTGTTGTCTCGCTGGCGCTGAGCTTTCCTGCCTGGGCCAAGGCCGCGACAGTCGCCCGGACAATGAGTTGCTGGCTCTCGTAGCCCTCACGATCCCGCTGTCCGAGACGATAGGTCCAGGCGTCCACCGCACCGGAAAACGGCCCGCTCTCATGAACCACCAGCGCGACCAGAGGCCGCGCCGCATCGCCGAGAGCGGGAATGCACCGCACGCCCTTGGGGAGCGACCTGGGATCAAGCCACTGCGGTGCCGGACGGGGAAGTGGCGTCTCTGTGACAATGCCCTTGAGCCGGAGCGGATCGCCGGGCGCAATGGTCGCGGGTGCGGTTGTCTTGCCTGGTCCTGCAAACCCCCCGACACCGATCCCGTTCTCGCCAAACCGCGCGGGCGCATCCTCGTGGCCTGTGTCCACAAACGCGCCGTCTTTTCGAATCACGGGGTGTGTAAACGGAATCCCCGACGTAATCAGCGAGCCGCGCTCCTGGTGAAACTTCTTGAGATTGGCAAACGCCACCTTGGGAAACGTATTTCCCTGTGGCAGGATCAGTGCCGCAAAGCGCTGCGCAGTAAACCGCCCTGCATCGGCGAGGGCGGCGCTATCAAGTAGTTCTGCCTCAAAGCCAGCGGCCTTCAGATCGTGCACTATATTGCGCGGTGTGAGCTGGGCACTGACACCGTAGATGGGAAAGTCGGCCTCAAAGAAGACGGCGACACGGGGGAAACTCATCTAAACTCCTGGTGCGCTGCCTGCGGGAAGCGTACGCACCTCGCCGACGGTCTTGGGCGCGTTCTCATTGGCGCTGGCAATCGCGGCAAAGCACAGCGCGAGGCTGGCGAGGTTGCTGCGCGCCGAGTTGCGCGGCTCACGGTTCTCCTCAATCGCGCAGAGCAGCTCACCCATCGTGCCCTTGAAACCATCGTTGAACCACGTCCCCGTGAGATTTGGCGTGGCGACTCCCGCCGCTGTCGTCAGTGTGACAGTCTGCGTGCCGAGATCCGGGCCGGTACTAGTGAGCGTGCCGTTGGTGCCTGCGACAAACGTCTGGTCCAGCGAGCCGTGCTTGACATGGGCATCGAAGACCAGCGAGGCCTGGCCACCGTCGAACTGCACCATGGCCTGCGCCAGCATCGGCGGCCCGATGGTCTGCCCGGCGGCGTGGGCGCGGGTGGCGTAGACCGAGCGTGCCTTACCCGGAATCAGCGTGCTCACAAAGTCGAACCAGTGGATGGCAAAATCGTAGAAGACTAGGTCGTAGATGTTCTCAAACGCCGTGCCTTTCACCCACGTGTGATCCCAGTGCACCCCGACATGGGCTGAGATTACGTCGCCGATCAGCCCGGCTTGCACCGCCTCACGGATGTAGGAAAAATGCGGTGCCCAGCGCCCGTTCTGGTTCACCGCCAGCTTGACCCCATTGGCATCGGCGAGTGCACAGAGCCTCTCGCCTTCGTCCAAGCTCAGGACAAAGGGCTTCTGTGAGAGCACGTGCTTCTTGGCCATCAGCGCCGCCTCGACCAGCGGCAGGCGCTCGCGCGGGTGCGAGGCAATGTCCACAACCTCGATCTCGGGATCGCGCAGAATGTCCTCAAATTCCGTCGTTGTTTTTGCCTCGGGGTAGAACTCCGCCCGGCGCTTCTCGGCTTTCTCGATATCCACATCACAAAGCGAGACGACCTCGTAGCCCTGTGCTTTGTACGCGCTCAGGTGCGCTTGGGTGATCCCGCCGCAGGCGATGAGCCCAATCTTGGGGGAGTACGTCTTGGGTTTAGGGGGCAGATACGGCAGCTCCGGCGCGGCCACACTCTGCTGGACGCTCGCCTTCAGCGCGTAGTCGTCCGTTGTCTTCTCGTCGCTCATGCCGCTACCGTTCGGCGGCGGTGGGGGGATTTCCTTTCCGCCGGTTGGAAACCGGCGTCTGCCGTGGCGTTCCGCCGCAAAGCCCGTACCGGGCTACCGAATCTGTCCCACTTCATGCGAGTGCCTATGGAGGGGATGCTTCGCGAGCTGCCGCGAATGAGTGAGATGCCGACCGAGGAGCTTCTCGCGATGCCGAACTCGCGCAGTCGTGTCCGCGTCGAGACGCCGCGTCGCGTGGTGATCAGGCGGACGATCAGGACGGAGAGCTGATCGGCGGTTGCCCGACGA
>NZ_JANNYP010000226.1:0-2085 GCF_031410135.1 Armatimonas sp. | reverse complement strand
CCCCATTCTCTTCGGCGATGTGTCGAAGGGCGTCGGTCTGCTCCTCAGAAAAGCTCTTTCGAGACGCAATAATTCCCGTGAGCACGCTCTCGCGGACTCCACACGAGGGAGCAGTGCGGCTTTTCTCAACCGCATCAAAGATGCTTTTTTCTATTTCGAGCATCTCGCGGGTCGTAAAACGCGACTCACCGCGTTGCCCTCCCAAGGAACTTCGCTGCTCTCCCAGGTAGATGATTTCCGGGCTATCGTGAAGCTGCTTCTGAGCATGGGATATTGCATCATTGGCCCGGATGCCCCGCCCTGGCGCGGCCTCCACCATCCGGCGCAGGAACTCGCGCTCTGAGAACGTGCTGGACTGCTCGGTGACTTTGCCCTGAACCTCCCCGAGCGCCTGGGCGAGCTGCACCTTGGGATCACGCTCTGGCACAGGCTTTCCAATGACATCGTAGGTCTGCGCCTGACTCCAGCCGTGCCCACGACCAAACTCGTGCCACTTCTCAAGCAGCTCCTCACGAGGCACATGCCCTTTCACACTTCGGGTTGAAAGAGCTGCAAACGCCGCCGCCTCGGGGCTGTCCCACCCCTTCTCCTGAAGGACAGTCTCTATCTCGGCCCGCCGCTTGGAGAACTCATCACAGAGCGTTTTGGGAACGCCGCTCACCTGAAAGTAAATCCCGTCGCGCTTCACCTCGATACCTACGCTCTGCTCTAACTGGTAGGCAAACTCAGCGCGGTAAATCGCTCCAGCGAGCATCTTGGACTTGAAAATATCCTGGGCGTCCAGTGTCCCAAATGTCCCATCCTGGCGCTGAGTGATATTCAGAAGAAGCGCGTGAGTATGGAGCTGCGGGTCTTGGGCGCGACTGGTACCGTGCTCAAAGGTCGCATAAATGAGCTTGCCTAGCTCGTGCTGCTGCCCCCCCTTCCCGCGCCGTGCCACTTCACAGGAACTCTCAAGGTAATCAAGCGCAACTTTTACAGCGGCAAGCTGGGCGTCTTGAATGGCTTCTCGCGTTGATTGGTCCGCCTGGCTCCAGAGTACCGAAACGGACTTCGGCGCGGAGAAAGTCAGATCCCAACCAGGCCGGTGACCCTTTCCATTTTGAAGCTCCACGAGCGTTGCATCGCTTACGGGATGAAACCCTTCAAAGACCCTTGTGAGCTGCTGGCCATCCACTTGCCCCACGAGCCCGAGCGCCTCCGCTCCTTGCCCATGCCAGATTCCTGGCGGCTCCCCGCCGTCCATATAGTAGTCCTGACGCGCAAGGCCGATATAGTAGGACGACTGTCCCTGTGCCATCACTCCAATAGAAAGCATGTGACTACCTCAGGTTCTCCGTTACCCACTGGCTGGCCTCTTCAGGCGAGAGCTTCATGAACTCAAGGAGCGCCTCAAACGCTCCCGCAACGTCATTGCGAAGCCGCTTGAGTTCCTCGCGGCTCTTAGCATCTTTAGTGTGAAGCTCCCGAATCTCACCCTTTAAGTTGCTCTCCAGAGACTCACGCATTAGGCGGCGAGCGTACTCGCCCGGCTTCATGTCGTACTTCTTAGCCTCCCCTGAAAGCTCCTCATAATCGTGAGCGGCGAGCCCGAAAGTGACCCGCTTAAGCCGGGTGGGCTTGGGAGTTTTGGGAACCTCAGTGCGGGCGATAAGCTCGGCCTTCAGGCGCTCCAGGTTGGCCCTGTCGTACTCGATAACGGGGCGAGTTTTGCCCTGGGCGAGGCGGTAGGAAAGACGCCCAGACTTTCGATAATTCAGAAGAGTACGGGCGGTTACAGACAGGTACTGGGCAGCTTCTTGCTCGCTCATCACAGAAGGATTCGGGGTCATCACAGAAGGCTTCTCGGTCATTACAGGGGTATTATATCAAAACTCGAAGCAGAAAAGACGAAAAACACCTTATAAAGGTGAGTAAGGTGTGAACCTATTTTAGAGACATCTCTTCTGGAAAAACTCTTCTCAGTCGGAAGGCCTGAAATTGCGACGTGAAGCAAGGATATAAAGCGTCGTTGCAGGCTCGTCCGGGTACCAAAGTGGCGAAGCGTTTTGCTGAAGCACTTGCCCGAAGGCAGCTTGAATGACA
>NZ_JANNYP010000225.1:0-2617 GCF_031410135.1 Armatimonas sp. | reverse complement strand
ACTCCTCGGAGTCGTAAAGTGGGTCAATGCCTACCGTAGCGGTGACTATGTGGGGCGGCGGCTCTTACAGGAAAATGGAGTGGATGCTCCCGAGTGGGTCTACAACCGAGGTGTTGTCTCGGGAGCAATCGAGGAAGTTGGTATCGGGGAGGGGGCACACACGCACTACTGGGACTGGAGTGCCCCGGAGATCGCTCTGATCCTTGATGCACTTATCGCGGAGCCAGCTTCATCAGCAGCGCCTCAGTAGCGAGCTGGGCGTTGGCGTTTCGTGCTAAGTGACGCCGGAACTTAAAGAGGGTTTCCAGGCACTGCGCGAGCTGCTCGGGGCGATATCTTGCGGCGGCTTCGCGGGCCTGCGTGCGGCGGTCGGTGTGAAGAATCGGGGCATCGGGGCCACGGAGGGAGAGCTGTAACAGATCGCCGTACCAGGCGGCCAGCACATCCAGCGCCCGGCCCATGTCCCCACGCGACGATTTCTCCTCCGCATCTTCCTCACCCTTCTTGGCTTTCGGTGGGGCGGCGAGCTTTCGCAAGTCCTCCGCAAGCCGAAACGCGGCGATGGGCGGGGAGAGGGCGATTCGGTGCGCTAAGTCTAAAAGCTGGCCGCGCTGATCTTGAAGCTCTCCAGTTTCGGCGAGGCGGAAGGCTCGGCCTGGTGCACCCTCGGCATAGGCGGCCAGCGTGGCCGCATCGGGAATGCCGCGTGCTATGAGCGCTTTTTGAATCATCTCACGGGGCACGGCGGAGAAGCGCACGACCTGGCAGCGGGAGAGAACGGTGGGCAGGACACTGGTGATGCTGGGGGCGCAGAGAATAAACTGGACGTAGCGCGGCGGCTCCTCTAGGGCTTTGAGGAGCGAGTTGGCGGACTCTTCGTTAAAGGTCTCGGCCCGCTCGAACAAATACACCCGGCGCGGCGCGTTGATCGGCGCAAAGCTCAGGTTCTCCAGAGCGCCGGTCGGGTGGCCGGGACGGTTCCAGAGCTGCCAGATACGCGTCAGCTCACCGTCGGGGGCGATGCGCGTCAAATCCGGGTGCTGGTTCTCCGTGATGCGCTTGTTGTGCACGGGGGTATTGCCAAAGAGTGCCCGCACAAACGCCAGCGCCGTCGTGGTCTTGCCCACACTCTCCGGCCCCACAAATAGATACGCCTGCGGCACGGCATCGCGCTCCAGTGCGGCTTTGATCGTGGCAATCGCGGGTTCCTGGCCCAGAATCTCAGAGAAAGGCATGTCTAAGAGTTTACCCTACCAGCCCGTCTTGCCTTCGAGAGTCACGTTCTTTCCGTCTCGGGTCTTGATTGTTCCCAGCGGATAGTGCACTCCCTTGCCGCCCTGGTACTCCAAATCCGCTTGCTGTTTCTGATCGGGCGAGGTGATAAATTCGTCGTACTCCGAGTTCTTGGGATCGCGGTTCAGCGGACGGAGCCCCCGCACGGCAGGGTTCCAGACCTGGTCGGCGACTCGCACGAGCTTGCCATCGGGGAAGTATCTGACGGGATAGATAACGCCACGAAGGCCGGTGTCGTTTTTCGTACTCTGTGCCAGAAGCGTCTTCTCTGTTTTGGGGTCAAGCAGCAAGAGCGTCTCCTTTTCAAAGAGCGCCAATTGCGTTCCGTCTGGAGAGAGTGCAAAGCCTTGGTCTTGAGGACGGTGCTTAAACGTGCGTAGCTGCTTGCCGGTCGCAGTGTCGAGTGCCATCAGGGTGTCATTGAGATTGCACACCAGGATCTCTTTATCATCAGCAATGAACTGCGCTGCGGAGTTGTGGCGGGGAACTAAGACGTTTTTGGGTTCCGGGAAAGGAATCTTCCGCACGAGAGACCCCGTGGTCGCATCGTAGAGCGTGAGGACACCATACTGTGTGGTTAGTAGGTGCTTTCCATCATGCGAGACCGAGAGCTCGCCGACACCCTCGGGAGAGAGCGGCTTTTTCCAGCGCAGGTGGCCGGTGTCCGTCTCCCAAGCATAGAGATAGAACTCGGTTGTCTCAGGTTTTGAGAGATAGCCCGTCCCGAATAATATCTTTCCATCGCGAGAGAACTGAGCGGACTCGACAATCTGTCCGCGAAAAGGGGATTCCAGAAGGCTTCGATAGGCAAAAAAGCCAATCCCACCCAGGCCCGCCAGTGCCCCAAGGTAGCCTAACGCAACTCCGAGAGGTCGTGGAATGCTCACCAGCCCGTCTTAGCCTTCGAGCGTGACATCGGGCTGATTCTTGAGATAGGAGAGAATCCTGCCTAGAGGGTGGCGCTGGTTCTTACCACCACGCTCCTCCAGAGTGACAAAACGGTTATTCTCCGGCGAGTAGGCTGCACGGGGGATATCTAAAGTGGTTTCCAGGCCAGGTGTGCCAGGAGTCCAGATCTTCTCGCCAAACTGAAAACGCTTGCCGTCGGGGAGGAAGCGGAAGGGGTTGGTTTGGTAGGGCACCTCGACGGTCTGCTTGGCGAGTGTCTTGTCGGTGGCGAGGTCGCGCAGGACAAGTTGATTGTTTTGCTGAAAGACGAGCTGCTTGCCGTTGGGCGAGAGGGCGATATTAAAAATACTACGATCCGGTGCTACCCGTAGCTTGCGCTTGAGTTTGCCCGTAGTAGCATCCAGAACCACGGGGG
>NZ_JANNYP010000224.1:0-7820 GCF_031410135.1 Armatimonas sp. | reverse complement strand
CTACAGGCGTCGCTTGTCCCGCTTACGATGTTGACGATGCTCTCGCTGGTGCAGGAGCGCCTTTCCCGTGAGACGTTTCTTGTCAACTTCCTACTGGAACAAGAGCGAGCGAAGTCTGATACGCTTCTCCACAATATCTTGCCCACCGTGATCGTCCACCGGCTCAAAGAGAGCCCCGCCACGATTGCCGATCGCATTCCCGCCACAACGGTGCTCTTTGCGGACATTGTCAACTTTACGCCTCTGGCGGCGCAGCTTTCTGCTGAGCAGATCGTGGCGTTGCTCAATGAGGTTTTCTCTGCATTTGACACGCTTGCCCAGAAATACGGGCTTGAAAAAATCAAGACCATCGGTGATGCCTACATGGCTGTCGCGGGCGCACCCGAACCCCGAGCAAACCATGCGCAAGATGCGGCGAAGATGGCTCTGGAGATGCGCGGTGTCATTGCAGGTTTTTCGCGTGCGAATGGGGAATCCCTCCAACTACGTATTGGCTTGAACTCGGGGCCAGTTGTTGCGGGAGTGATTGGTATCAATAAGTTCACCTACGATCTGTGGGGCGATACGGTCAATACCGCCAGCCGGATGGAATCTCAGGGCACCGCGGGGCAGATCCAGGTGACCGAGGTAACGCAAGCGCTACTGGGTGCGGACTTTACGTTTGAGGAGCCGCAGGAGACTTTGATCAAAGGTAAGGGAAAGATGCTCGTCTACACGTTAATTGGTCTCTCTGATTCCCGTACGGATGTCTCTAAATTTTAGGAGGATTTTTTCATGTCAACGACGATGCCTAGTAAGAACGCCGATGGGCTGCCTACGATTGCGCTCACGGAGGAGCAGCGCTACTTTTTTGATCTGCGCGGCTGGATGCTGATTCCCAGCGTGCTCTCTGTGGATGAGATCGCGGAGCTGAAGGAGTTCTGCTACAAGCTCCACAAAGACAAAAACGACGTGCCACTGGCGCAGCGCTCCTCGGTGGGCGGGCCGCTGCAAAAGCTCACTGACCATCCGGTAGTGGTGGGCTTTATGAACGAGCTGGTCGCCTACGAGCACACGGCTAGCGAGAGTGGCTACGGCTTTCGGCTGGAGGGGACGTTTCTCACGATCCGCGCCGAGGGCCACGACAACTACAGCCCGCACGGTGGCGGGGGGATGTTCAACTTCCACGGGAACTCCCACCACTACGGCTGCCGTCCGGGGGCGATTAGCTCCGCGCTGACCCGCGTGGTCTGGGAGCTGAATCCGGTGCGCAAGGGCGAGGGGGGAACGGTCTTTCTCACGGGGAGCCACAAAGCCGCGTTCCCTGCGCCTCAGTCGGTCTGGGGCGATAGGCACTCGCCGCACTGGGAGGACTATGAGTGCCCGGCGGGCTCATGCCTGATCTTCACTGAGGCCATCTGCCACTCGGGGGCGCGCTGGACGAACTCTGAGTGGGACCGAGTGGCGATCTTCAACTGCTACAACACCGTCGGGGCCAAGTGGCACGAGTGGCAGCCGCACCCCGAGCTCCTCGCCGACATGCCGCCCCTGCGCCAGAGCCTCTTTCGCGGCGTCTACTGCGAGCGCAACCAGATCACAGGTTAGCGGGTCAAAACCCCTATGGAACACATTGTCTGCCCGAGCTGTGGAGCGCAGAACCTCAAGACCGACTTTACCTGCCTGAGCTGTGGCAAGTCGCTAATTGTACGTGTCGCAGTCGCTCCGCCGCCTGAGCCACCCATGGAAGCAGAGCCCACTTCCTCCTTCTGGGAGACTCCCACTGGCCAGCGCCGAATTGCACTGATTTCTGGGGGCATACTGCTTATCTGCCTTGGAATTCTCCTCCAAGGCATCTTCGGGATCATGCTGATTCCACTTCTGATCTGTGCAGGAATCTGGGAGCTGTGTGCCTGGAGCCGCCAGCGGGAGGAAGACAAGCGCTTCGAGCAAGTGCACGACAAAGCAACACTTCAGGCGGAGCTCGCCCGCCACGACCGTCTGACGAGAACCGTCCAGACCAAGTATGGCCCCGTCGAGGTGAAAGGCTTCGATTCCCGGCTCGATTAGCGATACAGTAGTCCATGCGTGAAGCCTTCAAGATCATCGCCCTGACTATCGGGCTCTCCTGCGCCTATGGCATCGTCCACGACCAGATCACGGCGCGGGTCTGCATCGAGTACTTCACCATTGGGCACTTCTCCCCGACAAACATTCCCTGGACTCCGACCGTGCTCGGGCTTTTCTGGGGCATCGTCGCCACCTGGTGGGTTGGTGTGATGCTGGGAATTCCACTCGCGATCTGCGCCCGTGTCGGCCCGTGGCCTAAGCGAACGGCCCGCGAGCTACTGCGCCCCTTGCTCTTGCTCCTTGTGATTACTTTCACCTGCGCCATGACCGGTCTGCTGATTGCTCGTATGACTGGCTTCACTGCCCCGCGCCATATTCTCCCCGAAAGCCTCCCCGACGACCGTGTCGCTGCCTTTAGTGCGGATCTTGTCACCCACAATATCTCCTACGGTGTCGGGCTGTTCGGTGGCTTCTGGCTCTGGGGGTGGGTGATGAATGTGAGAAGAGCCTTGAACCTGCATGAGAAAAAAAGGAACTAAAGCGGCATGGAACCGAAAGTCACACTTCTCATCCGGCAGCTCCACGGTGGCACTGGGCCAGCCTCAATCTGGCGTAACGATAAAAGCCGCACCGAGTCTTTAATGTGTCGCTTCACAAACGAGGGCAAGATGACTGTCACTTTTGGTGAGTGGACCCGAGAGCAGGGCTGGAACTGGAAAGTTAGCGATCCACGCCTGGTAGTGCTCCCCGAGAGGGGGGCAAGCAATAGTGTGCGCCCTATTCGGCTCTTGCCTGGTCAGACCTACGATACGCAGATCACGCTGAGCTTTCCAAAGGCACGCTCTGGCGAGAAAATCCCGTATGAGGTCACGTTTGTGGCTAGCCCTCTCAAAGGACAGAAAGAGAAGCCCCTCATGCTAAAGTCCAAGCCCCTTACGCTGTTCGTGGATTAAATCAGTAAGCGATAGAATAGAGAGACCATGTCTCAGGCTATCGTTCTTTTTGATGGTGTTTGCAACCTCTGCGATAAAAGTGTGCGCTTTATCTTCCGCCACGACACGGCGGGCTACTTTCGCTTTGCCCCGCTCCAGAGCGAGACGGCGCAAAAGCTCCTCGCCGAGGCAGGCGCAAGTATTCCCTACCTCAACTCCATTTTGCTCATCGAGGACGGCAAGGTCTACGACCAATCCACCGCCGCACTCCGCATCGCCCGCCGTCTGAAAGCGCCGGTCTCGCTTCTCTGGGCGGGAATTATCCTGCCCCGCCCTCTGCGCGACGCTGCCTACAAAATCGTCGCCAAGAATCGCTACAAGTGGTTCGGCCAAAAAGAGAGCTGCGAGATGCCGCCCCAGGGCCTCCGCGAGCGCTTTCTCGCGTTTGAGTAATGCTATTGGAGCAACCGGGGGAGCTTTGAACCCTTGATGGGCATATGCGAACTAACCAGACATGAATATCCAATTGACGGCACGCTTTGCCCCGCGCGGAGCCACTCCCTCCTCCCCGATGGAGCAGAGTCTCCACGATCTGTTGGTGGAATGTACCTTGACGAACACAGGTAAAACCACGATCCCGTTCGGAGAGTGGAACTGTAGCTGGGATAAGAACTGGTTCACAACAAGCGTAAAGCTTCGCCTTCCTGGTATCAACTGCTCGATGAACTTTGTGGTGCCCCACTCATTGAAGCCAGGAGAGAGCTATCGGAAATGCGTTCCGCTCTGTTTGATGGACAAGATCAAGCCAGGAGAGCGGGTCGAGTTTCGAATGCGCTTTGTCTCCCAGGGAATGCGCGACCAGCGAGTAGAGTACTTCGTGGTGGAGTCAGATTCGCTTGTTTTTGTTGTGCCCAACCCGGCTCTCCAGGCCGGAGTACTGACAGTGGTGGGAGCCGGACTGTTCATGGGGGTTAAACAGTGGAGGAGTAGACGATAACTTGGAGATGCGGGACGGTTCCAATTTTGTCGGCACCTTCTTTTTTCGGAGTGCTTTGCTAACGGCTTGAACGTCTGGAGAAGTGGTTTGCTTCTGGAACACTACCAGTCCTCCAGAATGCTCTGCGCGGCTTCCCGGAGGGCGGGGTAGACGCGCTGCGCTTCGATAAGTTTCCGAGTGCTTTCCTCGCGTCGTGCTGCCAGAACAAGTAGAATGGCTATTTTGTCGGTGCTAGAGAGTGGAGGGAGATTCTTATTTCCGTGAGCCACAAGCCGATGAAGATATTCACAGGACTCAGGCGAAAGGGCGCGAGCCTCTTCATCAGAAAAGCGTGAGAGCAACGGTCGGATCGCCTCCCAGCACTTCCGCCTGGCATCCGTGCGTAGAAAAGGCCGAGTGAGGTAGCACAAAAGCGGCTCTACAGCGGTGGTTTGCTGAACCTGTGGGACATACTCGCTCAGAGCAGTTTCCAGATTTTTTTCCTCGCGTGGCTGAAACAGAGTGCAGCTAGCAGTAGTGGGCAAAAGAGGAACAGAATCAGAGTCAATTGCTTCTCAAAAGACAGTTTGCTTCGAGAGAGCGTTCCAAAGAGTAGGCCAATCCAGGCAACAGCACTGAGGAAGAGTAGTCCGAGGAAAAACAAGGTAAAGAGTACCAGGCGCTTTTGACCAAAGGCTGCGCTCGTAACTAAGAGATCAAGTGCTTCTTTATCGGGGAGGTGCTCAACGAGGCGTAGGGCTTCGTCGGCACCTCCTTCTTTCTTACGCAGCGCCTTGGCGACGGCCTGAACATCGGGAGAGATGGCCTGTGATTGTTGGCGCTGCATGGTTGTTTAGAGCTTCTGCACGACCACGCTCAGGCGCTCGCCTTGCTTCGTTTCGTAGGCGACCGTGGTCTGTTGCGCACCGATCACCAGAACGGGAAATGCGGCTTGGCCAGTATTAGGAGCGCTGAGCTGCTTGCCTCTGTCGTTGGGATTAGATGTGCGGTACCAGACACTCTGCTGGCCGCTTCTTGTTTCTTCCCAGACCGCCGCCCAGGTGCCGTTGGGCGCGAATGCAAGGTGCGGGTGGTCTTGTGTTCCGCCGGGTTGGAGCTGGAGGTCGGTGTCGGGAGGAGTGGCGGTCGCCTCGCGCCAGGAGATATGCGGGGCATCTTTGTTGACTTGCTTCCATGCAACGAGTACCCGCTTTGCGTCGCGTGTCACGGCAACTGCCGGAAGAGACATCGGTCAGCCCGCTTCTTTGGTAGGATCAGTGTTAACACGCTGGGCGGGGGAGAAGTGTCGGCCAGCATCTACGGAGCGCCGTAGAAAAATCTCCCGACTCGCCTTATCGCCGCCCTCGCGCCAGGCGACGGTGGGATTGCCTCGGCCATCAAGACCCAGCCCGGGAGCGCAGCACTCACAGACGGTCTGGGCCAGCGTCATTCGATCGGTGACGCGGCCACTCGCCAGGCGGGCGTAGAAAAGATCCTGCCCCGGCCCGGTGCGCTCGGAGCGGTCTAGCCACGTGAGGTGCACCGCGCCGTCTGAGCCGACGGCGAGTGCGTGGAGGCCCTCGGGGGCTTTTTTCTCCATAGCGTTGATGCGCAGTGGCGCGGAGAAACTCTTGCCGCCGTCTTTTGACTGCACCGCAAAGAGTTCCGGGGCGGGGTAGCGCTTCTTGCGCTCGTCGGCGTCAAACGTAACGGGCGCAGAGACGGTGATAACGCCACGGCTGTCAACGCCAATGCGTGGCCCGCGCTGGCGGCCTCCGCGCGCCTGACCGTTGCAGTCCATCGCGACCACAGGGGGTGAAAAGCTCGTGCCGCCGTCGCGAGAGAGTGTCACCACAATATTGCCACGCTGGAGCATCGCCAGCGCGATTAGGCCGCCCGGCCCAAGCGCCAACGCGGGCTGCATCGCATCGTCAAAAGAAGGCATAATTCTCTCCTACATTCCTGTCTGCGTGATGCGCCCACCGGTAACGGGCAAGTAAACGCCGGTGACATAGTTGGCGAGGTGCGATAAAAAGAACACGCAGCCGTTGCCGATCTCCTCGGCACTTCCGTGGACACGCAGGGGGATGGACTTGGCGAAGTTCTTGCTGCCCTCGCTCTCGGTATCCACTTTCTCATCAGCCATCCAGCCGGGCGCCACCATGTTGACCGTGATGTTCTCCGGCCCCAGCTCGGTGGCGAGAGAGCGGCTCATCCCAACCATCGCGCCTTTGCCCGCCGTGTACATGCTCCAGCCCGCCGGTGCCATGTTCCAGAGTTCGGTGACGATATTCACCACGCGTCCGCCGCCTTGGGCTTGGAAGTGAGGCCGCGCCGCCGTGAGTGTGTTGTAGACGGCTTTGACGTTGTAGTCCAGCATGTTCTGGTAGCCTGCCCACCCGTGCTCGCCCAGCTTGCCGGGCTGTGCGCCCGCAATCGCGTTGTTGATGACGCCGTCAATGCGCCCAAAGTCGGAGACAATGGCAGCGATCATCGCAGCCACGCTTGCCTCGTCGATGACATCGGCCTGGTAGGCTTTGGCTCCGTTACCAATCTCAGCCGCCACGGCCTCGGCCTTCTCCGCGCTTTTGCCGTAGTTCACCGCTACATGCGCCCCCTCGCGCGCCAGCACCCGACAGATCGCCGCCCCGATCCCACGCCCGCCGCCAGTGACGAGCACGACTTTTCCTGAAAGAAGCATAAACTCCACCCTCCGCTAAAGAGTTCGGCGGAGGGGAGCTACTCTCCTGCGCTAAGTTTTGCGCGGCGCTCGTCGGCGCGGTGGCGGGCACGCTCGCGCTTGCTGTAGCGGCCCTCTTGGTCGGCGTGCGTCCCTGAGCCGCTCCGATAGAGGGCAGCGGTAAAGAGTGCCGAGGGCAGGCGCTTGAGTGCCTCGACTTGCTTGGTGGATTTGTGTGCTTGTGTGCGTTTCATGATGATCTCCGTCTCCCTCTCTATCGTAATGGGACACGCAGATGCTTAAAAAGTCGCGGAAGAACGCAAAAAATCCGTGACTTCCCCTCGTCGTTGCCTTATTTTTCTCGGGGAGGCAGGCCTGTATCCATCGCCCCTTCGGGAAGAGTGGTCGGGGAGGTGCGTGGCGGAATGTTTAAGTTTGCGAGCTGCTCCGATGTCAGAGGGGGAAAGGGAGGCAGTATAGGAGCAATCCAAGAGGTGCTCGCACTCACAAACTCTGGGCGACCTAATAAGGTAGAGTTGCGTGTCCAGACAGGGAGGGCGTTCCAGGGATGTAGCTGTAGCCGCACCAGTCGGTTGTCTGGTGTCACCGAGCCCAGATAGCTGCCGTCACGCCGAAAGGTCTCATGGCTCTGTGGAGCAACCCAGCCGATGGCTCTGGCCTGAGTGTCATAGATGAGATTTCCCGCCTGAAGAGCGATCCACTGCCCTTGCGAGTCAAAGAGATAGCGTACGTCACGGGTTGTTCCCGGTGAGAGACCCTCTGTGGCACCACCTCCCCCTCCACAACCCACGGCAATGAGGCAGAGAAGCCCGACGAATAAAGTAGGACGAACCATGACAAGAAACCTCCTGAGGCAATTTTACCTCCGAGCTGCCTGACCAGTCAACAGCTCCGCCAAGAAGGCAATGTTAAGGGCAGAAAGAGGGCGGGCACGCGGGAATTGCTTGTTTGCAAGTTGACTCATAGTGGGCATCAAACTATAACTCTTAAACACTGGCACTGTTCTTGCGGGAGGTTGCTCTGAGGTTGACCTTAATCTGTTAAGGTCAACCGACCTAATCTCCTAAAACTAACGAACAGGCATCATGAAACTTAATCTTTTTTCGTCTTGGTGGAAGATTGCACTTATGGCTGGAGTGCGCTGCCCCCCGAAAACTGGTCCAGT